>NZ_JACVVI010000002.1:0-529940 GCF_016658625.1 Pantoea sp. S62 | reverse complement strand
TTCGGCGGTGAGCACAAACGGACGGGACAGCGTCTCGGTGCCCGTGAGCGTGTGGAACAGCAGGCCGTCCGCCGGCAGCTGTGCAGTAATGCGTGAGAACATAAGTAATCCCTGACTATTAACTGTGTGGATCAAGCAACCAGACGCCTTCTTCGCTGATGGTCAGCGTCTGCTGGCGGGTGCCACTCTGGCCACTAATGGCAAAGGTGTAGTTACCCGGTGCCAGCTGCAGCGTGGCGAAGCCATTCACCGCCGGGACCAGCGCCTGCGGCTGACCGTTGACCTGAACACGTTCACCCTGCTGTAGACGGATATAGACCTGAGCGACCGGCGCGGGGGGCGGTGCCGGTTGAGGATCGGGTTCACGTGCGGCGGTCTGCGCAGGCTCAGCAGTCTGAGCCGGGGCGCTGGCAACGGTATCAGGCGGGGTCTCAGCCTGCGTCGGTGGCGCAGCCACCGGCTGATTAACCGGCGCGACGGTGGCGGCAGGCGCGCTGTTTTGCGCGGTCTCAGCCGGCGCCGTCTGGTCATCACCACGCGACATCAGCAGACCGGCGCACAGGCCGACCAGCACGCCTGCGGCCACCAGACCCGGCAGTGCAAAGCGGTGTCCCAGCAGCGTTTTCAGCGGCGAGGCGGGTGTGACGACCTCTTCTTCTTCAATCGGCACCAGCATGGTGCCCGGCCCGCTCATTTTTGCGCTGAGCAGCGGTTCAGGCTCGCGCTCCGGCAGCGCCATCAGCACCGCAAAATCATCAATACTCTGCGGACGGTCTTCCGGTTTCAGCGCCAGCGCGTGATCGACGGCGCTGAGCAGCGCGGTGGAGTAGCCCGCCAGACGACGCTGCACCAGCGGCTGGTAGTTATCTTCAATGCTGCGCACCACGCTGACCGGCGGCGGCGCACCGGTAATGAGCGTGTGCAGCACTGCGCCCAGCGCGTAGATATCGGTCCACGCGCCCTGCTCACTCTCGTCGTTGTCGCTGTACTGCTCAATCGGCGCATAGCCGGGGCGCAGCATGGTCTCGCTCTCATCTGACAGGTTGCCGATGGTTTTACGCGCCGACCCGAAGTCCAGCAGGATCGGCTCGCCGCTGCTCTGGATCTGGATGTTATCCAGCGAGATATCGCGATGCAGATAGCCCGCTTCATGGATGGTTTTAATCGCGCCCAGCAGCGGCGGCAGCATGCGACGGATCCACGCCTCATTCACCGACTGCGGATTACGTTCGCGGAAGTTCGAGAGCGTGGTGCCGCTGTAGAACACCGTGCCCATGTAGGCGGTGTCGTTCTGCACCCAGAAACGCAGCACGTGCAGCAGGTTCGGATGGTTAAAACGCGCCAGCAGCCGCGCCTCCTGAATAAAGCTGTTCAGGCCGGCGTGAAAGGTTTTGCTGAACCGCTCGCTGCGCAGTACCAGATTCAGGTCATCGCTGCGCACTGCCAGTGAGGCAGGCATGAACTCTTTGATGGCGATATCACGCTCAAGCTGGTGATCCCAGGCGCGATAGACGATGCCAAAGCCGCCACCGCCGATGACCTCTTTGATTTCAAACTCATTGAAGCGGTAACTCAGCGGCAGGGCGTTGGGGACATTCAGGGGTTGATCATGTTCCGACATATTCGAAAACTCTCTGATGACTAGGCTTTAAACAGCGAACTGGCAGACAAATTCGCCCTGCTCACAACGCACCTCAACGCGGCGATAGCGCTCATCGCGGGCGTGGGCGCTCAGCAGTATCTGGCTCATCTGCGGCAACAGCGTGTTGGTGAGGATGGCATCGACCATGCGACCGCCCGACTCCACCTCGGTGCAGCGCTGTACGATCTGGCTGACCACCGACTCGTCGATCTGCGCCTCAATGCCGTGGTTGTCGGCCAGACGACGCACGATGCGCGCCAGCTGCAGCCGCACGATCTCCGCCAGCATGTCATCGCTGAGCGGGTAATAGGGCACCACCAGCAGACGGCCCAGCAGCGCAGGCGGGAATACCTCCAGCAGCGGCTTACGCAGTGCGGTACTCAGGGCATCGGGATCCGGCATCAGTTCAGGATCGGCGCACATCGCGCTGATCAACTGCGTGCCGACGTTCGAGGTCAGAATAATGATGGTGTTGCGGAAATCGATGTGGCGGCCTTCGCCATCCTCCATCCAGCCTTTGTCGAACACCTGGAAGAACAGCTCATGCACATCCGGATGGGCTTTCTCAATCTCATCCAGCAGCACCACGCTATAGGGACGACGGCGAACGGCTTCGGTCAGCACGCCGCCCTCGCCGTAACCGACGTAGCCCGGCGGTGCGCCTTTCAGCGTCGAGACGGTGTGCGCCTCCTGAAACTCGCTCATGTTAATGGTGATGATGTTCTGCTCGCCGCCATACAGCGACTCGGCCAGCGCCAGCGCGGTCTCGGTTTTACCGACACCGGACGGGCCGCACAGCATAAAGACGCCTGCGGGCTTGTTGGGGTTGTCCAGGCGCGCGCGTGTGGTGCGAACCCGCTTCGCGATCAGCTCCAGACCGTGACGCTGACCGATGACGCGCTGGTTCAGGGTATCAGCCAGATTCAGGACGGCGTCGATCTCATTCTTCACCATCCGGCCCAGCGGAATACCGGTCCAGTCCGACACCACGGCCGCTACCACGCCCGCATCGACGGCGGCAAACAGTAGCGGCGTGTCGCCCTGCAGCGCAGTGAGTTGCTGCTGCGTTGCATCACGCTGTTCACGCAGCGCCGCATCCTCTTCGGTAACACAGCGGGCACGCAGCGCAATCAGGGTCTCGACCAGTTCGCGCTCCTGCAGCCAGCGCTGTTGCAGCGCATCGCGTTCAGCTTCCAGGGCAGTGCGCTCTGCGGCAATCGCCTGCTGGCGGGTGACGTCACCGAGGCCGACCTTAATTTCGCGTTCAATGATCTCCGCTTCAATCTCCAGCGCGGCCAGACGGTGCAGGCAATCCTCCAGCGCCGCAGGCTGTGTGCCCTGACTGACCGCCACGCGGGCGCAGGCGGTATCCAGCAGCGCCACCGCTTTGTCCGGCAACTGACGCGCCGGAATGTAGCGATGCGACAGTTTCACCGCCGCACTGACCGCATCATCCAGCAGCAGCACCCGGTGGTGTTTCTCCAGCGCGCTGACGGTGCTGCGCAGCATCAGAATCGCTTTGGCTTCATCCGGCTCCTGCACCTGCACGGTCTGGAAGCGACGGGTCAGCGCCGGGTCTTTCTCGATGTACTTTTTGTATTCGGCCCAAGTGGTCGCGCCGATGGTGCGCAGCTGGCCGCGCGCCAGCGCCGGTTTCAGCAGGTTGGCGGCATCGCCGGTGCCCTGCTGACCGCCCGCGCCGACCAGGGTGTGGATCTCATCCACAAACAGCACAATCGGCGTCGGGCTGGACTGCACCTCATTGATCAGCGCCTGCAGTCGCGCTTCAAACTCCCCTTTCATCCCGGCACCGGCCTGAAGCAGGCCGATATCCAGCAGCCAGAGCTGCACATCGCGCAGTGGCGCAGGCACATCGCCCGCCGCGATACGCAGCGCGAGGCCTTCGACCACCGCGGTTTTGCCGACACCCGCTTCGCCGGTCAGCAGCGGGTTGTTCTGACGACGACGCATCAGAATATCCACCATCTGGCGGATCTCATCGTCACGGCCGGTCACCGGATCGATAAGGCCGTCATGTGCGCGCGCAGTCAGATCCTGACCGTACTGTTCCAGCGTCGTGCCGCTGGCGGCAGGCGGTGCGCCAGTGGCATCCGCCGGGGCGCTCAGCGCCTGCTGCGCTTCTTTGCTGTTGCTGAGCAGCGTGTCGAACTGCTCCAGCAGCGCATCGGCGTTGACGCGACTGAACTGGCCGGAGATGCCTTTCAGCACGCTGGCCAGATTGAAGGTTTTCAGCATGCCGATCAGCAGATGGCCACCGCGAATGCGGGTCGCGCCATATTTCAGCGAGGCGTAAACCCACGCCCGCTCCACGGCGCTGTCGATATGCTCAGAGAGGTCAGAGACCGCACTGGCACCGCGCGGCAGGCGATCCAGCGCGGCAACGATGTCCTGAGTCAGGGCCTTTTCATCCAGTGAAAAATGTGTGATGACCTGCTGTAAGTCGCCATCCTGCTGCTGCATCAGCTGATGCAGCCAGTGCACCAGTTCAACATAGGGATTGCCGCGCAGTTTGCAAAAGGCGGTGGCGCTTTCCAGCGAGGTAAATAACAGCGTATCCAGTTTGCCGAATAGCACGGCACGGCTGATTTCTGACATAGGGGGCTCTCTTCAATGAAAGACGCAGGCTGTGTAACAGGGAAAGCGGCTGGGCTAGCGCGAAGCTGCCTCAACCTCAAACATAAAATCTTCTCGATCCTGCGGCTGCGGCATCTGCCCCAGCCAGCTGGTGTAACCAAGCCGGGCAGCACCGCCCAGCGCCACACCCTGTACTTCGTCAGCGGCCAGGATCAGGCTGAGATCCCACTGCATTTCGATGCCAAGGTAGTGACGCACCCAGTCGCGCACTTCCTGCGCGCCTGGGGCATCCGGCAGAAAACGGGCATACTGCGCGGCGCTGAGCGGGCCCAGGTGCAGGCGAAAACGGTGCTGCACGTCACGCACCGCCACCCCGAGAAAAGCAGAGGCACCCAGCCGGGGCATGTGGCGTCCCGCGCCGAGCCGGGCCTGATCGCGGCTGTCCAGCGTCAGCCAGTGCGGCAGGTTCTGCGTCAGCCGGACCGGCACGCCAAAGTAGTGGCGCAGGATACGCACCAGCCCTTCGGCATCGTGACCGTGACGGCTGAGATGACCCACCAGCATCAGGCGGGCATGAAGACTCAGAGAACTGGCCTGCTGCTGGGCCGGTAAACCGATGCCCGCCAGGCAGGCGAGATAGTTCAGAAAGCGGCTGTCGTCGGGGCGATCCAGCGATACGGTCGGCTGCGCATCCGCCCAGGCGCGATAAAACAGCAGCGTGGCGCGGTGATGGAACAGGTCAGCAAACGCCGACAGGCTGTGATCCTGATGATGCACGATGCGTTCATGCACATATTCAGTCAGATGGGTCGGCAGCGGCCCGTTGGGGCCAAACAGGCCAAAGCTGTAGATCGACAGCTCATGACGTCCGGACTCTTCACGTGGCGTGGCACTGGCGACGGTGGCAGGCGCAAACGCCAGTGACGGCGTCTGACCGATGCGCACCGATTCGAACTTCGGCAGCGGCGCACGGCCCAGCGGATAACGCTGACCGCCCTGCGCATCCAGCCGCCGCAGCAGCTGGAACAGATCGTAGCGCCACGGCGCGGCCATCACTTTTTGCCAGAAATCATCCGGCAGTCGGGTCAGCCGCGGCAGCGTAATGACTTTTTCGCCACTCATATCAGCGCTTTCCGGCCCATGCGCGGTGGCCAGTAGCCCACTTCGCCGCGCTGCTGGCTGTTCAGGGTGAACTCCGTGAAGCTGTTGAGCGCTACGAGGCGGCCACAGACCCGCTCCAGCACGCTGCCGAACAGCCACGGACTGGCACCCGAAAACGCCTGCTCATCCACCTCCAGCGTGATGCTGACGCCGCGCGCAAACACTACCGGGCCCGGTTCCGGCACGCGGCGGTTGACCGCGCTGAGCGTACAGTGGCGGATGCCGTCAATCTGGCGGGCAACCGGCGCTTCCGCCAGGTTGGCGTAGAGGCTCAGCAGCTGGCGCAGCGCCGCAGCACCTTCCCCGTCGCTGCTGTCCATCAGGCTGAGGTAGTTCATCTGCAGATGGCTGATCAGCCGCCACGCAGAAAGGCCTTCGGCCAGCGCCGGACGCGGTGGCGTCGGCCCTTTGCACAGCTTCAGCTCCGACACCGGAATAGAATCCGGCATTACGAAGTTGCCCTGATCCTGCTGCAGCATCAGCGGCAGATCGCGGCTGGTACACATCACCTCGGCGGAGAGATAGCGCACGTCATCACGCCACGGCGCGTGATGCTCATCCACCAGCGAGAGAAAGACTTCGGAACCAATATAGCCGGTGCGCGTGCCGTAGCGCTGCGCCTGTTCTGACAGGGTGCGCTGTTCGCGGCGCAGCGAGAAGTAAGCACCGTAATCACCCTGGTCACCGCTGAAGGTGCTCCAGAACGGACGGAAAACCTGCTCTTCCCGCTGGCCTTCTACGGTGGCGAACAGCCGCTGTACAGAATGCACCTCATAATCCAGCGGCCGGATGTTATCCACCACCAGATGATATTCATGCTGGCTGTCGCTGACTTTCAGGCGCTCGGCGGTTTTCGGGAACAGGTTGATGACCGGCGTGCAGTGCAATGCCAGATGGCTATGATCGACCACGCTTTCCAGCGCGCTGTCCGCTTTGTCGAGCAGGATAATGATGTCGAACGCCGTAGCGTTGTCGCAGCGACGCAGGAACGGGCCGAGCTGACTCAGGCTGATAAACTGGAAGCGCGCCGGAAACGCAAAATACTCCTGCAACAGGCGATAGCCGTCGAAGTTGCGCAGATCGTCCGGCAGCAGCGCCTGCTCCGGCGCAAATCCCTCCTGCTGCAGGGCGTCATCCGTCAGCACCTGACGCTGCGGCCGCTGCTCTGCGGACTGCAGGACGATGCCGACCCGGTGCTGCATCAGCAGCTCAAGCAGCTTCAGCGCCTGGATATCGGGGCCGCTGAGGAACAGCATCAGGTCATCCACACTGAGCTGACTCAGTGAGGAGATCCCCTCGCAGCTGATGCGGATGCGCAGCGCACTGGCCGCGCCCAGACCACCCAATTTTAGTTCGCCAGAGGGCAGATCGCCGGGCACGCCGCCGAGAGTGACTTCGCTGATGCGCAGCGGATGCAGCACCACATCGTGTGCGGTGGTGTAGCTGCAGGTCACCCCGGTTTTTTTCAGGTTCTGGCTCTCCATCATGGTGCCGCGCGGCACGCGAAAGCCCTGGGTGATGTCACCCTTGCGGCTGTCCGGCGTGAGCTGCGCGATCGCCATTGACGGCGTTGGCGAGAGATAGGATGGCGCAATCATCTCCAGCAAGCGCTGCGAGAAGCGCGGAAACTCCGCATCCATCTTCAGCTGCACGCGCGACGTCAGGAAGGCGAATCCCTCCATCAGCCGCTCGACATAGGGGTCCGCCACGTCGATGCCATGCATGCCAAGACGTCCCGCCACTTTCGGGTAACGCGTCGCGAACTCCGCCCCCATCTCGCGCAGGTAAGCCAGTTCACGGTTGTAATAGTCGAGCAGATTGCTGTCCATGATTACCCTGCATCCTGAAGTTCGAAATGGCCGCTCTCCAGATCAACCTGAGTGCGGAACAGAAACGCCAGCGGATAAGGCACGCACCAGAGGCGCCCTTTGATCTCAATCGACAGTACGTTGTGCAGACTAAGCGAGCCGAGATCGCTGACGCAGCGCACCTGCAGACCCTGCGGCAGAATGCGCGGCTCAAAGTGCAGAATGGCGTTGGTCATTTTGCGCTGCATATCCTGCCATTCGATATCGGAGACGTTCTGCCCGGCCAGCGGCGCTACGCCGAAGTTCCAGACAGAACGCTGCACCTGATCGAAGCCGTCCAGATCCTGCTGCGCTTCGTTGTTGATGGTGTTAAACAACCACTGTAGATCGCGCAGCACGTGGCGGCGCAGCGTGCTGTGGCTGATCAGCATGCTGTTCTCCGGCTCCTGCTGTTTGTCCGGCGCGTTGTCGGTCAGGCGGTCCAGCAGCGAGGATTGCAGCTTGTCGCGGGCGGTCAGCGCGTCACGCTTTTTACGCGCACGAAAGCCGCCATGCAGCTGGGCATAGCCGTCGTTGTGCGCGCCTGAATCATGGCTCATCGGCGGACTCAACGTTATCGAACACGACCTGCTGCAGGCTCAGCAGCGAGAACTCCGCGCTGTCGCTGAGCCACATTTTTTGTCCCTGGCCGATAAACTGGTCCGGATCGTTGCCCAGCGGCTGCCATTCGGTGACGCTGGCGCGCAGAAAACGCTCGTCCGCACCCGCCAGCAGCGGATAGCGCGCCGGGATCTGACACACCTGTTCGCTGCCATCCACCAGCTGCACCCGCGTATGACGCCACACCAGATCGGTGACGCTGGCGGGTGCCTGGAACTGCATCTCACGAATGGCGGCGAACGGAATCCAGTAATAACGGCCCTGATTGATCACTTCACACACCGGCCCGAAACGGCTGTCGCCATCCATCAGCCAGCTGAAGGCGGTCGGCTGATCCTGCCCGGTCGCGGTGCCGGGATTGGCGGCAGCAAGCTCCAGCGCGTCGGCACGCAGTGCGCTGCCGCGCGCGACATCACCCGCGGTTTCGGCCTGTAATGCGGCCAGCAGTGTGTCGCACCAGTGCCAGGCGCTGCCCGGCAGCACGGGTTGTGTTTCGCCACGCAGCACGGCATCACGCTGCAGCTCACCGGCAATCGCCTGCTGCAACAGATTAACCGTTGGTTGCGCCTGCGGGCTTAACGCCAGCCAGGATTGCAGCTGCGTCTGCGCACGCGTCCAGTTGCCCGCCAGGCAGAGTAACTGGACAAAGGCGGCGCGCAGGTCGGCGTTCGCCGGATTAGCCTGAATCTGGCGGGTAACGTCAGCCAGCGTCTCGCTGAGCGTGGCGTTCGCAAGATGATGTTGTAAGGATTCCATGCAAACTCCTTTTGCGTCAGTTAAGGGTGCGGTAGACCGCAGCGGCGGGATCTTTCAGTTCAGGGTGCAGTTTTTCAACCAGCTGTACGCTCAGCGTGGTATTGCCGCTGACCCACGGTGACCAGACTTTACGGACTTCCTGCAGACGTGCCTGCAAAGCACTCTCATCAGCGGCTTCACTGGCGGGCATCAGCACCACCACCTGACGGGCCGCCTGCCAGCCGTTAAAGCGGTTACTGAACGGCAGAACCAGCCAGCTGTCCGGGGATTTTTCGTTACTCAGCACCATGCGCTCGCTGTTAACCGTGGTGATGTGCAGTTCGGCGGTGGGCGACTGACTGTTCAGCCCCATCACCGGGAAGCCCTGCAGGAAGGTCACGCCGACGGCTGCCGGTGCGCCGTTACCCTGCTGCGTCAGACGACTGTGTCCGCTGAGCCAGCCATCGGAACCGCAGACCAGCCCCTGCTTTGCCGGCACAAACAGCGCGCTGCCCTGCGCCGGATGCTGCCACCAGGTGCGGAAATGGCAGCCGTCGAGCAGGCTGAACTGCAGCCATGGCGAGGTATCCGCCTGGGCGGCATTGACCAATGGGTCCGCGGGCACGGCAGCTGTGGCTGGTTGTTGTTGTGCTGGCGGCGCGGGTGGCGTCACCACGGTCTTCCACTGCTGCGCCCGGGCGGCACTGCCGGTGGCGATTTCACTGCCCTCTGTATCGGTCAGCTGCCAGTGCAGCTGCTGCAGCGGTTTACACTGCGACGCCATCAGGCCAGCCACCCGTGGCAGAAACTCTTTCAGCACCGACGCGTTTTTCTCACCCAGCGTGACGATGCGCAGGTTAATGGTGCTGTTACACCAGCTCGACAGCTGATTGTTTTTGACGTCATCAATCCAGACATCCAGTTTCTGTGCCGGGGACTGTACGATGCGATAATTTTCAGCATAAGCGTGCGTGCTGAGCAGCAGCGCAGCCAGACCCAGTAATCCATATTTCATGTTGGCGTTCTCAATCTCGCAGAGGGAAGAACTGCGCCGCTTCAGAGAGCGAGTGCAGCAAAGTGGTGTCCTGGGGCGATCCAATCCAGACGGCCAGTGCGCTGAAATTATCCTGCTGCCCCTGATCTGACTGATCGTTTTTGATGATTTGCTGCATCAGCGTCAGCCACTCTTCCGGCGTATTCACCATGTGCAGTGACTGCTGCATCTGCTCCAGCGTCACGCCGTGCCAGAAACCATCGGTGCAGAGCAGAAAGGCATCGCCATCCTCAATCCCGACCACGTCGCTGTAGCTGGCGTCGCGCTGCTCATCACCCATCCCCAGCGCAAAATAGAGCAGGTTACTGTTGATGCCTTCGGTGCGATGTCCGGCATCTTTCATCTGCTGCACCAGGCTGTGGTCGGTGGTGACCAGATAGAGATAGCCGCGGCGGAACAGATAGAGGCGGCTGTCACCGGCATGCGCCCAGCAGGCAAGGTGGTAGTCGCGGTCGATGAACAGGCTGACCAGCGTGGTGCCCATCCGGCTGTGCTCGCTGCTGGCTTTCTGCTGCTGCCGGATAGCGTGATTCGCGTGATTAACGTAGTTGCGAATCGACTGCGCATTGAGGTGCGCATCGCCATCGAACGCTTCCAGCAGGCTGCTGCGGGCGATGGCGGCCGCCCTGTCACCGCCGGGAAACCCGGCCACACCGTCGCACACCACAAAGCAGGCGGAGCGCTTACCGATGACATCACCGATCTGATCCTGATTACTGGCGCGATCGCCCTGATTCGACGTCGAGGCAATAGTGATATTCATGCGTCATCCGTGTGGGTTTGTGAGTCTTTGTACTGATTAACTTCCAGGTCATAGGCGTGCAGAAACGCTTCGCCAAACAGGGTGTGGAAATCGTCTTCGATCTCGCCCGCCGTCTCGCCGTAGCGCTCAACAAAATGCTCCCACAGCGCCGCTTTACGGCTGCCCGGCAGGCCGATACGGGAAACCGATCCCGCCTGACGTGCCTCTTCCTCCAGCTGCTCCGGGTTAAAGGATTGCAGCATCGAGGCGATGATGGCGCGGATACCGGCGATCATGCCCAGCTGGTGCGCCTGCAAATCAATCAGCGCATCCCGCACCGCCTGACGTGGTGGCATAAAGCCCGGCATCCGGCTGCCAAACATCTGCATCAGGACAGTTTTGCCCGATGGCAGCAGCTTGAACGGGTTGTTGGCGTCGTCGAGGATCACCGTCATGTCAGCCTTAACGCCGCGCTTAAGGATCGAGCGCGATGACAGCAGCGCGACCGTGCCCTGCGAGAACATGCTGAGCATCTGACCAAACTGCAGCATCTGCTCGCGGTCAAACTGCGGCGTCGGCTGCAGATCGCGCAGACCCATGCCTTCCAGCAGCGCGTCCAGCAGTTCGCCTTTCAGCGCATCGCCGCTGCTCTGGCTGGATGTGGAGGGCTGCACGGCGGCGGCATGCTGGTGACCCGAGGCAACCGGATCAATGCGCAGCCGCCCTTTCGGCGTCGGTGAGGGAGCTCGCTGCACCGCCTGGGGTGTGGGCAGCGTAATCCCGCCATAGTCGTTTGGCGGATTAACAGCGTCTGTCTGACCGGACTCTGCCTCATCCGCCAGCAACGTCTGGCGCGGGGATTCACTATGAGGCTGGTCATCAACGGGTAAGTCGATGCCGCTAAATAGCGGAGAGTGATCCATTTCGTTCAGGCTGACGGAAGCCTGCTCAGGTGAGCGTGGGGCAACCGGCTCAGGCTTTGTCTCTGGCTGAGGCGGCACATGCAGCGCCGCCGGTTTCGCTGGCTCCGGCTGCGCCAGCGGCACCGCGTTCCCCATCATCAGTCCTAATGGATCATCATGGTTGCGCACATCCGCACTGCTCTCGCCGTCGAACAGGCTCAGTGGATCCAGTTCCGCAGTAGGCGCCTCAGCCTGCTTTGGCGTAGTGTGCGGCTGAGCCGCCAGCGTGCTCGGCGTACGGTCGTCAAAAATACTCTGCTGCGCAAAGAGCGCATCACCGTCATCAAACAGGCTGCTGTTTTTGGGCTGCTGACCATAATCCAGCGGCGCATCATTGATTAGCTGTGCCAGTGGATCTTCCGGATTCCGATCTGGCATGGCGGGCGCGGTCAGCGGATGGGCATCCGGCATCTCTGGCGCGGCTTTGCGTTTAGAGAGATCGTCGGAAATCGAGAACTCTTTCGCCAGGCTGTCCCAGATTTCGCTGGGGATAGCGGCGGTGGTACTGGCTTTTTCGGCTACCGGTTCACGAGGAGCCGCGGCGGGCTGGACCGGCTCCGGACGCGGAACCGCTCTTTCAGCCTGCGGCTGCTGCGCACTATTGAGATCGCTGACCAGCAGCTGATAATCATCGATGCCCAGAATGTCCCCATCCTGCAGCTCAACCTGACGACCGCGTTCCAGCGGAATATCGTTGAGCAGCACGCGCGTCACATTGCCACGGTTAGTCAGACGACATTCACCGTTCGCGGTGATGTGCACAATGGCCTGCAGCCGGGAGAGCGTTCGGTCGTCATCCGGCAGCACCAGATTGTTATCCACGCCGCGACCAATGGTGCCGCCGGGCGGAAAGAAATCACAATGAGTTTGCGGCGGCTGTTGGCCGGGTTTAGTCGTTATTATCGTAAAGCGCATAACGGATTCCTGCGGTTAGCGGTTCGGCATCTATACCGCGCACCTCTCGGGGAAAGGCGCGGGGTATAGGGAGCGGAGAGTTTATTGTGGGGTTGGGGTTTATTTAAATTAGTGATGCCGGATACGTTACTTAAATTGACAGATTTACTGGTTAATAAATTAAATCCACTGCGATGGGAATTAATTCTTAATTAAAGAAGCGCGCAGCATAATTCCGAACCCGAAAAGACAGCATATCAGAGACGAATAAGCGTGATTTTTTGGATTTTAAACAGACATAAATCTTTCTGGGTAATCAATAAGGCAGTTGCTTCAGAATTGCAGTGCGTTCCTTATCGAGACGGTCAATACAGAAATTCATGACGCTCACATAAGCATCGCTGCCCTCTTCAGCGGCATAAGCTTCCAGCCTGCACTGGCTATCACGGTATTTAAGCCAGTTGCGCTGAGTATCAACGAAGGCGCTTCGGTACTGGCTGGACTCCTGATCATGGCCTTTATAAAAATGCTCGATTCGGATTTTCGCCGCTTTATACTCTTTATTTAAATTCAGCTCTGACTCTGTTTTATTTTTTTCTGCACATTCGTTAACTTCCTGAGTGTTATTCCCGTTCGAACAATCACTCATCGCCTGGACGGAGGAAACATAAGAAGCTAAAACACATAACAGTAAATAATAACATTTCATCAGAAACTCACCATTGAAGTTAACTTTTATTTTTATATTTTTCGTAAAGCACTTTTGCATCCTGGCTTTGCGAAAGCAACGTGCATTTCATCATATTGAAGTTACCTGATACCGATCCGGCCAGGTTCATCTTCAGATACGCATTAATCAATTTATCGCCATCACTAAAGGCTTCAACAGGGAGATGGCTTACCTCTAACCAGGCTGACGCGCTTTTAAAGGCATCATCGGTGAAGGCCTTGTCAGTCGAAGCTTTACCTGCACAACGATTCAGAAGCCAGTTGCTGAAAATCTGCGGTTGCCTAAAGGCGTCTGGCGCCGGAGGCGTTATCGCCAGCACTGCAGGAGATAGCGTCAAAGCCAGTAACATCAGTAATTTTTTCATTTCAGTATCCACAGGGAGGCAGCATCAGGGACACACTGCCATATTCTGCGCATTCAGGAAGTGACAGGTATCAGAACAGATGTTGCTTTTTCAGGGTGCCACATACACTCGGATATTAATGAAACCATCTCCATGATCATAGTTAAGCACATACTAGCTATAAAAATGACGCCAGATAATAAAACCTAAACCTCCGCCAAGCATCATTACCGCAGTCACCATATTTAAAGTATGAAGGCGTATTAGCCAGCCTATTTCTTTTTCAGGTAACGATTGAATAAAATCATAAGTTTCCTGGCTAACGCTCTCATTATCTCTGCGCTGAAGTTTTACACCTTTATATAAGCGTGCAAACCAGGAAATTTTTACAGGATGGAACGATAGACTGAAAAAGGAGCTAACCTGAGTGCTGAAATCAAGATCCAATCTTCTTTTGCGAAACTCGCTAATTAATGATTCATAGTTTTGAATATTTTTTCTGAATATTATGTAGCCTACAATTTGCAAAGCAATCGAACTCAGAAAAGACATCAGTGACACAGCAATCAAAATGCAAGGCAAGGTCATAAAGTCTTATACATAGCTTCAGTTAAATACATAAACAAAAATAGCCATAAAAACAGCCCAGACAACTGTCAGAAGAAAAGTAAGCTGGTAAAGAGAGAGCGTCTTTTCCATCCACACCATTTTATCCTTAGGTTGTTTTTGTACAAATTCATAAGCCTTTATGCTGACATTTTCAGATTTAGAAAAGCGCATTTTCCGCCCTTTCCTGAGATTCATGAAAAAGGCTAACTTCTGATAATTAGCATAGAACCCTAAATGATTTGCAACTTTCGTGGTTAAGTCTAATTGCAAGCCAGCATTTTGATAAAGATCGATAAAATCCTGATACGCTTTTCGATTAACTCTAAAGAACCACGCAGCATAGACATGCAGAAGAATGACCAAAACAGATAAAATCAAACTGCCATACATAAAAAAATCATACGAACTCATAAAATCTTATCCATTAAAATGCCTGCCCCTTTTTCACCCAGCTTAGCAGCACCAAACCCCCCTGCAGCGGATCCGACTATTCCACAAGCTAACGCACCTATGCCTCCGGTTGCAACACCCAGTGCTACGCAGGCGGAAGTTGCGATTTTGCACCCGCCGCCGCGCCGCCCAGGATACCTGCAGTCGTGCTTGCTGCAAACTGAGAATACCCTTTCACCGCTACTTTAGAACATTCATCTTCTCTTTCAGTGGTACAGCTGTGATAAACCTCATTCGTTGTATTCACAGCACTAAATCCTATCGAAACCCATCCACCCATTTTCATAAATTTCGCTGCTTTGGCTGCACTATCTACATAGGTCGAATAACCGCGTATTACTCCTGTGCCAGCAGTTTGCCAGTCATGGATAATAGAGGAACTGGAAAGGTTTAAAGCATGCTTAATCTTTTCATAGGGGCGCAAATTCAACATAAATCGGGATAAACGATTCAGTAATACTTCAAGTTCACCAAACAGGCGTTTCCGCTCGATAAAAAACTGCTGCCCGAACAATGTTCCTGACGTCAGATATTGGTTACGGTAGGCATTCTCAATAGCGACAAGTTTCTTGCCAATTTCATTGAAATAACGCTCTCCCGCATCGCCGATGATACCTGATGCTTTATCCATAAAATTGGTAATAGCAGCAATGGAAGCATAATGGCGGTTAAAGAAATCAGCCTCATCAACGGTCAGATGAGTGACACTATTATTGGTTCTGGATTTAGCCTCTTCCAGCGTGCGCATGGCTGCCGGGTGATTATTACCGTTCGGATCGGCAACGATTAAAATCTGGCCGGGTTTAGCCCATGCAACATCAGCATTTAATTGCAAAAAATAGTTCGCGGCAGACATATTACGCGTGCCATAAAGCCACATTGCCTGCTCAGTCAGTCTTCCTGGACGCTGAACAACACAAAATCCCGGCTCAATTGAATTTTTCTCAGCCATAACAACCTCCTTTTGCAATTAAATGTTCGAAACGTATAATTACCACAACCTCTAATCCATTGAATTTCAATGAATATACGCCCCCTTTTCGGAGGCGTATTTTATTACGCTTCTTTGTTGCCTTTAATGTCCCAGCCGGCGCTGCTCTCTGCGCCTTTGCCGCCGGAAGAGCTCTGCTCCCAGTACTGCTGCTTCACTTTGGATGCCTGGAAGGAGTAGGTCATTCCCAGGGTATCGCCGTTGTCGGAGCCATTGTAATTCACCGCAGTCACCAGAACGTCTTCCAGAGTGATGCGCGCATACTCAACCTGTGAACCGCCCGCTTTACAGATAGAGAGTTCAACTTTAGTGAGATGCTTACCGCTTGCGCAGTTCTTCAGCAGCGCAGTGGTGGATTTGTCGATCAGTGCATTCACGTGCAGGTCGTTGAAGTTAACTTTACCCGCACCGCCGCCGCCGCCCACAGACATGTTGCCTGGCTGAGAAGCACCCCATGAGAAAGAGGTAATATCAGTCCAGCCAGTGTGATTTGAGTCTTTCGACTCGCCAGTAACACCGTCAACCTTCATAAACATATCAATAGCCATTATCTTTCACTCTTTATTGGTTGAGATTATTGCTTTCAAAAAAAGCAAGGATATGGCAAAAAGAAAAGCATGGGGCTGAATAAAACAGTCCATATTTTACCTTTGCCTTGCTTCTGAAATATCGTCATAAACCATATTTCAGATATTGCATTGCCGGGCACCAGACCGGGCAATGTATTAAATTCCCATGACGAAAATCGGAATACTGAACAGGGAGTCAGGTAACACAAAAGCAATTAATACCGTTCCCTTAGCTTGTGCCCTGCCCAGTAAAAAAATGACGCAGTGACTGAAAGAGTAATCAGGATGCCGTTAATTATTTTCCCCATCATCGTGACATTCCAGTCACAGAAGAAAATGAAATAACCTGCACAGGTGGATAAAATCAGGGCTGAAATAAAACCAGCAGATAACTTAGTAAATACAGAGCTGATTTTTTAACCATTCTTTTATCCTCCCTGACATTCACCTCAGCAATCTTTCTTTGAGGCATCAGGCGCAATATCTTTTCGCGCCTGATAATCTTATGACTCAGCCCTTAAGCATTATCATTCTTCAGTGACGGCAGCTTAGAGACCAGACGCAGCGAAACGGTCAGGCCTTCCAGCTGGTAGTGCGGACGCAGGAAGAATTTCGCGGCGTAATAGCCCGGATTATCTTCCTGCTCTTCCACATTCACCTCGGCAGCGGCCAGCGGCTTACGAGACTTGGTCTCCTGCGAGGAGTTAGCCGGATCGCCATCGACGTAGTTCATCACCCAATCGTTCAGCCAGCGTTCCATCTCATCGCGCTCGCGGAAGGAGCCGATCTTGTCACGCACGATGCACTTCAGGTAATGCGCAAAGCGGCAGCAGGCGAACAGATAAGGCAGACGCGCGGCCAGACGGGCATTGGCGGTGGCATCGGCGTCGTGATATTCCGTCGGCTTCTGCAGTGACTGCGCGCCAATAAAGGCGGCGAAGTCAGAGTTTTTGCGATGCACCAGCGGCATAAAGCCGTTTTTCGCCAGTTCGGCTTCGCGGCGATCGCTGATGGCGATTTCGGTCGGACACTTCATGTCCACGCCGCCGTCGTCGCTCGGGAAGGTGTGGCACGGCAGGTTCTCAACCGCCCCGCCCGATTCTACGCCGCGGATTGCGGTACACCAGCCATACTCCTTAAAGGAGCGGTTGATGTTGGCGGCCATCGCATACGCCGCATTGCTCCAGGTGTAGTTGCCGTGATCGGAACCGTCGGTCTGCTCTTCAAAATCGAAGCTGTCGACCGGGTTGGTACGAATGCCATATGGCAGACGCGCCAGGAAACGCGGCATCACCAGGCCCAGATAACGTGCATCTTCCGACTCACGCAGGCTGCGCCAGGCAGCATATTCGGTGTTCTGGAAGATTTTGGTCAGATCGCGCGGATTTGCCAGCTCCTGCCAGGATTCCATCTGCATCACTTCCGGCGCGGTGCCGGTGATAAACGGACAGTGTGCCGCCGAACCGATGCGCGCCATCTCACCGAGCAGCTCAACATCCTGCGGGCTATGGTCGAAGTAGTAGTCGCCCACCAGACAGCCAAACGGCTCGCCGCCGAACTGACCATACTCCTGCTCATAGATCTTCTTGAACAGCGGGCTTTGGTCCCAGCCAGCACCTTTATAGCGCTTAAGCGTACGACCCAGTTCCTGCTTGGAGATGCTCATAAAACGGATTTTCAACATCTCGTCCGTTTCAGTGTTGTTCACCAGATAGCTCAGGCCGCGCCAGGCGCTTTCCAGCGACTGGAACTCCGGATGGTGAATAATCTGGTTAACCTGCTGCGACAGCTTTTCGTCGATCTCCGCGATCAGCGCCTGAATGGTGCGATAGGCGTCGCTGGAAACGGTGACGGTGTTCTCCAGCGCCTGCTGCGCCAGAGTTTTTACCGCGCTCTCGACCGCGGCACGTGCCTGATCGCTTTTCGGCCGGAACTCTTTGTTCAGCAGCGCGCTGAACTCATCCTGGCTGAAACTTGCCGCGCCCTGCGACTGGGGTTGTTGTGAAGTCTGCGTCATGCCTGCGGCTCCTTACCTTCAGTGGCCTCATCCTGCTTAGGCAGATGGGTCAGAGCCTGCAGCAGCGTTGGGTCCTGCAGCACTTTACCAATCAGCTCTTCCGCACCGTTTTTGCCGTCCATATAGGTCAGCAGATTTGCCAGCTGGGTACGCGCTTCCAGCAGCTTGCTCAGCGGCTCGACGTTGCGGGCCACGGCATCCGGCGAAAAGTCGTCCATGCTGTCGAAAGTGAGATCGATGTTGAGCTTGCCTTCGCCGTTCAGGGTGTTGTCTACCTGGAACGCGGCGCGTGGCTTCAGCGCTTTCATGCGCTCATCGAAGTTGTCGATGTCGATCTCAAGGAATTTGCGGTCGTCGATGCCCGGCTGCGGCTCCAGCGGTTTACCCACCAGATCCGCCAGCACGCCCATCACAAACGGCAGCTGGATTTTGCGTTCCGCGCCATAAATTTCCACGTCATATTCAATCTGAACGCGAGGCGCGCGATTGCGGGCAATGAACTTCTGCCCACTGGATTTGCTTGTTGCCATGGTTTTCTCCATCAATGATGCGCGGATAATGTGTCACAGCAGGCGCGCAGGTCCCGCTGTGTGAGTGGGTCACGCCTGCTTAGTCGCGACGTCCGAAAATGGTTTCCAGCTGATGCACGCCATCGGGTGCCAGCTCGCGGATGATCTCCAGGAAGTCGCGCTCGATTAAGCGCTGTACCCGGTCGATCATCAGCGGAGCCGGATGACTCGGCTCATGCTGGGTGAAGTAGAGCTTCACTTTCTCCAGCATCAGCTGGGCATCGGCGCGGGAACTGATCTGTACCGTGCGCCAGTCCGCGGCCGCGCGCGGCGCCGTTGCGACCGCCGCCGGGGCCGCCGCTTCTGCGGGTTGTTCCGCCGCTGCGGTGGGTATCAGCTGGCTGATATCGGTGGCCTGGCAGCGTTCGGCGATCAGCGCAATCTGTCGGCGCAGCAGGGCCAGTTCAGGCACCGCCGCGTCGCCCAGCCGTTCGGCCACGGTTTCGCAGATGGTCTGCAGCCGCTCATGAATCTGCAGCACCGCCTCAATGCCGGGCTGGTCGCCGCGTGCCAGTTCATCGATCAGACGCGGCAGGCCGCCGGGATAGTCTGCCACCTCGGTTTTGCTGCCGTCGCACAGGGCGGCTGCATCACGCAGCGTGATACCGTCGGACGGATAGCGCAGCAGCCAGCACTGACGCACCGCACCACTGAGTTCAGTCTTGTCACCCAGCAGCGCCAGGGCATTGATGCGGTAGAACGGGTCCTGCTCGCCGTACTCTTCCAGCCGGGGCCACAGCGGCTCCCAGTAGAGCAGCAGGGCCTGTTCAATCAGCTTCAGGCCCTGCGCATAGCCCGGCAGCCCTTTCAGCTCCGTCCAGGCATGGGTCAGCGCCAGCATCACGCGTAAATCTTTACTGCGGGCCAGCAGCGCTATCGCCAGCTTCTCAACTTTGTTCCAGTCGGCGGGTTCCGCCGGAATGATGGTGTTGCCGAACTGCTGTTCCGCTTTACCGGCACTGGCCTGCTCCATCGCCTGAAAATCGGCGTCGTACTCCAGGTTATCGCCACCGGGATTGTCATCACTGACCGGAGCCAGCAAAGCCTCTGTATTCATCGTCATGGGTGTTGCCTCAGGATTCAAACATCGGGGGATAAAGTCCGTTTCGTCCCGGCTTTGCCCCACCGGCCGGATCAAACAGCAATGAAAAAAGCTGGGCGGTGAAGTTACCGCTGTGGACCTGGGTATAAAGCGGAAACCCGTCGCTCTGATTGGTCCACCAGAAACTGGTGTAAAACTGCGGGTCGAAGTTCTCACCCGGCAGCGTCCAGTTCAGCGTTGAAGGCGTGTCGCCATGCCCGATAACGTTGAGGATATCTGACGGCTCACCCGTCTCCTGCGGCGGTTGCGGCTGCGGAATGCTGATCAGCGCCTGATCCAGCTGCTCCGGCGATCCGCCGCCCTGCACCACCCGCAGCAGCGTATTGCCCACCTGCTGATACCACTCGCCGGAGCGTGCCAGCAGCGCTGGCGACCACTCGGCGGGGGTGAAGTGACGCAGCGCGCAGAGCGGATAGTTACGTCCCACGCTGTCCCGTGCCGCGATCAGGCAGCCCATCTGGATCAGCTGACTGCCCAGCATCGGCGGCACCACAAAATTCCAGACCGGCGCGTTGAGGAACGGGCGCGACGGCGCTTTATCCCCCTCCTGACTGCTCTGCCAGTGATGCAGGCCCACCTGAAACCAGCTGGACCATTGGCGATAGAGGACATCAGGAAAGCGGCGCTTCACAAAGTCACCCGCGCTGGGCAATTTGCCGTACCAGCAGGGTGCAGCGTAATGAGTCATTGTCGGGTCCTGTTTCAGGGGCAGCTAAAGCCGGGAAGCTGGAACGGGTTACGAATGCTCCCTGGGGTGAACGACAGCGTGACCTGATGCCCCTCCACGCTGAACGTGGCTTCGCGGGTCAGGCCGCCAGCCGCGGTAACACGGGCGCGATCGAAGAAGCGATTGAGTGCCCAGGGCCCACTGGTGACCAGCGTTGAGGTGGTGCCGTTAGTCAGGCCCAGCTGCATGCGCACCTGGCTGGTGCCGCCCGGACCGGGCCAGCTGACCATCTGTACTGCCTGCGGCCCGTGGCTGTAACGCAATTGCTGTCCATCCACATCCAGCGTCAGGTTAAGAATGTCATTGTCCATTTTTACGGTGCGCAGCGTGACGCGGAAGCCTGGCGTGGTCGCACCGTTAGCAAAGAACGCATCGCGGATTGACTGCGCCTGCTGGAAAGGACGCAGCAGCGCTTCGCCGCCCGGCAGCGTTTTGCCGTCGATACCCGGCGTAAAGCGCCATGAGGCGTTGGTGGTGTCGACTTTGCTGGCCAGGTTGTCGCGGAAGAAGCTGTCCATCATGCCGCTGCCGGGGGCGAACATCCGCGCCAGATCGTCGGGTGTCACCTCACTGCGCCCGGAACGCACCAGCGGATAACGTCCGGCGATCGCCTGACGACAGAAACTGCCCACTTCCATGGTGATGCGTTTACGAACGTTATCCATGTCGCGGCGCTGTGCATCGCTGCTGGCCCCGACCGCCATGCTGGAGACCATATTCTGCAGCGAACCGGGCAGACGTCCGGCGCTGGCCTGCAAACGACTGATCGCATCGCTGGCCGGTGGCGGCATCCCGCTGTTGGCGGCATCCTGCACCGCCGTGAGGTAGCGATAGAGATCGTCAATCTGATGCAGGAAATCATCCACCGCCAGCACCTTGCTGCCCTGCTGTAATGGCTGAGCCAGCTCAAGCACGGGCGCAAAATGCACGGCAACCGCCTGCTCCGGTGACGCCTGCGCTGCCGCCTGTCCACGCGCCGCAGCCGCTTCGGGCGAGGTAAACAGCGCTTCAAGGGTGCGGGTAGCGCTGTTATCCGACGGCTTTGCCGCCTGCGCGGTTTTCTCATCGGGCTGCGCCCGGTTCAGCGTCAGCAGGTTACTGAGGTTGATGACCAGCTGGCGCAGCGGCGAGTGGTTGCCCGACAGCAAACGCGCGGTGTTAATACGCTGCGAGAGATCGGCGCTGCTGTTGAGCTGGATATCGCTCAGGAACTGCTCCCACTGGCGGATGTAGTCCTGCACATAGAGCTGACGCACCGCGAGATCGGTCTGCTCACTTTTCTGCTGCGGCGCAGCGCCGTCCAGCACCCAGAGATCGTCCTGATAGAGCGCCTGGGTCACCGGACCAATCTGCTTGTCCACATGCTGCCAGTAGCCGTCCGGCGTATAGAGACCTGCCACACCGTCATTAACCGATTTACCGCTTTTACGGGAAAACACCAGCTCGCTCTGGGGACCGCCCAGCGCCGCCAGCGTCACCGGTTGCAGGCTGTCATCACGTTGCAGCAGGCGCTTCAGGCGTCCATAGACGCGCTGTGACAGCGGCATCTGATTAATCAGCGCCTGCTCGCGCTTTACCAGCGCGTCATCCTTCGCATATGGCGACGAGTGAATCTGCGTCTCCAGCAGCTGTTGCAGATGCCACGCCAGCTGTTTTACCTGCTGCTGTGTCACGTTCTGCGGCAGCTCGCGCGACAGGTTAAGCATCAGCCACGCCTGCAGGAACTTGCCATCGTAGTGCTTCGGCTGATAGAGCATCTGATACGCCTTCAGCGCTTCATAGCTGTAGTCAGCGTCGCTGCCGTTGTCATTGCGCAGCCAGCGGGTGATGTTCTGCGCCACCTGCGGCAACAGCAGCTGCTTCAGCGCTTTGTCGTAAAGCGCACGCGTCGCATCGCTGACCTCGGTGCCACGATAAAGGCCCATACGACGCGTCAGCGGCGGCGATTCCAGCGAGAAGTCGGCGCTTTCCGGCAGGTGCAACAGGGTGTTGAGATAAGGCACCAGCGCAAAGAGATCGCCGTTGACCTGCTTCTGAAGCTGGTCGCCCAGTTGCTCCACCTGCGGCGCTTTAGCGGCCATCTCCTGCAGATAGGCTTTGTTCTTGCTGTAGCTGGTGAGCCACAGACCGCCCGCGACCATTAGCAGCAACAGCAGCGCCAGATAGCCTGACCAGAGTCCGGCGCGGTTGCGCAGCTCCCACCAGCGGTTGCTGCCCGCCAGACCCGACTCCTGGAAAATCACATTTTCCAGCACGCCTTTGAGGAAGAAACTCTGCCCTTTGTTCTGCGGAATCGGGGCGTCCTTATCGACCTGATCCCAGCTGCCCGATTCGCCCGCCTGCTGGCCTGGCAGATTCAGGGCACGGTTCAGCTCGCCCATTACCCGGTCAAACGGCAGACCTTCCTGGGTGCCGCTGGCAAAGTAGATGCCGCGTGGCGCGAACTGGGTTTCAAAATCGGAGCGGGCGAACAGTGTGTCGAGCGCGTCGGCCAGCAACGGACGCAGCGCAGCGAACTCCTGCGGGAAGAGATAGCTTTCGGCACGCGCCTGCGCGTCGCTCTCCGTCAGCAGCCGATCGGCCAGTCCGGCATCGAGCCGCTGTTGCAGGAGGGAATACTCCTGCTGGAACTGGCTGTTCAGCTCGAAATCGGCGGCGGATGCCTTCGCCCACGGAAAGGTGAATCCCCAGATCTGTTCACGCTGCGCTTTATCCAGCGAGGCGAAGTAGCTGCGGAAACCTTTGAGCAGGTCTGCTTTGGTGACCAGCACATAAACCGGGAAACGGATGCCGAGACGATCGTGCAACTCCATCAGACGCTGACGCAGCGCCAGCGCCTGGTTGCGCAGTGCCTCGGGCGACTGACTCAGCAGATCGGAGACGCTCAGGGTGACGATGACGCCGTTGATCGGCTGACGTCCGCGATATTTACGCAGCAGATCGAGGAAATGGTGCCATTCGCTGGCATCCCGCTCCTGCTGACTCTCCTGGGTGCTGTAACGCCCGGCGGTATCGAGCAGCACGGCGTCATTAGTAAACCACCAGTCGCAGTTGCGGGTGCCGCCAATGCCGCGCAGGGCCGACTTGCCAAACTTATCCGCCAGCGGGAACTGCAGGCCGGAGTTGACCAGCGCGGTGGTTTTACCGGCACCGGGTGCACCGATAATCATGTACCACGGCAGCTGATAGAGATACTGCCGACCAAAGCGCTGCGCCCAGAACGGCGTGCCTTTGCTGCTGTGGCGCTGGAAGTGCGCCTTTCTCAGCATTTCAGTAGCTTCGGAGAAACGGCCCGCCAGCACCTGCTCTTCACTGGTCAGACGCTGACGATCGGCTTCCGGCGCATCGCTTTTGCCGGTTTCCAGACTCGACATCAGCTTGCGGTTAAGCCAGTAATTGTAGAGCCGCGGGATCGCCTGCCCCAGGCCCCAGACCAGATAGAGCAGCGCGATACTGATCATGCGGTTCTGCTCTGGCTCAAGTGGCCGCGAATCAACGATAGAGAAGACCGGGCCAATCACCCAGATGATAAAAGAGAGCGCGGTGATGCCGACAAAGCCCCACGCAAGGCGGCTGGTCAGCACCGCAAACAGAATATTCAGCATGGATCAGTTCCCTCTCGCCAGGCCGTTGAGTTCGGCATGCGTCGCATCCGGCGCCACCAGCAGTGTGATTTCAACACGACGGTTACGCGCGCGATTTTCTGCGCTGGTGTTCGGCACCAGCGGATTGCTTTCGCCGCGCCCTTCCGCTTTCACCCGCGACGGCTGCGCCAGCTGCTGTTGCAGCAGGGTCTGCACCGAACGGGCGCGCGCCAGCGACAGCTCAAAGTTGGAGGCGAAGCGCGCGCTGCGGATCGGCACGTTATCGCTGTAGCCAATCACCTGAATCTGGCCGCTGACGTTGTTCATGGCCGCCGCGATGCGCCGGATCACGTCAATGTAGCCGCCGCGCACTTCGGTCGCCGCCGAAGCAAATAGCCCATCCCCTTTTAGCGTCACCACGCTGCGGTCCGCTTCATCACGCACCGCCACCAGCCCGGCATCAATTTCCGGCTTCAGGAAGGCGCGCAGATTCAGCGTGGCAGGCGGAGGCGGCGCCGGGTTGCCAATCTTCACTTCCGGCAGCGCCGTCTGATAGATGCGGGCCAGCACCGGCGAGGTGTAATCACCCAGACGCCAGTTGAGCACGATGTAGAACAGACAGGCGGCCAGCCCAGCCACGGCCGCACAGGCCCACAGCGGGATCATCGGCCGCCATAGCTTGCGCAGCACCGGCTGATCGGTGGGATGCGGTGACAGCGCCGCGGCGTAACTGCCGCGTACGCTTTTGATCATCTGCAGCAGGCGCTGTTTGATGGTCTCCAGCTGCGAGCGGCCATTGTCCAGCACCCGGTAGCGTCCTTCGAACCCCAGCAGCAGGCAGAAGTAGATCAGCTCCAGCATCAGAATGTGACGTCTGGGGTTCTGCGACAGCTTCGCCAGCAGCTGGAAAAACTTCTCGCCGCCCCAGGTTTCGTTATGAAAGGTGACCAGCAGACCGTTGCTGGTCCAGACGCCGCGACTGCCCCACGGCGTCAGCGCCGCTGCCTCATCCAGCGCGGTACAGAGACAATAGCGCGCGCCGATGATCACTTCGTAGCCGAGGCCCGACTGCTGGCAGCTCAGCTCAAAGCGGCGGATCTGGTCGATCAGCTGCTGACGCAGTTGCGCCGGGTCTTCATGCGACACCGAATGGCGGATCTGTGGAATCGCGTTAATCAGGGGGTTGGCCGCCGCAACCAGCACATTCTGGTGGCTGGCATCCGGCGCAAGATCGCTGTGTGAATGTTGTTGTTCCTGCATCATGCTGCGTGCTCAGTTTATTATTCTGACTGACTGCGGATGGCCCAGAACTCCATGTTCAGGCCCGGAAACTCACCGGCAAGATGCAGCGCAAAAGCGCCCGAGCGCTCCATCTCTTTCCATAGCTCGCTGTTCTTATCCAGTTCGAAATAGCTGTATCCGGCATGCCACGGGATCTGCGGCGGCGCGCCGGGCATCGCCCGAAGTGCCAGACCCGGCAGCTGCAGCTGCACCAGATCGCGGATTTTGCTGACCGGCGCGACTTTCATCTGTGCCGGGAAATGGGTTTTCAGAGTGTCGGCCGGCACGCTAGCTTTCACAGCCAGCACAAAGCCGAACTCATGCACCATGCTGCTCTCCGGCACGGTAGCGACGTTAAGGCCGTGCGAACGCTGCGTCAGTGGCAGCTGAATGGCGCTCTCCTCCATCACTTGCGACAGACCCTGACGCAGCAGCAGCGACAGACGGCTGAAGCAGTTATGCAGGTCATCATGATCGTAGAGCGGCAGTCCTTCCGGCGCGCGCGCGGGCGTCCAGGTACTCAGCTCTGCGGCCAGTTGCAGCCAGTGGCTGTAGAGGGTTTCAGGATGCAGCAGCGGCAGATGTTGCAGATGGCTGTGCAGGCCAAGCTGACGATTGAGCAGCGCCAGCAGCATAAAATCGACCATATCGGCGCTGTTGAAGCGGCCGGTGCCGGGTGCACGCTGACTCAGTTGCTGGCTGCGCTGCTGGATCAGCCCGTGCAGGTCGTTAAACATGTTTTGCAGCGGACGGCTGCTGTTCAGAGTCAGCATCGGCGGGATGTAATCGCTGTCGAGCCGGATATGGTTGTCGCTGCGTTTTTCAATGACCTGCGCAACGCCCATCGCGGTCCACTCGGCGGTCAGATCCTGCTCCAGCATCAGCCGCAGGCGCAGCTTGCCGAACTGTACCGTCGCGCTGCCTACGGCCTGGGCGTTGTCATCTTCCACTTCCGCTTCCCAGGCCAGATAGCGCGCCAGAGAATCCTGCGACTCCTGGAAAGCGACGGCTTCGCGGCCATTGCGACGGGTCGGTATCGCCAGCACCACTTTGCTGCGGTCAACAGAAGCTGGCAGATCAAGCGGTGCCGGGCCATGTTGCGGCTGGCTGAAGGCGAAAAACGTGCCGTCTGGCAGACAGCCGCTGGCCGCACTCAGCGCCAGTTTCCCCTGACGCAGCAGCGCTTCATCAAACTCCAGATCGTAAAAGCCCCAGGTGTAGACGCGCTGTGACTGACCCCATTCACGCAGGGTGCTGAGAAGATAATTTTCTGACTGCTGGAAATGGTGAGGACGCAGAAACATCCCCTCGGTCCAGACGACCTTTTCGGCTCTGTTCATCGGCATCACTGTTTTTCCACGCGAAGGCCATTAATTCCCGCCACGATGCGCGCATTCAGCTCGCTATCGTCACGTTTCCAGAATGCCCAGAATGAGGGCGACTTCCCTTCGGGAACCGGCAGCGACAGTCGCCATACCTTGCCATCCAGCGCCTGATATTCCGCCATGATGCCGATGAAGCGCGCCTCAGGCAGGCTCTTAATCCGCAGCGTTTTGCTGCGCTGCTCTGGCGTCAGGAAGAATTGCTGGGTGTTAAGCTGCGCACTGCCCAGCACCGTTGCGGACTGGTTTTGCAGGGAGAAGAAGTCTGCTGACATGAACTCCGCATCGGAGCTCAGTAACACCACACGGACCTTAAGCGGCGCACCGCCGTTAAGCTGATTCTGCCCCTGAACGTCCAGGTTGTAGTAAGCCACCGGCGGCGTACTGCTGCTGCAGGCCGTCAGCAGCCACATCAGCAGCACGATCAGCCCACCGCGCAGTTGTGTTGTTCTCATCATCCAGCCCTCCCTGCTCAGTGCGATTAGTTAATGATCCAGGTTCCGTTAGTACTGTTCTGACAGGCAGTGCTGTCACCGTTAACCGCGACGCAGGTTTTCTTCTTGCTACTACTGCGCACGCGGCGTTTCGGCTGATCGGCTTTGACGGTCTGATCGTAGAGTGCGCTTTTCACCACGGCGCGGAATGGCACATAGCCTGTCAGCTGGACGGTTGACTGCGGCGCGGCAGACTGAGGTGCATCTTTGACACTGGCGGTAGCGTTGTCTGGTTGAGGCTCTGCTGCCTGAGCCGGTTCACCCAGCGCCAGCCAGTTGTTCTCGACCTGACCAATCACGGTGTAGGTTTCGCCGGTTTTCAGCGTCTCCACTACCTTGCCGCCGTAGCCTGGCTGGCTCATTACCGAACCGGGATAGAGCGCGCGATAGGTTTCATTGACCGGACTGAACTGCGCTGGCGGTTTTACGGCATAACGGTGACTGATCGCCACACCGTCCACCGTGCTGGTGACCAGGGTGTCATCGGTCATTTTTGGCGGGGTTTTACAACCGGCGACTGAAAAAACAAACATCAGGCCTAACGCAACGCGGAGCTTCATCATTTTTTTCATGTTGTGTTCCATTCATACCTTGGAGAGTGGCCAGAGGCCGGGTGTCAGTAATGAAAATCGGAGATGTCATCTGCACAGGAAGCCACTTAGTGCCAGATTAAAAAATAATCCTTAAACAAAAAGCGCCTAAGCGTCTTGCTGCGAAACGTTAACCGATCAGCAAAAGTTAAGTATAAAAAAGCAACATCGGGGACGTAAACGGGAAATGGGAGGAATCTGTCCTGGCAAACAACGATCAGAAACATGATCAATTTTTTCCCGGCAAATTTAAGAAGGTGGGGTAAACCCAAGCTTTCCTTATGCCATCCCTGGTCGAGAAACCGGCGGATTGAATTAAGCCGATAACCGTGAGTCAATTATCCGGCAGTAAGGAATGACACATTACGCCCGAATAATCTTCTTTATATTTGTTTATTTTCAGTGACTTATTACTTTACTGAAATTTCATAGCTACCGCACGAGTCAGGTAGATCCTGCCCGTGGTTCAGAGATTACAATCCATGTGTAAATATTAGCTGCGAGTTTACAGAAGATTGACAAAATTTCAACGGCCCACTTTCAGAAGAATTTACTCAAGTAAAACTTAACAAATTAAGTTAATACAAATATGTGTTACTTTTAAGCACACGGTTAGGACTAATCTTAACAACTTGCGAAAATATGAAGTTTTTTTGCACATAAATAAGTTTCCTCTGAGATTGCTATTAAAAGCACTCACGTTTTTAATGGTTCTGATTTAAGCCAAATTTCAAAGTTTTTATGTCGTACAGGCAGTCTGCAACTATGCTGAGTCGTGAGGGGATATTTATATATTTATATAAATATCAATACCTTATACGGATTTACAGTGAGGGGGATGTAAACCAGGCAGGGTGGGGATTGGAAGGGGTTAAGCGAAACGTTAATCAGGCCAGATGCGCTTTCAGACCAGACTGATTAATTGTTCTTTACCGGTTCGCTTTTAAAAACTGGCTACCAGATATTTCCTAACGGGTTTCGGCCTTTTAACCTAAAAAAACCACGCAGTAGCGTGGTTTTGTGAGACAACATGCCGGGATAGTCCGGCATCTATTAAGACCATCAGAAGAAGCCCAGCGGCTCAATACTGTAGCTGACCAGCAGGTTTTTCGTCTGCTGATAGTGATCGAGCATCATTTTGTGGGTTTCACGCCCGATGCCCGACTTCTTGTAGCCGCCAAAGGCAGCGTGCGCCGGATAGAGGTGATAACAGTTTGTCCAGACGCGCCCCGCTTTGATCGCCCTGCCCACCCGATAGGCACGGTTGATATCGCGGGTCCAGACGCCGGCACCCAGGCCATAAATCGAGTCGTTGGCGATGCTGATCGCTTCCGCCTCATCTTTAAAAGTGGTGATGCCGATCACCGGGCCAAAGATCTCCTCCTGGAACACCCGCATGCTGTTGTTACCTTTCAGCAGGGTTGGCTGGATGTAGTAGCCGCTATTGAGTGAGTCATCCAGCTTCTCTACGCCGCCGCCCACCAGCACTTCTGCGCCCTCCTGCCGTGCCACCTCAAGATAAGAGAGGATTTTATCGAACTGCTGCTGCGACGCCTGCGCGCCTACCATGGTATCGGTGTCCAGCGGGTCACCGCGTTTGATGGTTTTCACCCGCTTCATCACCGCCGCCATAAACGGCTCGTAGATCGACTCCTGCACCAGCGCACGCGATGGACAGGTGCAGACTTCGCCCTGATTCAGGAAGCCCAGTACCACGCCTTCGGCCGCTTTCTCAATAAAGCTCTCCTCCGCCTGCATGATGTCTTCAAAGAAGATGTTCGGTGACTTGCCACCCAGTTCGACCGTCGAGGGGATCAGACTTTTGGCGGCCAGCTCCAGAATGTGCCCGCCGGTAGCGGTAGAGCCGGTGAAGGCGACCTTGGCGATACCGGAATGGGACGCCAGCGCCTCACCCGCCTCTTTACCAAAGCCGTGCACCACATTCAGCACGCCCGGTGGCAGCAAATCTTTAATCAGATCGACAAAGATAGTGATCGACAGCGGCGTCTGTTCAGCCGGTTTCAGCACAACGCAGTTCCCTGCGCCCAGCGCCGGAGCCAGTTTCCAGGCCGCCATCAACAGCGGGAAGTTCCATGGGATAATCTGCGCCACCACGCCCAGCGGCTCATGGAAATGGTAGGCAGCGGTGAACTCATCAATCTCTGCCGCGCTGCCCTCCTGCGCCCGGACACAACCGGCAAAGTAGCGGAAGTGATCGACCGCCAGCGGCATATCGGCCGCCAGCGTTTCGCGCACTGGTTTACCGTTATCCCAGGTTTCATAGACCGCCATGGTCTCCAGATGCTGTTCCAGCCGATCGGCAATTTTCAGTAGCAGCAGCGCGCGTTGTTGCGGTGAGGTCTTGCCCCAGGCGTCCGCTGCCGCTGCCGCGGCGGCCACCGCGTTATCCACATCGGCCGCGTCTGAGCGCGGGAACTCACCGGCCGCAGAGCCGTTTACCGGCGAGGTGTTAGTAAAGTAGTTACCCTTCACCGGCGCGACGAATTCACCATTAATGAAGTTGCCATACTTCTTCTGTAGCGTAATCAGAGAACCCTGTTCTCCGGGGGCAGCGTAACGCATGATCATTCTCCTGACAGGTGACTGACGTAACAATGATGAAACTTATTATTAACATGAAGGATCATTGTGAGCCTGTCAGGTCTGTTAACCGGAAACTGTGACCGCCCCGAAGGAATAGGCGTTTACGCTGCGCTTAGAGAAAATTCCGACTTTTCCCCGAAAGGGTAGTCAGAGAGAAACTTGTGCGGCACAAAGGGGGTCAACCTGAGGATGAATTCATTCCGGAGATAAGCATGCTGGCTTCAGCTTTTACCCAGATGCGCGCTAAAGCCAATTTCGTGCATCAGTTTATACGCAATCCGCGCAAGATGGGCAGCATTACCCCCTCGTCAGAGGCGTTGTGCCGGACGATGATTACGTCGGTGAAATGGCCTGTAGCGGCGCGCATAGCGGAACTTGGCGCGGGTGATGGCGTACTGACCCGACAGATACTGGCACAGATGGCACCCGACGCAACACTGGATGCCTTTGAAATCTGCACTACGCTGGCAGACAAGCTAACCGCACTGGAGGACCCGCGCATGACCGTGCGCACCTGTTCTGCGGAGTATCTGAACGGCAACTATGACGTGATCTTCTCCGGCCTGCCGCTGCTCTCATTACCGCCCGAACTGCGTGAAGCCATTCTGCGAGCGGTCTATAACGCCCTTGGCCCGGACGGTGTTTTTGTGCAGTTCCAGTACACCTCACTGACCCAGCCCGATCTGTCGCGTTACTTCACCTGGGAGCGCCAGCGGGTGCTGAAAAACGTGCCACCCGCGTGGGTCTATCGCTGCACGCGTCACTACGCGCCCTGAGCACGCTCCACTGCCGGGCGCGTCTGTTGCCAGAACGTCACCAGCAACTCGCGCGCCCAGTCTTTGCCCTCAATCTCGTTGGTCCCATCCTCTTTGCAGCCTGGCGGCGTACAGACACTCATAATGTGCCGTGAAAATTCGGGATGGAACTGTACCGAGAGTGCCTGCGGTGAATAACGCACAATCTGACAGCCATCGCGCGCAGAAGCGGCCAGCACCTGCGCCCCGGACGGCGTACTGACGACCGACTGACGATGCGACAACCAGACGCTGAAGTCGGCGGGCAGCTTCTGCAGCAGCGGATCGCGCTGGGTCTGATCGGAGCAGCGAATGGGTAACAGACCGCGTTCCCAGCCGTTGGGATTGTCTGCCACCTCACCGCCCAGCGCATAAGCCATCAGCTGATGGCCGTAACAGACACCGAGCAGCGGCAGACCCTGATCAATCGCCGCTCTGACCCAGGCGGCGCTGCGCTCACTCCAGTCGGCGTGATCGGTGACCATCGCCCATGAACCGCTGAGGATCGCGCCGGAAATCTGATCAAAATCGGGTAAGGCTTCGCCCAGATGAGGCCGCACAATCAGGTACTCATCGGGTTGCAGATTCAGTGCATCAATAAACCAGCGCGGCTGTTCACCAATCTCTGAAACGACGTTTGCGGGTGGGACTTCAAGCTGAATCAACGCAAGGGGTAAGGCGGACGTATAGGTCATACCGAATCGGTTCCTTTAAGAAGTCGTTTCAAATCAGTCTGCCAGCATCACGCCCGAAAGTCTCATCGGGCTGCACCGCAATTGCAGAAAATTTCTCACTGCGATTGGCTGGAGTGCCGCAGTTCGTGCCATCATTAGCGAGCTAAGCAAAAATCATCGAAAGGATATTATCGTGGCTGTGCGGCATTTTTTTCTGATTCTGATGGTGGTTTCCATCTGGGCCTTCAACAACGTGGCGGTGAAATGGGGGCTGCTGGAGTTGCCGCCGCTGTTTCTGACGTTTATGCGCTTTGTGGTCGTCGCCATCGTGCTGGTGCCGTTCTGCCGTATTAACCGTCAGCAGTTGCCCTGGCTGCTGTTGCTGGCTTTTACCTTCGGCTTTATGCACTTCTCGCTGCTGTTTGTCGGCCTGCGTTACACCGATGCCGGTACCGGCGCGATTGTGGTACAGCTGGGCACGCCGATTGCGATGTTGCTGGCAATGGTGGTGCTGAAAGAAAAGCTAAAGCTGGTGCAGCTGCTGGGCATTATGATTTCGCTGAGCGGCGTGGTGGTGCTCTCTGGCAGTCCGACGATTCCCTCGTGGTGGGTGCTCTGTCTGCTGTTGTGCAGCGCCACCGGCTGGGCCGTCAGTAACCTGATAGTGAAAAAGTCGCCGCCGATTAAACCGCTGACCATGACCGGCTGGATTGCGTTTCTGGCGATTCCCATCGTCGGCGGCTCCAGTCTGGTGATGGAATCCCATCAGCTCTATGCGCTGCAGCATGCGGGCTGGCGCGGCTGGTTTGCCATTCTTTATAGCGCCATCGCCTCATCGATTGTGGCCTATACGCTGTGGTATATGCTGCTGAAGAAATATAACGTCAATCTGATCATGCCCTACTCGCTGCTGACGCCGGTTTTATCGGTGGTGATGGGGATTATCGTGCTGGGTGACAGCCTCAACAGCTTTAAGATTATCGGCGCCTCGCTGGTGATCCTGGGCACGGCTATCGCGGTGCTCAACCTGCGTAACCTGCGGATGCATGCGCGCTTCCCGCGCCTGCGGCGGCGTTAATCCTGCGTGCTATGCTTGAGAAATCTCCCCTCTCAGGAAGCACAATATGGACTCACAGCTTGCCGCCGCGCTCTGGCAGCAGATGCAGCAGGGATTACGGGGTCGCGATGACGCCTTGCCTCTTCCTGCCTTCCTTGAGCGCGCCACCTTCGCTTCTGCTTTTGCCGTCAGTGAACTGGCGGCCACCAGCATCGGTCTGGCAACCCAGGCCACCGCCGCACTGGTCGCCGCCTCCCACCCTGAATATCTCTCTCCACCCGTCGCTGTCAATGTGCGCCTGGCGTCGCGCTGGTTTCAGCAGAGCTTTATCCCGCTGAACCGTGCTGCGCCCGCGATGTGGGATGCGTTTGCCGGTGACTATCGCAGCCGCGATGGCTGGATCCGCCTGCACACCAACGCCGCGCATCACCGGCTGGCGATGGAACAGGTGCTGGGCGCGCACGCCGATCGCGCGGCGCTGGCACAGCAGGTGCAACAGTGGCAGGCAAGCGAACTGGAGCAGGCGATTATTGATGCCGATGGCTGCGCCGCTGAAATGCGCAGCGCCGCCGCCTGGCAGCTGCATCCCCAGGGCCAGGCCGTGCAGCATGAGCCGCTGTTTAGCTGGAAAACAACACTCGCGGCACCCGCTCCGGCGTGGCCGCTGGCCGAAGCGCGCCCATTACTGGGTATCAGGGTACTGGATCTGACACGCATTATTGCCGGGCCGGTCGCCACGCGGTTTCTGGCCAGCCTGGGGGCCAGTGTGTTGCGCATCGATCCGCCAGGCTGGCAGGAGCCGACGCTGGATGAGGAGATGAGCTGCGGCAAACGTCGTGCGATGCTCGACCTGACACAACCCGCCGATCGCGATCAGTTTATCCGCCTGCTACGTGAGGCGGACGTGCTGGTGCATGGCTACCGGGCGGATGCGCTGGAACGGCTGGGGTTTGATGCGAAGACGCTTCAGTCACTCTCGCCCGGTCTGGTTGATGCCGGTCTGAATGCCTGGGGCTGGCAGGGTCCGTGGCGCAACCGCCGGGGTTTCGACAGTCTGGTGCAGATGGGATGCGGCATTGCCGAACGCGGCATGCAGTGGCAGCAGAGCGACAAACCGGTTCCGCTGCCGGTACAGGCGCTGGACCATGCTACCGGCTATCTGCTGGCGGCCGCGGTGCTGGAAGGATTACGGCGACGCGTGACGCAAGGAGATGGCAGCCAGGTGCGGCTGTCGCTGGCACGCACCGCGTGGCTGTTGCAGCAGCATCCCACCGGGCAGTGCTCGGGTTCCGGCATTACGCCGCGGGTTAAAGACAACCTGCCCTGTTACGAGTTAACACCGTGGGGGTTTGGGGTCAGGCTCAGGGCAGCCGCCTGGCTACCCGGCACCCCGCAGCTCTGCGCAACACCGGGCTGTGCGCCGGGTTCGCACCCGGCGAGGTGGTAAATCAGGCGTCTGGCGCTTCTTCGCTGCTCTCAAGCAGTTCGTTATACATCGCCTGAATTGCTTCGCGGCTCAGCATCGCCAGCGTGCGATAAAACGCCGTGGTTGCATGCGCTTCCACTTTACCCAGGAACGTTCCGCACCACGGCAGCAGGTACTCCTCAAACAGTGCCAGCTGCGCCGCGCTCTCATCTTCCGCTGACTGATCTTCCAGCCAGGATGCGGCCAGCAGCAGCACGCCAAAATGGTCAGCAGGCGCATCGCTCAGCGGCATGCCGCGTGAGGTTAAGAACGCACGTACTTCCGGCTCCGTTTTGCCTTCCGGCCACTGTGAGGCGTAAGGCGGCACATTACAGTCGCTGCCGACAAACAGCGCGTTGTAATCGGCGGCCAGCGCCTGCGGATCGCTGTTCTGTTGCAGACGCGTCAGCAGTTCATCCTGCTCCAGCGGCCACTGCGACTGCAGTTTGCCTTCACGCAGCAGCGTGAACAGTGGCACCAGCAGCGGGTCCTGCGGCTGACGATTAAACAGTGAGCCGATCACACGGCACAGAATGGAAAACTCATTCATGAGTCAGATTTCCTTGAGGCAAAATAAATTAAAAGTCAGCCAGTTCAGCAATATGTTTGCCGCTACGCATTTCCAGAAAGTCGAGCAGGCGACGCGGCGTGACATTTAACACCCGATCCTCAGGAAAATCCACCTCACGGGCAATCCGCAGGCAGTAATCGAAATGGCCCAGCGTAAACGCGGTGTGGGAATCGGAGCCAAACGCCAGCCGTCTACCGGAATTATAAGAGTCTATTTCACAGGGTATTCAGGGCAGGGAGAGATCTATGTACTGTCATTCCTTTTGCTCACCTCTGGCTTTACCAAGGAAATAAGCTGCTCCATACCCCATCAAAACAGAACCGAAAAAGCCGCATAGTTTCAGAGCAAGACTATCAAACAAAAATAGCGAAGCGAGAGCCAGGAAACTCATCGCTGCTGTTATCGTACCCTCAAGAAGGTGTGCCGAAAGTTTACCCAGCCATTTTACAAATTTCATTATTAATCCTTCGGCACGTTTGAGGGTGACTATTGATATAATCGAGATATGGCTTTAGCTGGTCTTCAACGACAAAATAGATCATGTCCAGCCCTTGCGGCTGTACTTTCCAGTACATTGCATTGTAGTGATTCTGTAATCTGCGGCTTCCCAAAGCGGCTTCTTCAATCAGTCCTTGCCATAGGGCAGTTGATATGGTGAAGCTGGCACTGAAACGGTACAGGGCTTTATAGGCATAGCTACTACGTGAATTCCTGATGATTGCCACAGCTACTGTTTGTGACACAAAAATCTGACCACCCAAACGGCCACTAACACGGCCTGCACCATATGCCAACTGATTATGTATGGCTTCTTTGCCCTCATCGTCAAGTTTCCGGTAAAACTCGGTAATTACTGTAGTAACCAACCTTCGTAAGGGTTCTTCATTCCTAACCAGGGATTTCACTACTTGGTAGAATCGCTCTGTTTCGCTATCGTTGCGTAATTTGCGGTCATATCCAACAGCACCAGTACTTATATAGGTACGTTTAGCACCATAATACGCACTCTGCGGAATCCCTTTAATGCTATCCCATATACCTTTAGCAATGTTTAAAGCGTTCATTCCCTGACCTTATTTTGTTCAGATACGTTTGATAGTATCTGAATAAAGTCATTTTTTAAAACAGACAGCGATGGCCCTAAAAAGCCCCTGTGCGGGGCAGAGTTCCCGATGAAGCTGTTAAAAGTCAGCCAGTTCAGCAATAGATTTGCCGCTACGCATTTCCAGAAAGTCGAGCAGGCGACGCGGCGTGACATTTAACACCCGATCCTCGGGAAAATCCACTTCGCGGGCAATCCGCAGACAGTGATCGAAATGGCCCAGCGTAAACGCGGTGTGGGAATCGGAGCCGAATGCCAGCCGTCCACCCGCATCACGCACGGCGGCGGCGATAGCGCGGCAGTTAGGTTCGCTGCCCGGACGCGAATGGGTAAAGGAGGAGTTGTTCAGCTCCAGCGCCACGTCGTAGTGCGCTGCGGCCTCGGCAATCGCCGGGATATCAACCGGGAATTTCGGGTTCCCTGCATGAATTTCTGCACATTTAGATAGAATCATAGCTTTATCCCCCTACCCCGTCAAAATTCATATGCATACCACTAGACTATAGTAACAGACATACGCCGTCACACTCCGAGGGAATCCGTAGTAAAAAATAAGCGAATGGTGGGAAACACCATAGTAATCGTGCTAATTATTCTGTTGTTCGCCTGCTGCTCAAGTGGGCGTGAAGGTGGCTATGGGATTCACTGCACGAATGTATGAAATCCTACCAATACGACTATCAGTACAAAGTGTTGTAACTTTGCTACTTAACGGTATGATTTTAAAAACTAACCACAAGAGTTATAAAAATGACAGAAGAAAAATTTGAACGTAACTACGCAAGAGATCAGTACGACTACGTGAGAACCAATTTCAGGAAAAAAGGCTCTATTGGTCAAACTGAAATAGGGTCGTTTGATATCGTTAGTAAAGCCATTGGTGAAACTGTTCTACAGGCTACACGCATGGAACTTACCAACCTTAAAAAATTGGAAACTTCGTTCAATTCGGATTGGTAATGATGGAATATTTCTTAGATGAAAGTGGAAACACAGGTGATTTGATTAACAAAAAAAATGACATGGGATTTGCTAATCAGCCCCTTTTCACTCATTCCTGCGTGGGGATACCAAGCGGGAAAATTAGCAGAATGGAAGGTTTCGTACGTACACTGAAGGAAAGACACGGCATAGATGAATCAATTGAACTAAAATCACAAGATTATTATATAAAAAACCCTGAACTAGTATACGAATTAGTGGATTTCGTAATTAAAGAAAAATACACTTTAGTATGTGAGGTAATGGATAAAAAATGTAACGTAGCTGTTTCTATAGTAAATCAACTTATAGTACATACAATGGAGAATGAAGATCAAGACCAAGTACAATTAATAAGATCTGTACTGGTTGATGTGCTTAGTTTGTATGCACCAGAGGATTGTTTCATAACATTCTCGGAGTTATGCAAAAATCCTTGTGAAGAAAAGTTACTCGTTTGCATTTATACCTTAAAAGAATTCTTTTCTAGTGATAGCAACCCACTAAATGATGAAGGAAAAACTTGTAGAATGATTGATGAAACATTAAAAGAATATTACTACAGAAAAAGTGTGTTTACAGAAAAGATAGCTATTAGATGGTTTGTACCCATTCCTGACTTAGATAGCAACGGCAATATCATAAAGCTATTACCTAACGTACATAGTTTTTATAATCAGATCGCTCGAATCAATAAAATTCATAACAGAAAATTATCTAATGTCATTTTAACACATGATACGTCTAGCGAGTTTGCCGATACCTTAAAGTTTTGCATGACAGAAATAAAAACAGTTAATATTGATTTCATGCCTAACATCCCAACATGCGATTTTAAGGTTGTTGAAACTCCAGCCTTGAATTTTAAAGACTCTAAAGGTAGTACGGGCATACAGATAGCAGATATAATCGCTGGGTTTTTAAATAGATATGTGCACGGGTTAATGTATAAAAGTATAAAAATGGATACTATATATCATTCTACTTTTGATAGAATTATAAAACCCAATCGTAGTCGAGATCCAAAAGGTACAAACTTTGTAATACCATTAAGCAAACAATATTGGCTTTTTAATAAATTTAATCTCTAACAAAAAAAGCTCCGTATGGGGCTTATGTTAACTACCACCAACCATGATAAGCAGTAGGAGTAGAGGGCATATAGGGGAAACTGAAATTGATGTTTATGATATTGTTTCAAAATACACTGGAGAAACCATAATTACAGCTACACGCACTGAACATACTAAGTTGCGTGGTTTAGATACTACTGTCAACTGGGAATATTAAACTATTGAGGACAATGAAAATGATTTTATTTTTTATTACATTACCAGTATTATCCTTAAATATTGCAATTATGTATTTGACCAATACAGATCCAGCTATATTGTTAGGCTGGGAATCACTTGCTTTGACTATACTAGGTGTTAGCTATTTAGGTAAAGAGTATGGAACTTATACAAACAAAGCTGGTAAAAAAATCGATATCCTTAATGTTGTTGCAGTTGCTGTAGCTGTCTCTGCTGGATTTGGTCCATGGGCAGTTAATTTTGGTAATAATAGCAATGATAGTAATGTATACGTTTTTATAGCAGCATTAGGATTATTCGGCCTGTTTATTGACTGGCTACTATTTAAAAATAAACAAACCAGCCGAAAAGTTCATCAATCAGAGACAATTATAGTTGAAACCAATCTAGAGACAAAAATTACCACTACCATAAAAAAATAACCCCCCGCAAGGGGTTTTATTTAGTTTCCACTAATTAATAAAACTATGATCCTAATGATATCTGATAGTGGAAAAGAAAAGAGTACTATCCCAAAGTGATCAAGTAACGGTACTATGATGTAATTATAAGCAAGGATAAATGTACAAACATATCCTAAACAACTACGCCAACCCTTACCCGCTTTGATTTCTTCTCGGTTTGTCTCATTGGCTGTTTCTGTATTTTCAGATTCAACTTCCTGAGTACTTTTACTTGGTATTTTATTAACGAGTAAGTTACCAAACTTACTTATGAGATTCATGATTAAACCAAACATTTATTGTCCTTAGATTTGTATTTGAACAATGAAATAAACAAAATGAAGCCCCTTAACGAACAATGTAAAAGTATCAACTACTTTAACGATTGAAAGTTCATCATAGAATTTCCATTCAATTAACTCACCTGGATAGATATCAGGCTCCTGTCCTTGATAGAAAGCAATGTTCATGCAATCACCCTGAAATGAATCGATGGGGTATTTAGATTGAAAGTACTTAGGATTGAATAGAGTCTTATCTACTGCGTAAGTATTCATTAGTGGTTTTACACCCGCCAATGTAATATTTTTGGCTGTTTCAAAATCATAATGTTCTTCAAGTTTCATTTGTTTTTCCTTTGTTATTGTTTTGAAAAGTAATAAGTACCGTTCATGTTTGAGAGTGCTAGACGTGCTCCAGATTCTGCTTCTTGATAGAAGTCGAATATCAATTTGCGTACTTTTCTTTCTTTAACTGCCACGATACGTTGATCACGTTTCTTTTTCTTTTTAGTAGTATCAATCAACATCTTCTTACCCTTGACTGTTGCTACCTTGTACTTCTTATCCATACCAGCACGTAATCCCGGTATGTTACCAAACTTGTTTAACTTCACATTATCTGTTGGGATAAACTTTGCGTGAACTTCTGCCGCTTTAGTAATAACGGCACTAAGATACTTAGCCTGTTCACCACGTACTATAATCTGGTTAGTACGTACTTCACCACGCTGAATAAAGTTGAAGAGTATTGCCCGTTTTGTAAACGGTACTGGACCACCTTTAATATCTTGATTTAGTTTATTCTGAAGTTCATAAGCTACTGCCCGTATCTTCTTCGTAATCTCTGACTGAACATTAACTACTATTTCAGTCTGTTTGGTATTTACCCATTTAATTGCATCGGCTGGAGTATGTCCGGGTCTGAATCCAGAGTTGATATTCATGATAAATCCCCTATTAATTGTTTTATGATGCGAAGCTGTTCGCCATTGTCTTTTCTTAATCGGGTTTTAACCATGATTGCCTTGTTGAGATTCTTCCAGTCAGTACCGAATACACCAATTAAGATACTCTCTACTAACATAGCTTCCTGTACTGTCTTAAAGCACCATAGGATTTGCTTTGTATAAGTTTCACCAGAATCAATCATTTCTTTAACAGATCTTGAACTACTGTAATATGTTTTCCAGTTTGATTCCTTAGAAGTACTTCTTAGCTTTGAATGGTCCTTAATTCCCTTGTATACCTGTTTAACACCGATATAGTACGTTCCCGACTCTGGAAACTGAATCAAGTAAACAAATCCTGCATAGTCTGTTACATCATCAATGTTCCAGTCATCACGGTAAAACATTGTCCAGTTAGCCATTAAGCACCGCCGCAATCATCTGATTAACACGGTTTGGTGTTTGCCTGTACCAATTACTGTCTTTAACTTCCATAATTGCGGTGTTGTAGTTACCGGCCTTCAGTGCCGCAAGAAACTTCTTAAACTGCTGAGTCTTAGTTAATCCCAACTGGAATACCATCAGTACTAGAAAGTCATTCCAGTTACTGTCAGGTGGAAGTACTACACCAAGGCGTTGTACATCATTACGTGCTATGGTTATATCTGCTTCTAGTAAACGAGTTGCTTCTTGCTCTGTAATCCCCTGTGAGAAGTCTTCACCCTTCTTAACTAAGTGACCATAACCAACTGTTGGGTAGCCTAATGAATCTTTATACGTCCAGAATTTATTATTCCTGTAGTAACCAAGTTTAGCTTGATACTGTTTAGTACCTTCATATTGTTTTAATTGTTCTGTAATATTCATATTGAATTCCTTTTCAATGTGTTCGTATACTATTTATCACTTGCATAAAAAAAGAGCCAGTTACGGCCCTTTTTTAGTTCTTTCATCAATCAGTGTGATTAGCTTAGTAATATCCATTCGAATATTTTTAATTTCTTCCCTGATTTCTTTTATCTCTGTAATGTCAACTTCCAAGTTATCAATCTTTCCTTCTGCAACAGTGACACGTGTATTAAGATCGTCTAATCTTTTTTCGTGTTCTTTCTTGTTATCTAGATATTTTGTAACCATCTGCCAAACACCCAAGATTACGGGGATTAATAATCCCGTAATAATCCATTCCATAGTTTATTTTGCCTTACGCTATATTGTTTGGTTCAAAGTATTTATTAAAAATAATCAGCGGCATCTAATACTGGAATGGAAATACCCATTTGTGCACGAACAGGAGCGTAATCGTAAGCAACGTTAGCTCCTGCTGGTGCGGCTCTGTATGTACTAACACTCGTACCCGACATTAGAAGACCGGAGTAACAAGCTGGACGCTTCTTGTAGGTTTCAGCGGTTACATAATCTCCACACATAAACCCATATGAACCTAACGGAACCATAGGTAACGCAACGTTACCGGTAGCGGCATTCCATTGAATCTTAGCGGGGCTACCAGTTGAGTTCTCAAGGTAGTATGGAAATGTGACCATGCCACCACGCCAGATAACAGGAGGCCATGCAGAACTGAAAGTAACCTGACCTGCTGCATTACGTATCACAGTACCGAACCCACTAGACGGAATTGGTGGAGTAACACCCGTACTCACAACAAGGATCTGTACGTTAACAACAGTGCCACCAATAACTGAACCAGATGTACTACCATAACTCGTATATGTACGGATCTGATATGTAGCACGATCATAATATAAAGGTGTAGCTGTGTTCTCGAATCGAACAAATACTACACAACTATCACGATTGGGAATTGATGCTGGAAGTGTGAATGTACCGCTGATTGTTTGGGTAGTTCTGTATGTGACGTAACCAAAACGACTAACATCACTGATTGCACAGAAGTCCGTCGCATCATTCATTGCGATGCCATAGGTCTGCGGTTGTGCTGCTGGTACTTCGAATGAACTAATATCAAAAGTATTGGGTACATTTGGGTAGTACTGGTATGAACGAATCGTAAGAGCGTTACCACTGACTGAAGCACCCCTTAGTATATTAACTTTTGGAATACCATTATCAGGACTAGGCTGTACATATACTGCCTTGTTTGGAATACATAGATATGTACCACCTGTTGACGCTCTTTCAAGTGCTACAGTAGTTGCGACGTTATCACCAGTACCACTAAGTTGTATTTGATTTCGTCCTAAATGGCTTAGAATCCGTGAACTAGCAGTAACATCTATTCTCTTATCCCATCCATCAGGAGTAATTGTAAAACCCATTGCCATTTTTTATTTCCTTATTGGGGATAACCCCCATTATTATTATAATCTTCCAATTTGTACGCGTACTGTACCAGCACCATCAATAACTGCTAATCCATTACCATTTAGTACTACACGTCCATTACCATCTTGTGAACCCATCTGGAAGCCACCCGATTTATCAATGTACCAACCTTGAGTACCACCAGAACCAGGATAGTTATCAGAGAATATAGCCCCTGTAATCTTCGCATTATTAATACTTGCGTCTCGGATGAGTGCCCCGGTAATTTGGGCTTGGCCTATATTAGCTTCCATGATTGTAGCTTGGGCAATTTTTGCACCCTGAATAGTACCGTCGATAATCTTCGCATTGTTAACACTTAAATCTCTTATTTGAGCTGTACCGATTGCAGCATTTTGAATAACAGCATTATTTAAGAATGTCGTTCCATTCTGAACAACGAATGGATAAACCTTAGTACTATCACCTGCTGTTCCAGAACTAATCAAACTAAATCTGTCTGCGATAATAGTAAACACTGATTCTGTTCCAGAGTTTGCTAGTGCAATACCAGATACATATCCATTATTATTTACACTTACAGCCCAGCCTTTATATTTTGCATCATCAATAATCTGGGTCTTAACAGTGTTAAACTCAGAACTGGCTAGTACTCCATCAACAACATCATTATTCAACTGACTGAATGGAACTGAGGTTTGTTGTAAGAATGGTAATGTCGAAGTCCAGATAATCTCTGACACTCCGAATATATCAATCATACCAGCACGTACATAGTACTGACCATCATCAACAGTTACCCAATCACCCCATTGATTAGTACTGATATAGTTCTTAGCAATACTACTGAAGTTTTCAGTGTTACTTATCTGGATATATACACCCGCGTAATCTTTTACCTGTGAGTATGTAGGATCTGATGAGTCTATTGGGTTAGACCATTCAAATACAATCTGACCTATAACTGAACGTGCCTGGAAGCCCTTTAGAGCAGGTGCTTGTGGATTCTTAACCGTAATCCTTACTTCCTGTGAATAAGTCCCTGTAGTGCGTCCTAGGGCTGTTACGCCTAGTATCACGCTACGGTTCGTACCATCATTCTTGTTGTACTGGAACTGGTAGTTAAACTGGTTAGTACTTGAAAAATATGTATTAAGTAATGAGCCAGAAGTGTTATACACCTTGATTTGATAACGGCTGAAGTACTGACCAAACATCAAGCCATTTACTTTTAATGTTGATTGATCATCCCATCCGATAAGGAAATCACCACTGGTAGTGTTCGCACCACCCAAATCATTATTCTTTAGTACTAGATTTGTGATATTTGGTAGTGTGAATTCATAATCTGGACGTTGGTTAGTTAAACTTACCCTTGCCGATAGAATACCCAAGTTGTTATAGGCCATGACTGAGAAATCATAACTCACATCAGGGTCAAGGTTGAACACATCAAAGGTGTTCACGTACTGGTTAACCTGTCCTGCGTATGTCCATAAGGCCGCACCCGCGATCCTGTAGTACAAGTAATATCCACGTAAGTACTGGTCTGGTGAAGCAGTCCATGACATTGATACAACGTTACCCGATACTACTCCACCCTTTTTGATAACCTGTAGGTTTGATGGAGGCTGTACGGTGATTGTTGATAGTACTGAACCATCTACGGGGAAAATACCGGGATCTTCACCAGTGTAAACACCAGGGCTGTACTCAACACACGTTACTGTCATCATTCCGACGTTTTCATTATCAGTAACGATTTCTTTACCAAGTATACGATACTGTTTGTTATTGATTCCATACTCTGCAAAGTTTACGGTGATTACCTGCCACACCTGAAGGTTCCATGCTGAGTCAGTACTGAACACTAGGGTATTCTGTAAGTACTTCGATTTTAGAAGTTCAATATTGACTAGGTATGTTAACTGATCTTTATCATGTACGAATTCATATGACATTGCTTTAGCTATAATAGTACCGTCACTTTCAATGACTTCATTAGTAGCAATATCACTTGGAATACGAATTACATCAGTACTGTAACTATTGCCGATGTTTACCCAGCTTGCATCAATACAGTTAAAGTAATCTGCCGTACCAGTAGTAGTAAGTTTAACATTACCAAACATATTAGATTCATCAAATGTCGCAACACTTGAACCGGGTAAATCCATAGTTAGATATAACTTACCAGCATGAATATATGTAATACCACCAAAGGTCATTAAGATCTTTTCGATGTTACTTTTGTATGAATCACTGTAACTAATGTTACCAACTGATTTAAACCTGTACTGCTGGCAAAGGTTTGCCGCTGCCTGAAATGATGTTAAATCAATATTGTTTGGGTCAATTGACATACCATATTCAGTATTAGTTAGAAAGTCATACAATTGGCTTGGTGGATTTGAACTTGCTGCTATTTTACCAGTGTACAAATCACGGATTAACATACCCTTAATTTCACAAGTTAATACGTAGTTATCGTTTGTAAGAATATCTTTCTCAAGGCTGGTTTGTGTTTTCTTGATTACAGTACTGATCTGTACTACACCATTACCTTTAAAATTATTATTCCATTTATTACCAGCGTATTTTGTTGCTAGTGAATTAGTACCTGCATAAGATGATTTACCAAATCGTACCTCTAACTGCAAGTAAGGTCTGAACTTCTCTAGTATGTCAGATGGATTTACAACACCTTCATATGCTATTTGATTTGCCAGTACTGGCTCGTCGTCAAAGTAAATCTGATTTATCAAGTTACCAACTTCACCCATTGCTAAGGCATGTTGAGTAAAGAGGTACTGTGAACTATCATTCGATACGTTATACCATGGTACAATTGAACCAACTTTGCACCAATCATTAAGACCATCACCCCCATACAGGATTGGCATACCGCTTTGTGGAGCCGTTGAACGTGTTATAGTACTGGCAGTGTCATTATAACCCTGTGTATTAGGTGATAAAGAAGTAAGTGAACTAGATGCAATATAGCTTGCGGCTGCTGCACCTGCACCCCAGGCCGCTGCAACATAAAGGCTAGTACCTCCTGTGAATGCGGCGGCTGCAACTGCAACGCCCATAATAACAGCGGATAAAATACCGCCCCCTGAACTACTACCCATATTAACCTTCCCTGTTTATTCTATATATTTTACCCTTCAATTCCTTTGGGGTATGCACGTTTTTAAAGACGTGTCTTTCATGGTCTACTTCAATATAAGTTTCATGAAGGAATATACTAGCCATTATTCCTTCGATAATGTAGATATCACCAAGTATTGGTAGTTCTACTTCAGTACAATGTTTCTGTACTAGTTCTTCGAGGTCTTTAAAACCATTATTTTTTAGTATCTTTAAACCTTCTTTAATCGAAGTATAACCAGTTGCTTTTTCTGTGTAGTTGGTATCACATAGTAAATCGATAACTCTTAGTACTAAAATGTTACAATCATTAGTACCTATTACATATGGATTATTGATTGTGTCATCTGCGATTTCTACAATTTTATTTATCTTACTTCTCATTATTTAAATGCCCAATATTGTTGACTATGAATAATACCTAGTAATGAAAAGAATTCATCTCCGGGATGTGTTGACTGGTGTACTGAGTTAGCCGCAAGGGTTCGCATCTGTACATCTAGCTTATTCCATATACTGTTAATGTTTACTGTAATCTCATTGATGATTCCCTGACTCTGATTGTTTGCCGATACTTCGAAGTAATCGATATAACCACTAAACATCATGTCGTGATCAATTACGGTATTATCAGCGGGACTCATTATAGTTAGATAGATATTTACCTTTGCCTTGCGAAATGCTCCAGAAGTTGCCAGTACTCTAAAACTTGGCTCAACATTACTAATACGAAAACTTAAAGATTCATTCTGGATATCTTTCTGTTCATTGAATGTTGGGAAACTATTGTTAATAAAGTCGGGAAAACTGGTATATGTAATACCATTCGCCATTACGTCAGTGAATGCATCAGTAAGGTGTAACTGTGGTGCAGGACTACCCGGTACTGGATAGATATCAACACAACGTACTATTACACCAAGTGAAGTAACATCACTCATGGTTAAACGAGTTTTATTAGTACCACGTTTGAGATTATAAAAGTCTAGTAGTGTCTGATTAGTGAATACTGATTCGTTCATTAGTTTAAGTACTCCGTAGCTTTGAGTTGAATACTCATTACATTTTGTACCTGGATTTGATAGTCGTTATCAATGTCCAGTACAAATTGCCCCTGAATATTATTGAATTTAATATTTTCACCAGCCTGTACCTGTTGGCGTAGATTTGGGAATATGCTTAGTACACCGCTGGTGTTTGCAATAACGCGGTATATCTTTGAATGATTACTGAACTGAATCAATGAACCAACTTCAAGATTATTAGCTTGTGTATTCACTCTGTATGTACCAGCTGCTGTTACTGAGGTTGCTGATAGTGCTGAATTCTGAATACCCGTATATTGACTGAGATAACCTAAGTCCATCTGAAAAGGTCTAGCCTGTGAATATTGTGCTAAGAATTGTTTGATTTCTGCTTGGTCTTTCTGGTTGAAGTTCAGTGTAAACTGAATTTGATAGTACTGAATATTGGTACTACGGGTTATTAATGCACCGTTCCATGCCCTGTTAGAGTACATGGGTTCAGTACTGGTTAACTGGAATCCAGTTACTTTAATGTTGCTTGAAAATGCCATAGTGAATCCTCTTGGTTTCTGGTATTTATAAATGGAAAAAGCCCGGTTGCTGCTAAAAGGAATAAAACAGACTTATACCGGGCTTTAATTATTTATGCTTGTCAGTGTCTACCTTAGGAATCTCTTTATATAGAATATAACTTTCCTAAGGTAGACACTTCCCTTCAAAAGTTGATACTGTCTCGCTTAGGAATCTCTTTATATAGAATATAACTTTCCTAAGCGAGACACTTTAAGTAGTACGTGCCTGAGCATTCTTAACTGCCTGAGATACGCTATTCTGGTGCTTCTTAAGCATCGCCTGAAACTTAGTATCATCATCAGTACTGCCACCCTGAATAATCAAAGGTGCGTTAATTACCATCCCATCACCAGTACTAGTCTTACTTCCAGAGGATTGGTTATCTAGGAACTCTGTAAGGCGTTTGTTCTGGTCTTTCTGTACCACACGTTCGCCACCTTGTAGAATCCAGGTCTGGTCACCACTACCCGGTACTTCATCAATACCACTGTGTGCTTTACCAGAGGCGGCACCCTTTGCAGTTGTCACAATACTTGCACCAAGGCTTAGTACCTGAGCGTATGCCGCTAGGCTTGCCGGAAAAGGCGTTGCTAATGCAGAGGAAAGTGCCGTTTGCAGGTTCAACACAATCTGAGCCATTGAGATGCCTTTCTGTAGGGCGAATGCCGCACTCGCCGCACGACTTCCGGCACCCAGGGCACCACTGAGGATAGTACCCAATGATCCAGCAGAATCACTTAGAAGTGACATTTGAGCCTGAGTATTATCAGTTTCAGTGGCTAGGATTTGCTTTGAATACTTTTCCTGAATGGCCTTCTTACGCTTCTGATACTCTTCCTGAGAAGTACCCAACTGTCTGTTCAACTGTTCATTAATCTGAAGTTCAAGATCACGCTGTGCTTCAAGATCTTTCTTTTTCTTGTCTAGTACATTGTCATTATCAAACGGGTTTGTAGTACTATTACCGGGAGTTTCTAAACCAACACGTTGATCCTGTTGCTGTAGTAATCCTTTCATTTGGCTAGTACTTAACTGTCCTTCTAGACCAGAAAGATTTTCAGATAATCCACGTAGTTCTTTATTTGGGTCTGAGTACCCAATCATATCATCGATCATATCTTTGAATTTTTTCAAACGAGTTGCGTTTGCTTCATTCACGTAATGATCAATTTCATCTTGAGACTTTTTGAGAGTTACACCACTTTCTTTAATCTTCTTAACGATTTCGTCTTGTTGTCGGTTAAACTCTTTTACGCGTATAGCACCTTCAGTGATACCAGATTTACTAATCGCAGCATTCCAGTTATTGAGTGCTGTTTCTTCCTTCTTACGTTGTGCTTCGCGTTCACGTGCGGCCTTCTCTGCGGCTGCTTTAGCTTTTGCGGCTTCCTGATCTTTGTTTACCCATCCACCTTGTGGAGTTGCAGTACTGGCTTGTGGCTTTGGTGGAAAGTTATTATCAATATGGGCTGCATTCCATTCCTTTGTACCCGGAATAGTTTTAGCATCAACACCATCAATTGACCGTAACATTTTGGCAATTCCATTATCACCACCATAATAAAAACCACGGAACATTTCCCAGAAATCAGTACTGGTCCATTCTTTATTCATTAAGTTGAATAGTGTGTTTAAATCATCAATTGTTGGGCCTAATGCGTTTGCCATCCATAGGTGAAAACTAGTACTTAAAGAATCTACCTTAGTTTCAAAATCTGCAAACTTTGCAGCATTATCATTAGTTAAAAGTGCTGTTTGTCCCTGAATTGAATTCATTAGTTCAGTTGTATCATTGAACTTACTGAATACTCCAATTAACTTACTACCATCAGAACCAAGTGTTTCTAACATGTTAGTAATTTCGGCAGTACTTTTTCCCGCTTTACGCATTTGATAGAATGCTTCAGCAACTGAACGAATACCACCATCGGATTGATTCAAGTACTTATTGAAGTCCTGAATATTAATACCATATGCTTTCATATCACCAGCAGGTCCAGAACCATCACGGAAAGCATCTCCTAAGTGATCGAGTACATCACGGTTAAGGTCACCAAACTTTTCAACAGTGAATCCTAGTCCGTTAAACTGTTTTTCAAGTTTCTGTAATTGTTCAACAGTAAGTGAACTGGTTCGGGCAACTTCATTGTACTTATTAACATATTCAGTAGTTGAAGCTACAAGGCTATAAATGCCCCCAGCTACAATACCCATTGCACCAGCAGTACCGATTAGACCAGTACTAAGCCCGCCGAATCTGCCTGTTAGGTCGGTTACCTTGCCAGTTAAACCACCAAGTAGTTCACCTGACTCACTACCGAATTTTGTAATACTGTTAGTACCATCGGCAAGTGCTTTGCGTAAGCCAGTTACATCACCATCAACATTAAAAATTAGTTGATTATTTTTTGCCATCTTTATCATCCTTGATTGCTAGTGCCTTAATGGTATCGGCAATGTTATTAAATTGCTTTTGGGCTTCTTTATTTTTCTTCTGTTCTGCCTTATCGGATAGTTCACCTGTAGTAAGGTTTTGTAGAAGTCCGTAAAAGTCCCAATCCAGTACTGAAGCCTCTTTACGTCCACGTTCGCTAATATTACCTGAAGTAACAAGCATCAAGTGGCATAGGTTCGCAAACATCATCATGTCGTGTCTGCTTCCATTAGGCTCTATACGCTGGTCAAATATCATTAGTTGTTGAAATAATTCAGGGTCTAAATCATCAAGCTCTTGTGGTGAAAAGCCCCGTCGATGTATCATCTTCAGGGCAAAACGTAGATCTGGACTGTCTCTTACTTTTTTTCTAGTTCTTCAGATGGTGAATCACCAGTACTCCATAGGTCTAAACAATGCTGGAATAGTTCACCCGCAATTGAAGCATCAATTTCATTTACATCAATAGTAGTTTCATCTCCACCATCACTGAAAGCTGGATAACCAGTACTATCACGACATACGCAATTGATTAAAGTATTTTTCATGTCCTTACATTCATCAAACTTAGATAGGCTAGGTTTGCGTACGTAAAGAGTAATATCACCACCAACAGTAACTTCTGTTAGTTTTGGAGCTAGTTTATTTTTAAGTTCGTTTAATAGACTCATTTTAATTTCCTTTTAATTGAGTTAATTATTTTGTAATTACTGCTGCTACTACCGGGCCGCCATCAATTGCTAGGGTGAATTCCTTAGTAACTACTTCGTCTTTACCACCGGCTACGGTATCAGCACTTACGAAAGCGTTGTATACTACATAGTAACCAGTAGTACGGGTTGCATCCTGGAAGTACTCCAATTTAACCTGAATACGTTTCTGTGTATCACTAGCAGAAATTAACTGTTGATGTACTGCATTATCTGGAATCCAGTTAACACTAATTGAAACATCGGGAACTGCCTTGGATCCAAGAAGTTTGCGATTGTATAGTTGATTGAAAGTTACTACATCAATAACGGTAGAAGTACCGCCAGAAGTTGCGAAGGTTGCGATTTCTGGTACTTCAGTCCATGCAGCAGATTCAGTAGAACCAGCAGTACCGATTGAAACACCAAGGTTAGCACCAGCAAAAATATCCATTGCCATATTTTATATCCTTATATAAGTTTAGTTGGTAGGCACTGCCTGTGCCTACTCTTGTTTATTTATCTGATTGGAGAGCATTGATTTTTAATTGCATTGCTTCAATTTTTGAATTTAATTCTTTGATTGATTCAACTAACAGACCTGCTAATTCACCATATGATACTGCTTTAACATCTTTGATAGTATCACCAGCTTTATATTCACCAGTATCATTCTGGAAGGTATAAGAACCCACATTGAATACTGCTTCAGGTAATACGTTTTCAATATCATCAGCAATTAGACCAGTACTTTTAGTTCCATCACGTGTATATGTGTATCCAGTTAATGAATTTACTTTTTCAATTGGATTGATGATTACTTCCAAATCTGTTTTAAGTCTAATATCAGAACCGTTTAACCAGCTTCCATTTGCTGCTAAAGCAGAACCACTATTTAAGAATTGCCACTGAGAGGAAACACCAAAACCATCAAAGAAAATTTGAGCATATGCTTTTGAACCAACTTCTTCAACAGTACGGAACAATGAGAAAGCACCACGTGAATCACTATTTGCACCACGTCCGGCAAGGTACTGGAAATATCCACTTCCATAATAAGCACCATTTGATAATGTTGCCCCGATAAGCTCAATGCCACCACCACCATTAATAGCAAATCCACCATTATTAATAGCTATACTACCATTAACAGTGCCGCCAGACTTACCATTAATTGAACTTAGGCGTGTATCAGTACTTAATACTAATTCACCACCAGTACTTGGCATTGTCCATTCTGTATTTACTACTGAACCACCAGTACTATCAGCTAAACCAAGTGCTAATGTTTTTGCACCGCCACCAACTAATTTGCTACGAACACGTGAAACTAAGTAATCAGCTCCATTAAGTTGTAAGTTACTTCTAACATCACCACCATATACAACGGCACCAGTTGCAGGTACAGCACTCATACTATTAATGACATTAAAGTTAGTACTGGCTGCTGAATAGATGCTGTTTACACGAATTAACCAAATACCAATTGCTAATACCGGTCTGATTTCACTTTGATTACCATATACACTACTTGATCGACTTGCATCAAACATAATAGTTGAATATGAATTGACCGATGTTCGAGTACCGCCAGTAATCACGGATGTTTGAGTAGCAATTGAAGGATCTGGATACATCGAACCTGAAGCACCAGCAACTGGAGAGAATCCACTACCTGAAGGATCATAACCATGCATTGATAGTAAAGCTGTAATATTCGGTGCTGCTGATGGTAGTACTGAGCCTACACTTGAACCTTTATCACCACGTAGGAAAGGAAGTAATGATCCTGATTGCTGAGCATTTAGATCTGGCATACGGAAAGTACTACTACCATTACCTAATGAATAACATGCTCTGTAAGTGGCTGCTGATATCCATGATGCGTCTGTTACGCTGACAAATACGCCATTATTGATTGCGTTCCAGATCTCTGGGTAGTCTGCACGGTTTAGTACTTGTCCATCTGCTGCTACATATCCTGCTGGTATCTTCGCACGCGTACCTAAGTACCATTCAACCGCACCCGTAAAGTTATTCATTACCCCATTTAGCGTTGCTCCACCTGACCCACTGCCAGAGGTTGCCGCTTGTAGTTGACGTAATGTAATAGCGTCTGCGTCTGCCTGACCATCACCGCCTAAGCGTAAAGGACCAGATAAAGATGTGAGGCCAGTAATGTCGCTGTTAACACCAGTCTTTGCCGCACTTAAGGCAGTACGGGCCGCTGCTGGAGTACTTGAACCAGTACCGCCACTACTAACGCCCAAAGGCTGTGCTAGGGTTAATGAGTCTGCCTTTACTGCCCCTGTGAAAGTACCAGTACTACCAGAGATAGTCCCTGCTGTTAGATTACCAGTACTGACAGCACCACTAAAGGTAGCACTAGTACCGGTCAAAGCACCGCTTAAGGTCAATACACCTGCGGTTGTAGAACCCGTTACTTCAAGATCTTTAGTAGTTGCTTTATTCTGAATGGTTGCATTCTGTAGTGTTAAACTATTAACAGTTAGATTACCCGTTATACTCGCTGAGTCTGCCTGTACTGCCCCACTGAAGGTAGCGGTAGTACCGGTTAGTGCATCAGATAGTGTTGTTGCACCTGCTGATAATGCCCCACTGAAGTTTGCTACAGTACCGTTTAAAGTACCAGATAGAGTACCGCCAGTTAAAGATAGTGCTGATACATCAGCTGGAGTAAGAGTAATGTTAGTACTTAAGGCTTTACCATTAACAGTACGAGCCATTGGTACATAGTAGCCATCTGTCTGTACTTTAGTTGGGATTAGTTGCCAGTTATTACTTTGATTCTTTCCATATAAACTAAAAGTACCAGATTCAGTCATTACTAGTTTTGTAGTATTACCGTTATCAACATTGGCAATACCAAGTAAATCTACCCCTGCTGGGTTTTGTGCCTGACTTGATGGTACTTTAATGAATGAGTTGCCGGAAGGTGTTTCTGATTCTAATTGTGGAATGTCTACGCCATTGGCACCAACACCATAATCACCTAATTTTAAGTCTGCCATTTCTGTTGCTGTCCCTCTGGCTATAATGTCTTCAGCCGTGAAGACATATGTTTTTCGTACTACATCATCTTTACCACCAGATAGATTAGTACTACTGACATATCCCGAAAGGATTGCGTAGTGTTCTTCTAAGCTATCTTGTGTTTCATATAGTGACACTTTAATTTGAAATTTGTTTTGATTTGCATACATAGAATCTAAAAATCTATGGGTAACATTATCCGGGATATAGTTCACAACTATGTTTACGGATTGAATGCTTTTGTTACCTGCAATAATACCAGCATACTCATCTTTATAAGTATCGTACTGGTTCATATCGCTTTGTATTTTTACTTCTGGAAATGCTCCAAGCTCATCAATGTTAACATATGTCGGAGCATTTGGGATGTTGTTTCCTGCGTCCGTGTTATAGAATATCTTGGTAACATTCCCGACGAAAATACCGCTCATGGGATTACCTCGCTAGTGTTAAGTAATTTAGAGTCATACTAATTACAATTGTATTTAGTCCACTAGTTGGATCGTAATCATCCTGAGTTTGTGAATTAGTAACAGTACTGACCTGTACATTAATACCATTTGCATCAAGAACGAACCTTTCAGACATTAGATAATCATAGGCTTTCTGAATTGCTTCCTGATTATCTTCAACAGCCTTTGAAGTACATACAACATCAAAGGTAAATTGAGTACTGGTATTACGTCCCATGGGTATATTGGCACTAGTTTCAATACAGTTAGTGAGGTATAAGATATATGGTAAAGCGTCTGAGTTAATTGTTTTTGGTGAAATTACCGTGAGTCCCAAAGAAAAAAAGGAATCTACGATAAGATTTTTTAGTTTAAATAAAATCATTCGTGATCCCTGAAGTAGTAGTTAGACAACCCCGAAAGATCATCCACTATGTTATAAATTTCTTGTAGTACTCCACGATACGTAAATGTATCTGTGTAGTTTGCTTTACCAGTGGCAGTAGTAAAGTAATGTTCTTGTGTTTCAACAATTCCACTATCAGTATCAATACCAACAGTTTCTTGTTCGAATATTACTGTTAGCTTCTGTCCACTGGTTAAAGTCATAGATTCACCAAAGGCATTAAGAAAGACGTTTAATTGTGAATTATTAAACGCTCTCATAATTATTACGCCTTAGCTAACTTCATTACGTAGAATGCTTCTTCGTGTGCTACAGCATGGTCGATGTAAGCGAAGGTACGTAGTACGATGCCTTGTGAAGCACGTAGTGTAGTATCATCACGATCAACTGCTAGGCCACCCCATGAAGCTAGGATAACTTCAGAGAAGTCACCAAGTACAATCTGACCAGCTGCAACTTGAGTAGATTCAATTACACGTACTGAATCACATAGCCATGCTTCAAAACGGAAGCCTTCGATCATGTACTTAGCTGCGGTGTTATTACCTACTAGAGTACTACGTAGAGTAGCAGCAGTAGTTGGGTGAACAACAGCAACAACAGAATCTAAACGAACGTTTGCGGTAGCTAGTACTGCTAGTGCTTTCTGAACATCTTCCTGAGTAGGTGCAGCAGTTAGTGTTTCATTCGGTGCAGCAGCAACGATTTGATCTAGAATTAGACGCTCTAGCTTTAGACCAGCACCGCGTACCATTGCGTCTTGAACATAACGTTCAGCAGTATCAGCAGATTTGATTAGAGTACGAGTAATTGGCACTGAACCACTAAAGGTCTGAGGCTTTAGTACTAGACGTTCGAAAGATGCATCAACTAGTGGGGAATCCGCACCTTCAGCAATCATTGTGAACATTTGCGTAAAGTCACTAGATAGCTTTGGTAGTACTAGATTACCTTCACCTTCTAGGCCAGAAAATACTTGAATAGGTAATTGAGCAAAGATTGAGTTAGCACGAAGAACATCGATGTATGAGTCTGCGTATACTTCTTTAACTAGAGCACCGCCAGTAGCAGGAGCAGTAGAAGTTTGGCGTACTAGTTCATTTGCTGGAACTTGTACACGGTCGCCTTTGAATTCTTCACCAGCAGCAGCAGAGCGAATTAGGCCATTAATAACTGATTTAGTCATTGGTTTGTTATCCTTAACGTTAGGTTTTTTATTATTTAATTGACGTTTGAAATCGGTGATTGAAATTCCTTTTTCAATTGCTTCCGATACATCAATATGTAGTACTGAACCGATTGCGGTTAACTCGCGTTTACGTTCTTCTTCTGCAATATCTTCAGTAGTAGTTTCGTCGGTATCAATTTCTTCTTCATCTTCATCAATTTCTTCCATCTCGCGACGGTCAATTTCATCAGAAGGTTCATTACTATTTAGTGTTTCAGATTCTGTATCATCAGAACCTTCAACATTTGCAACTGCTGCGGTATCATCATTGACTACTTCTAGAGTTTCTTTAATATCGTACTCTTCATTGTCTAGACGTACTTCATCAGTTTCCGTTTGTTCGTTTTCCATTTCTGTTCCTTCAGAGTTTGTTTCATCTGAAGTATTTAGTTCTTTCTTATTTGCAGTTTCTAACTGGTATTCAAAATCATCACTACGGCCAACACCAACAGTATCATCAGCGGGTACTGTTACTAGTGAGATTTCATAAATCTCATAGTTAGTAACCATGATGTTATTACCATCCATGTAGTAATCGTAAATGTTATATCCAATGCTTACAGAATTTAGAATTCCTTCTTCCACCATCTGGAACATAGTATTACCCATACCAGCAGCACTTATTTTAATTTGTGCACGGCCTACTTTATCTGGGTCGATTCTTGCACTAATAACTTTACCAAGTAGAATATCTCTGTTGTGATTAAAGAGTACTGGACCACCACGCCCATTATTAAGGCGTGATAGATCTACATTCTCTGGATTACACAATAGGATTTCATAATATAACTGGTCATCAATAATACGACTAACGGGAGTTTCACTTACGAATGCGAGTTCAATAGTACGTTTATCAACATCAATATCACTAACACTAATTTCACGCGTCTGGTGAATCTGTTTGATTTTCATTATCTGGGTCATCCTTGTTATTTTCAGTACTTCCCTGTACTGTGTTTCTTTCTTTCTCTATATCGTCGAAAACAATCCGTGCATCACCACCCATTTCACTGATAATCTGAGTCTTACTAACTAGACCTGCATCGAGTAAAGCTACACTTGCTTGTATGTCTTTTAGTGGATCAAGGCTGATTGGTTTTTGTGGGATGTATCTTGCACAAATCAAATCTTCGAAATCACTAAAAGATAATCCGAGGTTTTGATTGTTAATCATTTCGTTTTTCAACCAAGTGATATAAATCTTCTTTAGTACTTTATTTATCAGTAGATTAGTACGAGTACCAAAAGTGGTTGCCTGTAAACGTTCTGCCAACTTCGCGGCGGAAAAAGAGGCGTTTCCCGTGTCTCCAAGTAGTGACTGTTGAGTAACGTTTAAACCCATTGATATTTGTTTCATTAACTCATTAGTGAATTCCTGAATGTGATCAACCCCAGCTTGTGGGTTTACTGACTTAACATCCTGATTCTGTGAGAGTTCATAAATCGCACCAGCTTCAAGGTATTCATAGTACTTTGCAGCCTCGTCACTTTCACCGGCTGTTAGTTCAACGTTTTCAGTACTTCCATTGTTGTTAGTAATAAATGCCATTGAACTTGCTGCAACACGTTTTGCAACTAATGCTGCTTCAGTAAAGTTCTTTAAGTCTTCGAGTGTTTTGTTAGTACTGACTAAATCGGGAATTCCCCTTTCCTGCCCTTGGAAATCAGATATCATATAATGACAGATTTCATCCGCTGGGATAATGTCATAACTTACTGCATCATAGGTATATGTAATTGGGTTGTATTGACAGAAGTAATAGTTAACTGGCTTGTGATATTTATCAAACTCGATTCCATTACTGATATAGTTACCATTTCCTAGCCATTGGTTATTTAGCTGAGTTAATCTACTTGCGTCCAGTATCTCAATCTTAACAGTACAGTTAACGTTATGAATACGTACGAATCCTTCACCATCAGTTACACGTACTTTCTCAAGTACTTGTAAGAATGAATCAAGGCTTAGTTGTCCATCCATGCTAAAACGTTCTGCGTTATACGCCCAACGATCAAATAGCTTTTCAAGTTTCTTGTTTACTTCGTGTGTTTCATCTGGGGTGTAACGTTCTACCTGTACATCTGGTTTTACATAGATACCCAATGAACCAACAACACCATCTACTGAAAGATTCATGTACTTACGTGCGATTGGATTATGTATACTTGCCTCACGGCTTGTATTACGGAAATCATTCAAGAACCAGCGAAGAATGTTATTTATATTGTTACTTGCGATACCACTGGTAAAACCAAAGTTGATTACACCACCGCTTGCATTATGACCAGTACGGATATTCTGTAGTTCACGCTGTAGGCTTGATTTCTGTGGGATCTTTGCAGCGATCTTATCTTTCTTTGGTAGTTCTGCTGGCTGTGGTTGTTTCTTTCTGAACATATTAAACATTATCTAGTACCCCATCTATTTGGATAGTTGGGATCGCGAAGCATAGTTACAGACTTGATTGGCCTTCCGTTTCCGTTCGCTGGTTGGTCATTCATAATTGACCATAGAGCATTCGCTCGCTTAACATATCGGATTCTTAGATTTTCAAGTGCTGCTAAGTTTTCACTGACCAACGTTTTATTATTAATTGTGGTACTATATACACCACCGCCATTTACCTTAACGCGTATTACTTCATCTAATTCTTTAATCATTGAAATTAGTTCTGCGTACTCCTGAGTATTCTTACTGGCGTCAATGATTTCAGTAGTGAACATTTCACTATCTGTATTCATGACGTTCTTATAAGTAACTAAAGTACAAAATAACTTATCACTAGCAACGTTTTGTACGATATCGAACGTAAAGGTTTTATCTACGTCCGATTGACTATTGTCTAGTTTTTCAGATTTTGCAGTTGTGATACTACATAGGAAAAGAATAGAATAGGCGGGAACGATTACAGTACAGGTATATGGTACTGTTGGGATGTATAACTTTTCTGGTAAAAGTCTTGCCATTTTATTTCCTTATTTTTTACCGAACCATGAACCACCCTTTGAACTCCTTCCTGGAACTCTGGTATTTGTTGGCTTTGGTTTTGTTTTTTCTTCAACTACTGTTGTAGTTTCTTCATTATATTTATCTTTAAGTTTTGCACGGTTTTCACGTAAAAGTTTTTCGGGATATTGAGTACCGAGATTCGCAAGTACATACTTAATGGCAATACTTGAATATACTAAGCAGTCTAATGTTTCATTTCTTTTTTGACCGGGCTTTAACATCCAGACTAGTTTATTACCCTTTGGTTTTAGTACTTCAGAACTTAATTGTTCAAAGTAATCATGTGGTAGGGAACTACTGAAATGTAATTGTGTTGTTGCCGTTTCTGGTTCATCGCTTATTGCTAAGTTTACCCACTTACGTATATTTAATTTTTGCTCATGTACGTTTAGTATCTGTAAGGGATAGTTTGCCTCTGTTGACTTCTTAAACAATGGGCTGGTAGTTGAACTTGAACCCTTTATTGCGTGGTACTTAGACCATGTACGACAAAACTTTTTAACTGTATCTGTTGCATTACCATTACCACTGTCGATGAATGCCGCAAGCATGGGTATCTCACGTCCAGTAGTTGATTTAAATGTCTGCTTACAGTGTTCGTTAAGTTTCTTATAGGCTTCAGATTCAATCTTAGTACAGTCACTACCGTAAAAGTATGAATGGTCTAATACCCATATATTCTTTTCATCAAATGCGATTGTAGTTGCTTCAAGCCTGTCACCCTGCTGATCACAACCTATAACGATTCCTAGTGATTCATCAGGTATACTGTGAATACTTATATTGTCAGTACGTAGTGTTTCAAGTCTTAGTACATCTAACTCTTTTTCATACTCGTTTTCATAAACTTCACCCAATTCATTATTAAAGAATGTTTGCATATTGAATGTGTACATTGCTTCGGAAAACTTTGCTACCATCTCTGAAATAGAATTCAAAGGGGAGTACATGCGAGACAACTGGAATCCAACTACACCCGGTTCACCTTGGGGATTCGTTGCAATCCATCGGCCTGCAGATACCATCTGGTGTCTTTTATGTTCTGATATAATCCCCTTACAGTGGGGGCATTCTAATCTAGTGGTAGTACTGTCTGGTATTGCCCTTCCGTTTTCAAGTTGCTTAAACTCAAAGCGTACCTGTTCCCATTCGAATACATATTCATGACCGCAATCATGCGTAACATGAAATCGTCTTTTATCGGATAGATTGTATTCTGAGTTGATTAGGTCATTGGGAAATAATGGAGTACTGGAAACTACTGTCAAAGCATCATCACCAAAGGTCGATGTTCTGGCTTCGGCTAACTTGATTGGGTTTCCTTCCGAGGTAATTTCAACATTTGATACTTCATCTAATAGTACTGTCTTACATGTAATGCCTCTAAGGTTTCCCGGAGTATTGAGGTTCATCCAGTATATGAAAGTACCGTTTACCATTTCGGATTGCTTAGCATTGTTTGCGGCATTCTTATCTGCTTTATCAGTAATCAATGGTCTTAGTACTTCAGAACCTTCAACTGCTGGCATGAATTTACCATTCTTAAACTTTTTTATTTCATCTGCTGAACTACTCGCAAAAGCAAAGTTAGTTGGATCATTTGCCATAATTCCAAATGCGATTGATTGTAGTACTGTCGTCTTTAAAAGCTGGCTACATGATTGGAGTACTATCTTCTTTGTGCTTCTAAGTTGAGCTACATCTATTGGTTCACATTGAAAGTTAAATGGTATCCAAGGAAGGCCCATACTAGGACCATCAACCCAACGTAATGGAGCTTCGGGGGATTTTAACCAATCACTTGTTTTCTGAATCTTCGGAGGTTTGACCGTCTTCTGTGAGTTCTGTAGTATCTTCGTTAGTTTCTTCTGGTTGTAATTCATCATCCAAGATTTCCATATCTTCTGGTAAGGTGAATTCCATTTCACCTAAGTTATATAATTGTGTATCTATTTCCTCGCGTAGTTTATCTCTTAGATCCTTTGCATCTTCCATTGCAAATAAATCAAGATAGATTTTATTGGGAATGCTTCTTACTGTATTTTTAATCTGAAATAGATATCCCGTAAGAACATGTTCAACATATTCAGTACTGATTACGGTGTCGCGTTTCTCTGCTAGTTCAATCTCTGCTAGTTCACGTTCTGCGGCAAGTTTTGCAAGTCGTTCACGATCCATCTGTTCTTTAATATCGCCATTGCGTAGTTTGTCTATTACGTTTTCACGAATCCATTTATAGATTTCTGTTTCTGATTTAGTACAGTCCAATCCATTACTAACCCATTCACGACTAATTACTGAAACGTCATAACCATATCTGCGAGATAGTTCAGAATAAGATATAGTTAGTTTTGATTTAGCCATTTTGTAAGTTCCTTTTTTCAGTACTCATAATATTTCCTTTTATGAATTGTTATAATATAACATTGTTATGTATGGCATTTATTTTTCAAATATATTTAAAATAAAGTGCTGGCGAAATCTCGCGGTGTTTTAAGGGGGTGGGAGTACCTACTGATCAGATGATCAGTAGATATTTATTCTATATGAAGTATTTATTGATGTGGATTATATGAGAGATATGCCACCCATAGTGACAGTACTGCAACAATGAATGATATTATAGGAATGTATAGCCCGGAATAGCGTGTGAATTTCTCATTTGGCTCAAGATATTCAATGAAATACATCTTAGTTTTTAGCCATCTTACAGCCCATCTATCACGCCATGTGATTCTATGTAAAACGCCTGTAAAACGGTGATAATGAAATAGTGCTTTTACACATCGTTTAATTACTTTATCATTTATTGTTCGTGCATCATATGTGTGATAGAGAATTAAATTTTTATGTTTAGCTAAAGAATCTTCAGAGGTTGATGGACTGCAAAATATGTGTATATGCCCCACCGCACTATAGGTGATTACTAATACTGCACCTTCTTGCATGTGATGGTTGAAATGTAACCTTTTATCTTTTCTTTCCTGTACCCCTTCTTCTGTTTCTAACTCTATTACCTCTTCAGTTTCTGTTTGTATCATATTGCCTGTAAATTTCATACCAAACTGTAAATTGAGACCATCAAAACCAAAGCCATTTGGATTACTTTTATAATCATAAACACTAAGTTCAATGTTGATATTTTTAGCTGATATGGCTACTTCTTGAAGAGATTGCTTAATTCTTGGCTTATGATATCGCCAGTTTGCTCTTGATATTTCTCTTCTCAACTCATCTTTTTCAAACTCTTTTTCTTGCTTATTAATCCATTTCATTAGTAATCCTTAATGAGGTGTAGAGTAATTAATCAGTAATTAAATCACGCTCTGTTAGTTCTTTCTGCCATAGAATTTTATTAGTTATAGGTTCACTCATCCATATACTGAACCCCTTTACTTTGTCATTGTAGTTTTTAATTCCCAACAGTGGCTTATCACATTCTTTAAATGAATTACATGATTCATTATAATAGATACTTAGATTATATGGACGTCCACCATTATCTATGTCTTCAGTAAATGCTTTTCCAAGTGTAGTTCTGATAACCTGATCACCATTGACCACCACAGCGGTTTTAAGATCTTTACTTATTGTTAGTTTACCTTTATCACCCAAGTTGAAATAATAAGCAGCATTAGCATATGCACTTACCATTGTTAATACTACCGCCACCAGTACTTTCTTCATTGCTTATGTTCTCCCCTTACCTTGCCAAGATAATATGCTGCTGCATATCCAATAACTACTGCCCCTATGAAGCCACATGCTTTCATAGCGACACTATCGAACACAAACAGCGATGCTAGAGCAATGAAACTCATAGCTACTGTTATCGCCCCTTCCAGAAGGTGAGCAGATAGTTTAGCCAGCAAGTTTACAGATTTCATTATTGATCCCTTTGCACGTTTGCGGATGGCTGGTGATGAAATCCAGATAAGGCTTGAGCTGGTCTTCTACTATGAAGTAGATCATATCAAGTCCTTGTGGCTGTACCTTCCAGTACATTGCACTGTAGTGATTCTGTAACCTGCGACTTCCAAGGGCTGCTTCTTCAATGAGTCCTTGCCATAAGGCAGTGGAGATAGTGAAGCTGGCACCGAAACGGTACAGGGCTTTATAGGCATAGCTACTACGTGAATTCCTGATGATTGCCACAGCTACTGTTTGTGACACAAAAATCTGACCACCCAAACGGCCACTAACACGGCCTGCACCATATGCCAACTGATTATGTATGGCTTCTTTGCCCTCATCGTCAAGTTTCCGGTAAAACTCGGTAATTACTGTAGTAACCAACCTTCGTAAGGGTTCTTCATTCCTAACCAGCGATTTCACTACTTGGTAGAATCGCTCTGTTTCGCTATCGTTGCGAAATTTGCGGTCATATCCAACAGCACCAGTACTGATATAGGTCCGTTTAGCACCATAGTAGACGCTCTGCGGAAGTCCTTTAATGCTGTCCCAAATGCCTTTAGCGATGTTAGATGCGTCCATATCCTGACCTGCTTCAGTTAAGGTATGGTTAATAGTATCTGATAGGTTGTGCGGTTTTCAAACTGTAAATGATGGTACTAAAAAGCCCCTCTAAGGGGCTGTACTGAGTCAATCTACTTGTTTGTAGGATTGCTTAACCAGAGTACGGAAGTCGTCTGTGGTCGCGTCTGGCTGCGTTTTAAGGTGCTCATTAAAGTACGCCTGACTGTGTTTGTTCAGTTTCCCTTGATCGTTGATGTGAAAGGTCTTGGTCTTCCACTTAGCATTGATTGGGTAACGTTCGCCGTACTCTGGACTAAAGGCACGAAGGAAGTTATCAACATCAGACATTGATTTGTCCTTCTTAACCAGTGCTATGTATGCTGGGTGTTCCTTGATTTTCTTACTCAGTATCTTATTCACTACGGGGAACTGTTCGTGCTTCTCAGTTTCTGGATTGAAAAGTGTTACCGTATAGCGTGTGTTGTTGTCTGCCTTGGGCTTTTGTTTCCGTTGCTGGGGTACTTCCTCGCGTCCCTGGAACGTCGCTATGAGGTCTTCTACAGAAGAGATACCCAAATCAGCATTTTGTTTTAGAAACGCTTCCAGCTTCTTACGTGTGGCTTCTTCGCGATTCTGGCGGGTAGTCTGAATGTACTCTCTCAGTACTGGAATGTTCGATTCAAGTACATCAAGATCGGCAAGGTTAATGCGTTCAATATCTGCTTTATTGTCGGCTAGTTCAAACTGTCCTGGGTGCGTCTCGTTTCGAAGAAGGTTAAAGATTCTATTAGTGATAGTACTCATTGATAGCTCCTGGTAAAGTAACATGGCAATAGCTTATAGCCATACTATTCATCTTTAATAAGATTAGCAATTAGTCCGATGCTTTTAATGGTAGTTGAGGTTTAGCGTATACTACCTTTGTAAATTTATTGTTTTCTTTTAGTGTGGTTATCGGCAATGATTTGCTCAATATCAGCCTACTTGGTTTTACTAGTAATGCGTTTCTTTGGTTTAGGTGCTTGCTCTGGCTCTGGTTCGACTGCTGGCTTCTCTACTGGATGTGAAGTAAGTATCTGGTTCAGTACTTCAACTGTCATCTGCTGCCCTGCTACGAACCACGCATGAATGATCTTGCCTGCAATGTACTTATCGTAAACGTTGGAATCTATAGTGTACTGCATGAATAGTTCTTCTTCATGCATCATATGTTCATTAACTTCACCATCGCCACACATGATCTTACCGTATACGTTTGATACGATGCGAAGTGATCCTATGTACACATAGTTTGTATCATGTAGTTTACTCAAATGTAGCCGGGCTGGTTTACCATCAATATAGAATGATGCTTTAAAGTTTTGAGTGTTATTATTAGTTATTTGTAAACTAGTTATCTTATACATTTTAAAATTCCTTTTATTTTCGCAATTTCCCGTAAAATTTTGCTGTAGCCATTATACCGAATTGTTTATTCAAGTGAGTGTATGAAGGCATACGTTCATTCTTTGTGATGTATTTATCTATGTATGCTGAAATTGCTTCTGTATGCAATTCTGACAGTACTAAATCATCACTTAGGGGGGAACTCTTTGGCTTGTTGTAGAGGCCATCAGAGCGGCCTCCTTGTGCTTTAATTGCCTTTCTTAGTTTGTTCCATGTTGTCATTATTTCTCCATTCAAACATTTTTGGTTCTGGTTCTGGTTTAACATACTGATAGTACTCATCATAGATACAGACATATCCAATCATACCAAGTTTTTTTATGAGGTCATTTGTGTATCCCCATTCATAACATTCAGTATATCCAACTGGCATTGAAACCTTATTCAAATTGGCTCTGTATGGCACGCTAGAGCGGTGTATGCTCTGTTCATCATAGATGTACCCTTGTGTCTTCATAACGTGCTTAAAGAGCCTGTAGTGCTTGTATTCGTAGTGTGGGTTTGATTCGTCTAGTTGCTTCATTCTGCGTAGTATGTCATTCGTATATCCGACTTTGACGCTTAGTGTTTTTGTGTGCTTGTTCTGTACAGTACACATGTAGATAAATTCCTCTTTCATCTAAATCCTCTTTTGCATAAAAAATAATCATTTGTTCTCACAAAAATGATCTCTTTTACTTAATAATAATGGTTCTTTGTGAGAACATTTTATTGTTGGGTTACTGCTTAGTCTTCACCGGGACGGATGGGCCGCTTGATACATCCTTCATGCGTTTCTCACTGTCGTCTATTGCCCTTAGTACACTCACTAGGTTTTGGTAGTAGTTGTCTACCTTAGGAATCTCTTTATAATATAGAATATAACTTTCCTAAGGTAGACACTTCCCTTCAAAAGTAGATTCTGTCTCGCTTAGGAATCTCTTTATATAGAATATAACTTTCCTAAGCGAGACACTTAACTCATTAACTGAATAATTTGTTGAATCTAGCCTTAAGTCCCTCAAGGGTCTGACTCACTTCAACGTGTTCAACTGCTTTAGGTCTGAACACTGGCGGCCTGAACTGAAGACCGGTAAGTGATAGATGAACTACTTCGCAAAGTCTTACCTTCTGTCCGTTCACGCGTTCCTGCTTCCCCTTCGATAAGGTAATGTAACGCTCTACAATGCTCTTAGCACCCTTGGAAGATGAGCTAACCATCTGACCGCCAACTACTGAAACTGATTTCTTCCATAGTGGATGTTTTAACATTAGTTCATCATTACCTGCAAAATACTCTTGATGCACCTTACTGATAATAGAATCGGCAATATCACCAATATCAAAACTGTCTAGCTTAGTCTTTCCGGCTAGCTTAGTAATGATTAGCTCACGAATGGTATTTCCATTTGGGTAATAATCTGCGTCGGCGTGTGCTCTTGCGAAGAAACTACGGTCTTCTACATATCCTTCAATTAGGCTCTTGAAGTCTTCAGACTTGAGGCCGCGTGCTAGTAACTTCGAAGCACTTTCATCAATACTTGTATAAAGCTCTGTAGCGTCTTCTACGGCCTTCACGTTACCACTTAGGGCATCATCAAGGTACTCAAGAATAATCGCATTCTCGGCCTCTACTGCGGCCTCCTTTAGCTTCTTAGCAGTGTCAGTAATCACCTTTGCAGTATCGCCATCACCATCTTCAAAACGCATTGGATTAATTACAAAATCATACTTTTTAAGTTCAGTACAAAGCATATCACAATTGTTTGCGTACTCTCTAATTTTGTGTTCACTATATGCATAATCAATACCAGTAAATGAAACATGGAATTCACCATTATGAAAGTACACCATACTACCGGCAATATCTTTACGGTACTGACTGGTGAAGGAATACTTAGCTTCATCAGTCTGTAAAGTTTCATAAGTAACCTGTAGTAGTTCTTTCATTACTTTTGCATCACTGACTACTTCATTACGGTTAAAGATTCCGACTTCTTCAATCTCAGAACGGTTTAGGTAGTAGGTAACACACTTTAGTTTACTTACATTACGAAAACGGTTTGTAAACTGTTCGATGCGTGCCGGGTGTTCATGACCAACAATGATTACATCAACTTCATCTAGTACATTATTGATTGAAAGTCCTTCAACAATACTATAAGTACCATAAAGAATATCTGTTTTCATAATACCGCTAGTATACAAATCCATTACATCCTGATTATCTTTTCTGTCTGCATTAACTACTAAACCACTACGAGTACACATCTGATTCAATGCTTCACACTGTGCTTTGTCATTTAGTAGTACGATTGTTTTACGCTTACTCTGATTCAAGTGTGTTAGTACAAGATCCTGAGTCTTAGTTGCGATGACAGTATTAAGAGTTTTACGTGCTAGACTTGGTTTGTAAACCTTATACACTTTATTGAAGTCAATCCCAGAGAAATCATCAGGACTAGCAGTACCACTTAACATGATTACACTTTTGAATAGGTTGAAAGAAGTAATCAGGCGGTTAATTACGTTTGCCTTATAACCATAGTCTAAGAAGAATCCGTGTACTTCATCAATCACTAATGTTTTATCTGCAAAATATTCTTTATTTGGGTGACGTAGAATCGTATCAATCTGGTTCCAGGTACAGATTCCAGTTTTGAACAAATCATTATCACCTTCGAATGATAGACGAATTGAAGTTAATGGAACCAGTACTATATAACCCGTCTTAGCACGTGTAACCATACCACGTTGCCTTTCCTCTTCGGTTGGTTTGTAAATGAACTGAGTAGTCTTACCCGTACCAACTGATGAATTGATTAGGTTAACACCCGACGATAAGTCCATTTCATCAATAATACTGTTAATCCATCTGTTTTGTTCTAATGTCCATTCACCATTATATGCCGATTCACTACCGGTCATTTCCTTGCGTAGTACTGCCATTAGTAGCTTATCTTGAACTTCACCACTTAGTACTGCTGCTCTTAGTTTGTCTGACTCCTTCTTTAATTCTTCTCTTGATAATAGTTTTGGTAATTGTAGTTCTTCCGTGAACATATATGTATTCCTTCATTTGAATCAATACTATCCGTGTATTGATTAGTTACTTTTTAAAATTGTTTGTTGATTGATTAAGTACTGAACTGCTGCGGCTATCGTCTTGTGTGCTCCACTATCTACCATACGCTGTAACGCTTCTTCCTGAGTTGCATTGATTCGTACTGATAGTTGTTTTGTCTTGTTTTCTTTCATGTTGTCATCCTTGTTTTGTCATACATTTTTATACTAAATCGCAATGAGAAAAACCCCAATAACATCATTGGGGTAATCTCGGAGGATTTAGGAATTCATACGTGAACCGGTATGTCGGTGTACTACTATTATATCACAAAAAAATTGACCATCTCATTTTTCTGCTTTCTACATAGTTATTTATCATTTTGAATCAAAACCACGTCTATTATAATGAGTTTTCTCTAAAATATTTTTGTACTACTGGAATGTGGCTTAGTACTTTCAATATAATGCAAACTACTATAAATGGTATAAGTATCATGAATGCACCACTTACATAGAATACGAAGAGTACAATCATGATTAAAGAAGTAAGCAGATATTCTTTTATTAGTTTCATCAATTTTTCCTTTTGCTGATTAACTAATGTATTTAGTACAACACATACAAAAGCACCCTCATTTGAGGGTGCTTTAGGTTATGTTGTTTATACATATCAGTACGCCCTGTTGTTTAGGTAAAGTTGGTCAACCATACCACGATCATCAATCAATACTGACTGTTTAGGGTGAACCTTCTCCTTCTGCCAGTCATAATCTTTCGCCTTGTTCAACGCAGTAACCATATCAGTATCATTGATGCCGTTATTAACTGCTTCAACGTTGATACGTTTACCTTCTATCCATACGTTTACATAGCCGGTCACCACTGAACCTGAACGATAGTTGTAGTTATCCTATGAACTCATTGAAGCAGAAAAACCATTTTTAGTACTCTTGGTGATTGTGTAGTAACTGAACTTGCCGGTGTAAGCCACCATGTTAGCAATTTCTGTTTTACAGTCAGAATCACACTGTAAGCTAGTAACTTGTGGTTGTGATGCACATCCAGTAAGTAGAAAGAAAGCAGAGGCAATAAGTAGTTTATTCATATTATAATCCTTTTATTATTAGTAAGGTATTTAGTTAACTTTTGAAAAAAGCACCCCTAAAGGCAATTAGGGGTCGCCACGGTTAGCTGTTACAGAGAATTGTTCAGAAAACGATTAAAGATTATCAGCACTCTTTAAAGTCGTCAATAAAAACTGATCATTTTCAACCACTTACGTTAAGTCTGTCAGAATAGTCCGTTGATAAATCAATAACTTACAGACGTAAAAAAACCCGCACAAGGCGGGTTTTTAGTAATGCCTTTTTTTTACTTTTTAGGCCAAAACAATCGTCCATCTAGTAATGGATAATGTACTTCCGAAAGCAAACTATGTGCAGTGGCTAGAACGGCCATTGAAGATTCATAGAAGTCGCTGTGTTCGCGTATGCGATTTTTTACTTCATCAGGCAATTCGCAGATACTATCTGATTTTAAGTCTTCTCCTAGCTGCACTGGTAAGCCATAGTAGAAGATGTAGTTATAGGGTTCGTCCCCTGCACTAAAGGTGTAGTACTCTTCATCTCCTTTAATCTGAAAGCTAATCATCAGACGACGCTCTACTTTCCATGCTTTAACTTCACCTATTGCACTGTATACAATGTCTCGTAACTTTAGCCTATATTCGTGTACGGGGTCTTGTAGAACACCATATTGAGCATAAGTAAAGAAACTCAGCATTAAATCTTCAAAAGTATTATCTTGTGATAGAAGTTGTTTTCTTTGTAGTACTTCAAGTTCCAATACAAGATTAGATCTAGAATCTTTTAATTCTTTTATCTGCTGAATAACTTCATCAACATCATCTAAACCTGCAAGTACTAACTTTGTACCATTACTGATCTTCTTACCTATATCTTCAACAAGTACTTCAACACTTGCAATCTGATTACTATAATCTTCCTTAGTAATACCGCCTTTACGCTGCATGTTGATATAGGCAATAGTAGTTACAAGCATTAATGTATGCTCAACTAATATACCTGGTAGTGACCATGTTTTACAATCATGGTTATTACCTCTGCCTTTCTCGCATAGATATCTAATCGTGTCGCCATGTCGCATAGCCATCATAGTACTATTACAGTGACCACATCTGAATATTTTCATTCCTGCAAGCAAGTTAATATTATTCTTTTCAGAAACTACTTTAGTAGTACCATCTTCATCAATAATAGTTTTTCCCTTACCTACTTCACCTATGTACTTTGTTGTTTTTCGAATCTGTTTGAGCCTTTCGAATTTACCCTCGGTAATTAGTGCCGGAAAGTAGTTCAGTAATGAATAATCTTTTCCATCAACTTGGATTTCACGTAAACCATACACTGCCTTGTTGAATCTAAGTTTACGGATATTAGCAGTACTCCATGCTTTCCCTTTATATGCATGTGGGTATTTTTCATTTAGATATTGTACTACTTTAAAAACACTCTTACCTTCCATGAACAGGTTAATAGCATCCTGTGCAGGCTGCCATAATATCGCGTGTCTACGTACCGCTTCAAACTTATCAGTACTGGAATCGATCCACCATGGATGACTGCCAACGGCCTTTATAGTCGTTGGTAGGCCAGTCTGAAAACGGCGAATCATTGCTAATGCACTACCATTAGTTCGCATTTGCTTTGTTTTACTTTCTTCATGTGCACGACTGAATAGCAAAATACTTTGTAGCAAATCCATAGAGTTTTCATTTACTGAATCTTCTGTATAGATTTTACTATCTGAACCAGTAACTATAGTGATTCCTAACTCTAACAAGTCATTAAATAACCCCAATGCTTTTAGAATTTTTTCACGTGATATACGGTCCAAGGATTCTACATAAAGAATACTATTAGGTGAGATAAATCCATCTTCTACTGCCTTAATGAAAGCGGCTAAACTTCCTTTACGTGCATTCAATCCCGTGAAAGCCGAAACACCGGCATCCACGATCTCTACTAATTCTAGATTGTTTTCTTCTGCGTAATTTCGAGCACTTTCGGACTGCCGATCTTTAGATGTACCTTCTTGCTGTACAGCACTAGACCAACGCTGATATGAGTACAACTTCTGCTTCATTTACACAATTCCTATTAAAAACAAAAAGTTACCTTAATGTGTAGAAATTGCTTCAGGGTTGCCCGGATGGCTGATGATATGAACCAGCCCGCCCGCCATGGCGGCGATCATCGCGTCTGTGTGATGCTTTCTGTCGCGCGGCGCATAAACCGGCTCATGAAAACCAGCGACGATTAAATCCAATGCATCGAGCATCGGGCCGGAACAGTCGATCTCACCCTGCTGGTTTTTAATGTTGGCTTCGATACCGCGCAGAATTCCCACGCCATCGATGACGCGCGGCCAGACGCGCATGTTAATGAAGTGCCAGTAGTGCGGCGCATCAGCCATGTCGGGGCCGTGGTCGGTAATGGCAAACAGCTTCATGCCGGTTTGTTTCGCCTGGGTCACGTAGTCGTGCAGCGTGCTGTAAGCATGCGTGCTGGCGATGGTGTGCATATGCAGATCTACCGGATACATCCTCTTCTCCTGCTGAGTGCCCCTGCCGGGGCCGGTTCATTAGTAGCCGCGCTGACGATCTACCCTGCCCTGCGGCGGCTCGCCTGCCTGATCCTGGGTGATGGCGCGGGCGATGTAATCGATAGCTTCGTCGATCAAGGTTACCGCCGCATTATGAGGCGTGATCGTGACGCGCGGATGTGACCAGAGCGGATGCGCTTCGGGCAGCGGTTCAACCTGAAACACATCCAGCGCCGCCGCTTTCAGCTGACCGCTATTGAGCGCGGCCAGCAGATCCGCTTCCACCAGCTGTGCGCCACGCGCGATGTTGAGGAAGAACGCGCCGTGCGGCAACTGCTCTAAAAAGGCGTGGTCGATAAGATTAATGGTCTCGTGCGTGCTCGGCAGCAGGTTGATCACCACACGCGTCTCCTGCAAAAACGCAGGTAGCGCATCGCGTCCGGCAAAGCTGGTCACGCCGTCGATGGCTTTTGGTGAACGGCTCCAGACGCGTAGCGGGAATCCCCAGGGTTTCAGGCTCTCTGCCACGCTCTGTCCCAGCACGCCCGCGCCCAGAATCCCGACGGTAAAGCTTTCACGCGGGTAAGCAGGCAGCGGCTGCCAGCACTGTTGCTGCTGCTGAAGACGGTAGTCGTCAAAACGACGGAACCAGTTCAGTACGCTATGGACGGCATATTCCTGCATCTGGCGCGCCATCCCGGTATCTTCCAGCCGGTAGAGCGGCACGCTGTCGGGCAGCATCTCAGGGTGCTGCAGCTGTTTCAGAATCTCGTCAACGCCTGCACCCAGCGCAAAGACGCCGCGCAGTGTGGCACGTCCCTGCAGCATCTCTGCGGGGGGTGAACGGACCAGCGCATAATCTGCTGGTCCGTTGTCGCCTGGTTGCCAGGCACGCACACGCGCATGTGGCAGACGCTGTTGCAAACCGTTAATCCAGGCCGCTGCAGACTGCGACGGGTGATACCAGATGATCTCCATCCTGCTCTCCTTTTTTTCTTTCAGCGTCGGGGAAAAGTGAGGTGAGAGCAAGAAAAAACCCGCGTGAAAAAGCGGTTTTTTCCATAAAAATAATTCCCGTGGCTTCACATTTCCGGCTCGCTTCAGGGTGAAGTGGGCAGATAAGGTCTAAAGTTGGTCCTGTGGTCAATGCGTTACGCGCGGCCGCATTTCGGACAAGGAGAAAAACCGATGACAAAAATTGAGGTAAGCGCCGACTCACGGCGTCAGCGTTATGCGCCCTTTCTGCTCACGTTGCTGCTGAGCGTACCTGCTTTCACCGCCCATGCCGACGACAACAGCCGCATGCTGAATAATCAGCCGCAGCCGCCGGACGTTCGTTTAGGGCCGCTGTTTAATGCCGTGCAGCAGGCGAAGTTCTATCCCGATCAGAAGACTTTTGCCGATGCGGTGCCGAAATTTGATCCCGCTTCGATTCTTGCCGACTGGCAGATGCAGAAGAAACAGCGCAATTTCGATCTCAAACGTTTTGTTGACGCTAACTTTACGCTGCCTGCTGCAGGCGACAAATATGTGCCGCCCGCCGGACAAAACCTGCGTGAGCACATCGATGGCCTGTGGCCGGTGCTGACGCGCACCACCAGCAGCGCCGGTCAGTATGACTCGCTGCTGCCGTTGCCTAAGCCCTATGTGGTGCCGGGCGGGCGTTTCCGCGAAGTCTATTACTGGGACAGCTACTTCACCATGCTGGGGCTGGCCGAGAGCGGACACTGGGATAAAGTCCAGGATATGACGGATAACTTCGCCTCGCTGCTTGACCGTTATGGCCACATCCCCAACGGCAACCGCAGCTACTACCTGAGCCGTTCACAGCCGCCGTTCTTCAGCCTGATGGTCGACCTGCTGGCGACGCACGATGACGGCAAAGCTTATACCCACTATCTGCCGCAGCTGCAGAAAGAGTACGACTACTGGATGGCCGACAGCGATAACGTCGCGGCGGGCGCAGCCAGCAAGCGGGTGATTAAGCTGGCAGATGGCACCCTGCTCAACCGCTACTGGGATGCGCGCGATGTACCACGCACCGAATCCTGGATGGATGATATTGCCACCGCGCAGAAAGCGCCGCAGCGCAATAAAGCTGAACTTTACCGCGATCTGCGTTCCGGTGCCGCATCGGGCTGGGATTTCAGCTCACGCTGGTTTACCGACGCGCACAACCTGTCGACAATCCGTACCACCCAGCTGGCGCCGGTTGACCTGAATAGCCTGCTATTCCATCTGGAGCAGACCCTGTCGAAAGGCTACCAGATGAACAAGCAGAGCGATCTGGCGAAGCAGTACGCCGATCGCGCGGAGAAGCGCCAGGCGGCGATCAACCGCTATCTGTGGGACAGTAAACAGAACTGGTATGCCGACTATGACTGGCAGAAAAAGCAGGTTCATCCGCAACTGACGGCTGCCGCGCTGTTCCCGCTCTATCTGCAGGTCGCCAGTGATAAGCAGGCTGAAAGCACCGCCAGCGCAGTTGAAAAGCAGCTGCTGAAGCCCGGTGGTCTGGTGACCACCACCGTGCACAACGGCCAGCAGTGGGATGCACCGAATGGCTGGGCACCGCTGCAGTGGGTTGCCGTGGAAGGTCTGGAGCATTACAACCAGCCAAAACTGGCGAAAGAGGTAGGCTTACGCTTCCTGCAAAACGTCCAGACAACCTATGACCGTGAGCATAAGCTGGTGGAGAAATATGTCGTCGACGGCAAAAATCTCGGCGGCGGTGGCGGCGGTGAGTATCCGCTCCAGGACGGCTTTGGCTGGACCAACGGCGTCACGCTGAAACTGCTCGATAAGTATTGTCCGAAAGATAAAACCTGTAACAGCGCCCACGATATTCCGCAGGCGTCAGCCTCACAACCTTAACCCTCTCTGGATACCTCTGGCCTCACCGGAGGTATCCGCACGCCTTTTCAGCGAATTTTACTTGACCTTCTTACATCAACAGGCAAAATTGCAGCCAATTTACAAAAGGTAATAATTCTCATTATGATAATGAGATTACCTATTAACAACTTTACTCACCTGCCTTAATCTTTGCTATGAAAGGAACTCCGATGAAACTGTCACTGTCGCTGAGAGGGTATATTCGCCTCTGCACCCTGGCGCTGACCGCGCCTGCTCTGAGTTTCGCTGCCGATATGGTGGTGACTGCACAACCGCAGGAAGACTCGACGTCACCGACCCAGGGCTATCTGGCGACGACCAGCCAGGGCGCAACCAAAAGCGATCGTCCGCTGATCACCACGCCGCAGTCGATATCCGTGGTCACCCGCCAGCAGATGCAGGATCAGGGCGCGCTGACCCTGAACCAGGCACTCGGCTACAGCTCCGGCGTCTTCACCAACTTTGGCGGTGCCGCGACCCGTTACGACACCATTGCGCTGCGCGGCTTCCACGGCGGCGATGTCGATAACACCTTCCTCGACGGCATGCGGCTGATGAGCGACGGCGGCAGTTTCAACGTATTGCAGGTGGATAACGCCTTCCTTGAGCGCATCGACGTGATCAAAGGCCCCTCTTCTGCACTCTATGGTCAGACGGTGCCAGGCGGCCTGGTCAATATGGTGACCAAACGTCCGCAGTTCGCCGAGGAGGGTCACATCCAACTGCAGGCAGGCAGTAATGCCACCACCGGCACGATGTTTGACTATACCAATGCGATCAACGACCAGTGGGCGTTTCGCCTGACCGGCGTGACCCGCAACAGCGATACGCAGTACGATCACACCCGCGAAGAGAAATATGCGCTGATGCCGCAACTGATGTGGCAGCCGGATGAAGATACCCATCTGATCCTGAAAGCCTATCTGCAGAAAGATCCGTCGGGCGGTTATCACGGTTCTGTGCCGGGCGACGGCAGCCTCACCGAACACAACGGCTATAAGCTGAGCAATGGCTTTTATGAGGGCAACAGCGACCTCGATCAGTTTAAGCGCCGCGAGCAGATCTACAGCTTCGACTTCGCTCATCGCTTTAACGACGTCTGGTCATTCTCCTCAACCGGCAGCTACAGCCACTCCAATGTCGATCTCGATCAGGTCTATCAGATTGGCTGGGACGAAAATAATCCCGATCTGCTGAACCGCTACTACTCTGGCGAGCGCTCGTCGCTCTCCGCCTGGTCAACCGATAACCGTTTACAGGCGGAGTTTGCCACGGGTGAGCTGGAGCACCGCGTCACGCTGGGTGCCGAGTATCATCGCTATAAAAATGAGATCAGCGCGGCGGGCGGTTCGGCTAACCAGCTCAATGCTCTGACCGGCGAACAGGTAGGCGACATGCCGGATTACACCTGGGCGGATAAAACCCGTCGCTACTTCCAGACCGGCCTCTATCTGCAGGATGAGATGAAGCTGGATCGCTGGCATCTGGATCTCTCCGGCCGTTACGATCGCATCGTCGCCAATAACAGCGGCAGCGATCGCCGTCAGGATGATCACATCAGCGGACGCGCGGCACTGCTCTATGCCTTCGACAACGGCATCTCACCTTACGTGAGCTGGAGCCAGGCGATTACCCCGACCGCGCTCACCGATCCCAACAATAATCTGCTGAAGCCGACCACCGCTGAGCAGTATGAAGCCGGGGTGAAATATCAGCCCAATGGCACCCGCGATCTCTATAGCGTGGCGGTCTATGACCTGACGCAGAAAGATGTGGCGAACCGCAACGTGCTGACGGCGACCTATTCGCCATCAGGCAAAGTTCACTCACAGGGTATCGAGCTGGAAGCGCGTAATCAGCTCACCCCGCGTCTGAGCACCGTGGCGAGCTATACGCTGAATCATCTGCGCTTTAAGGATTCGGTGGATGGCAACAGCGGACATACGCCATACGTCACCCCTAACAGCATGGCGGCACTCTGGGGTCACTATCAGTTTGATTACGGTCTGAGTGCGGGTGCAGGCGTGCGTTACATCGGCAAACAGTGGGCGGACAATGCAAATACCACGCGCGTGCCGTCGGTGACGCTGTTTGATGCGTCAGTGCGGGCCGATCTTGGCGTCTGGAACAGCAGCCTGAAAGGGGCCTGGGTTCAGGTCAACGCCAACAACCTGACCGATCGTACTTATGTGGCGGGCTGCTACGGCACAGGCTACTGCTACTGGGGTGCGGAACGCAGCGTGATGGCGACCGTTGGTTACGATTTCTGATTAAAAGTAAAAGATAAAAAAAGGGACGAATCGCTTCGTCCCTTTTTCTGTTGAAACCGTTACGGTTAACTGCGTACTTTGCGGTATACGAACAGCACCACAATGGCACCGATAACAGCGACCACAAAGCTTCCGAAGTTAAACCCATCGACGCGGCCGAAGCCAAACAGCGTACTGATCCAGCCACCCACTACGGCACCGATAATACCCAGAACGATAGTCAGAATGAAACCGCCACCGTCTTTACCCGGCATAATCCACTTCGCCAGAATACCCGCGATTAAGCCAAAGACGATCCAGGAAATAATACCCATCTGTTGCTCCTTCCTTTTTATGATTAAAGCGTGAACGCCTGATTTATCAAGCGGTTTACCGCGATAAGTATAGCCAGCTTTTTGAAAAACGCCTCACGGGTCACACTATTTTTTAAGAATTCACCGGCTAAAGCTTTTTTTTGCCGCGCCGATAACCGGGATGAGGCAAAAAAACAGCATCAATACAGTAACCCCTTGCGGAGCAGGACGTGAAAGAAGCCGACCAGGAACAATATTTAAAACGTGGCACGCTGGCGGTTCTGGGCGTAATGAAAGATCTGCTGCACCTGCAGACGCCACTACTGGTGCGCTTCGCGCGCGGGCAGTTTATCAGCCGGATGCTGGCTGCCGATGAAGATCGCCTGCTGTTTGACCTGGGCAGTAATAATCTGGATAACGAATACGCCCTGACCAGCGACGATCTCAGCATTACCGCTGAAACCTATGGCGCGAAGGTAGAGTTCAGCCTTGCCTCGCTGGAGAGGGTGGAGTTTGAAGGATTACCCGCCTTCAGCGCACCGTTGCCGGAGCTGCTGTGGCAGATTCAGCGACGTGAGTTTTTCCGCGTCTGCGCACCGCTGGAGCCGCAGTTCTGGTGTCATACCCTGTGGCCGGATGGCAGTAAAACGCGCCTGCGTTTACAGGATCTGTCACTGGGCGGCATCGGCGTGCTGGTGGATGAACCGCTGCCGGACGGGTTACAGAACGGCGACAGCTTCAATTCGTTCCGGGTCGAGCTGGGCGAGTATGGCATTTTTGACGTGCCGGTGAAGCTGCTGCACATTGGCGAGCGTTGCGTGGTGACACGCAAGAATGAAACCCGCATTACGCCCCGACTGAGCTTTCGCTTTGCCACGCTGAACCCGGCGCAGGAGCGGCAGCTTCAGCAGATTATTTTTGCTCTTGAGCGACTGGCTCGCGATAAATCGACCCGTTTCCAGTAACGTCTTCAGGGATGCGCCACACAGGTGGGCCGCATCCAGGCTATGCTTCTTGCTTATTTTCTTTTAAACCGGAACCCAGCAAGGAGACCCTCCCCAATGGAAAACTGGCTCTCTTCACGTCGTTTTCACTCCCTCTTTTTTAATCAGGAACTCTGGCTCAACAGCGCCATCGTGGTGGTTTCCACGCTGGTGATTTACTGGGTATTACGTACCCTGATTCGCTTTATCTCCAACCGGATTGCGCTTTACAGCGAACATCGTCATGTCCGCGCGACCGCGATTCTGGTGGAGATACTGCGCAGCACCAGCCAGACCCTGCTGCTGATCTTTTCACTGCTGATTGCCCTGAAGTTTGTGGACCTGCCCGAATCCTGGAGCGTGACCATCGCACACGGCTGGTTCCTGGCGCTGATCGTACAGCTCGCGCTGTGGATCGACTGCGGCATCCGGCTCTGGCTGAAAAGCCTGCTGCGCGATCCCCTGCACGTGCGGAATCCGGTGACGACGGTGATCCTCGGGATTCTGCTGCGGGTCGTGGTCTGGATCATGATGTTCCTGGCCATTCTGTCGAACATGGGCATCAATATTACCGCACTGGTCGCCAGCCTGGGCGTCGGGGGGATCGCGATTGCGCTGGCGATTCAGACCGTGCTGAGCGATGTGTTTGCGTCGCTGGCGATAGGCTTCGATAAACCATTCGAGCATGGCGATTTCATTGTCTTTGGTGATATAGCCGGTTCCATTGAACATATCGGCCTGAAAACCACCCGGCTGCGCAGCCTGAGTGGCGAGCAGATCGTCTGCTCAAACACCATTCTGTTGCAGCAGACCATCCACAACTACAAGCGCATGCAGCAACGCCGCATCGTGTTTAAGTTTGGCATCAGCTATGCCACGCCTTCTGAGCAGGTGCGCGAGATCAGCCCGCTGGTGAAAGAGATTATCCAGGGCGTTGAGACCACCCGTTTTGACCGCGCCCACTTCCTGGCTTTCGAGGACTCAAAGCTGACTTTTGAAGTGGTCTATTTTGTGCTGGATGCGGATTACAACAAGTACATGGATATACAGCAGGAGATTAACCTGCAGCTCATGGCGGCTCTTGAAGAGCGCAATATCCGCTTCGCCTTCCCGATCCGTCAGGTTGAGTTCAGCGGGGGTAATCTGCCGCCGGTGGATTTGGTTGCCGTGGAAAGTGACGATGGCGAAGTGCGCAGAATGGCGCGCTAACATGCCCGCCCTCCTGTCCTGAAAATGGCGGGCCATGAAGCCGATGCGGCCAGAACTGTGGTCGCATCGGCTGCCTCGCATTGATCTTACTGGCGTTCTGCGATTCACTCTCATCGCTTACTGATGCCGGTAACAACTCACGCCGAGATACTCACTGAATGCTTCCTGCAGCACACCGGCCGTGGCCGAGTGGTTCATCGCCACGTGGTGCTCAAAGCCATTGCGGCAGATCCACGCCAGCAGCGTCTCCAGCTGCGGCACCTGAATGACCGCACGACAGCCGACCGTGTCCAGTGGATCGGTGACCGACATTCCCTCGCCCACATAGGCTTTGATTTCGCCGCTGAAATCGTCGGTCGAGAGGCGGAAATAGGTAAGGTCGCCCTGCTTCATCCGGCCATGCACCGCACCGCAGGTGTTCTCTTTGCCCACGGTGGTGCCAATAATATCCGCCGTGCCCATGGTCGGTGACTCGAGGCTGGCGCTGGCAAAATTTCCGCAGTGAAACAGCACGCATTTGTCCCGCTCGTCGCCAAAGTTGTTGTTCCAGTCCGCCAGTGAAGCAGGACTCAGCGAACAGCTGGCAAGCGCATACATCGACAGCGCGCCCATCACGTCCACTTCACAGGCGCTGGGCATCAGCTGTCCCGACATCACGCTCATGATTGAGCAGACGTTGATGCCCAGGTTTTCCTGCAGCGACGTCCAGCACTGAATGGCCGTCGTGTCGATATCGTTGTCACTGATCCACTCGCTGATGACCACAAACAGTTTGGCCATAGTCACCATTTTGTCCCCCGGAATGCCGCGCGCATCGGCGTTGGCTTCCAGGATCTCGCGCTTCTCTGCCACGCGGATATCGTCATCACGCAGCCGGTTTGTGCGGGTAAAAATCTCCGATAAATCCAGGGTTTCTACCGCGATGCCCATCTTCTCCAGCAGCTTTTCGCTGTAGCGGACGGTGTTGAATCCGGCGGGCCGCGCACCAATCGCGCCAACGCGCACCCGCCGCATCGCATTCACTACCCGGCAGAGCTGGCTGAAGCGCTGTAAATCCTGCTGAAAAACCTCGCCGCTCAAGGCGCAGACGTGCTGGCGGGTCAGGGTAAACGGAATGCCATACTGTCGCAGGTTGTTGCAGAGCGAAATTTTGCCGCAGAAGCTGTCGCGTCGGGTCGCCAGCCCCATTTTATCCAGGTTGTCCTCTTCCGCCTGCACCAGTACCGGCACATTCAGCCCGGCCAGACGAAGCGCTTCGGCAATGGCCTTTTCATCACCAAAGTTAGGCAGCAGCACCACAATGCCGTGAATCGCTTCGCGATGCTGACGAAACAGCGCAGCACAGGTTTTAGCCTCCTGCCGCGTCTCGACGCCGCCCAGATTGGTCTGCGTTTCATCCAGCATCACCGTATTAATGTTCATCTTTTCAAACAGCGCAACCGCCTGCTGGCGCGCCTCGCCCACCAGATAGCTGGGAAAAAATCCCCGGTTGCCAATGATGACACCGAAGGTTAACTGCTGAGGAAGTGTTGACATGGCTCTGCTCCGGTTAAGGATTAATGTGGCTGATAACGACAGCGTGCAACGGCGTCGATCCAGCCTTTATAGTTTTCCTGCATACGCTGCGCGTGCTCTTCACGCGGCATGATGACGCTCCCGCCCTGCAGCGCCTGCATATCACTGCCCTGCTGCCACCATCCCAGTACTTTGCCCGCCAGCAGCGCCGCGCCCAGCGCGGATACTTCGGCGGTCGGCACCCGCTGCAGCGGCCGCTGTAACACATCCGCCTGTAACTGCATCAGCCAGCTGTTTTCGGTGGCGCTACCATCCACACAGAGGGCCGGGAGCTGCTGGCCGCTGGCCTGCTCCATCGCAAAAAAGACGTCGGCGATTTGCCAGACGATCGACTCCAGCGCGACACGCGCCAGTACGTCGGGCGTGGCGGCGTCCGTCAGTCCGCATACCATGCCGCGCGCCTGCAGATCCCACCAGGGCGCGCCCAGGCCGGAGAGCGCCGGGACAAAATAGATGCCCTGATTGTCGTCGCAGCGCTGCGCCATGGCGGTCAGCACACGCGGATCCTGCACGCCGAGCAGTTTGCCCAGCCAGGCGGCACCGGAACCGGTGTGGGTGATGTTGCCTTCAAACGCATAACGCAGCGTGCCGTCGTGCCAGGCCACGGTGGTGCTGAGGCCATTTTCCGTCAGTAGCGGCGTCGCCATCGACATCATCAGTGAGGAGCCGGTGCCGTAGGTGGCTTTCACCACTTCTGACTCGCCGCGCCGCTGTGCCTGCAGCGCAGCATGGGAGTCACCGATGCGCGCCAGAATGGGCGTGCCGGGCGCTAAGCCGGGAATGTCACGCACCGCGACCACGCCCTGTTCGCTGGCGGAGGAGGTAATACGTGGCAGCGCGGCGCGCGGTAGCTGAAACAGCGACAGCAGCTCGTCGTCCCAGTCATTAAGATGCAGACTATAAAGTTGAGTGCGGGCGGCGTTGGCGTGATCGGTAACGAATACCTCACCTGCGCTGAGCTGCCAGCTGAGCCAGCTGTCGACGGTGCCGATGCAAAGCTCACCGGCTGCGGCCCGCGCCGCACCGTCGGGAATGGCGGCCAGCATCCCGGTCAGCTTGGCGGCCGGAAACATCGGATCAACGGCCAGCCCGGTTAAGCCGGTAATACGTGGCGCTTTGCCCGCCTGGTGCAGATCGCGACAGAATGCCTCTGAGCGTCGATCCTGCCAGCTCACCAGTGGCGTCAGCGGCTGACCATCACGCCGCTGCCAGATCAGCACCGACTCGCGCTGATTGCTGATCGCCACGGCCGCAACAGGCGCGCCATCACAGGCTGACAGACACTGGATGATTGCCTGCTTTACCGCCTGCCAGATTGCCATAGGGTCCTGCTCCGCCAGTCCGGGCTGCGGATGTTGCAGGGTTAAACTCTGGCTGCCGCGCGCCACGACGCGGCCACTGCGATCAACCGCAATCGCCTTGGCGTTGGTGGTGCCTTCGTCGATCGCCAGAATCAGGGGTCCCACCATGTTTATGCTCCTGCGCAGATGCGTGCTGCACTGTTGACTACGCTGCTGGCATCAATGCCATGACGGGCACGGGTCGAGGCGCGATCGCCGGCAATCGCATATTCGCCATCCGGAATGCCGAGCCGTAACAGCGGGATGCCGCAGCCGCCTTCCGCCAGCACTTCGGCCACCAGGCTGCCGACACCACCATTGACGTTGTGCTCTTCTACGGTAATCACCGCTGGGTAGTGATTTAACAGGTTGCGCAGCTGTTGGGTATCACAGGGACGAATCGATGGAACCGCGATCACACCGGCTGAAATGCCCTGTTCAGCCAGTTGCTCAGCGGCGTGAACCACCTCGTGAACCGTTGAGCCCATCGCCACCAGCGCGATGTCGCTGCCTTCCCGCAACAGGTCGATCGCACCCGGACTGAACCGGTAGCTTTCGTCGTGCAGCTGCGGCAGATCTTTGCCGTCCAGACGGATATAGACCGGGCCGACATGCTCAAGGGCGTAGTCGATGATCTGGCGGCACTCCAGCGGGCAGGAAGGCGCATAGATCTCGATATTGCCGAAACCGCGCATCACCGCGATATCATCAATGCTGTGGTGGGTGCTGGCTAATGGGCCATAGCTGGCCCCGGCATTCAGCCCGAACAGTTTGACGTTGGTATTGTTGTAACAGACGTCCACTTTCACCTGCTCATTGGCGCGTGATACCAGAAACGGCGCGGCGTTACAGGTCACCGCAACTTTGCCGCCCAGCGCCAGCCCGGCCGCTGTGCCCACCAGCGTCTGCTCGGCGATGCCGACGTTGATCAGCCGGTCGGGAAACGCCTTGATAAAGGGGGCGATTTTGGCGGTTGAGGTGGAGTCAGCTACCACCGGCACCAGATCCACGCCGCGATTCACCGCGTCGATAAAGGCCGTTACCATGACGCTTGCTAAATGTTGTGCATTACTCATCTTTCAGTTCCTCCAGTGCCAGCGCGATCTCTTCGCCTTTCGGCACCCGGTGATGCCATTCGGCTTTGCTCTGAATAAAGGAGATACCAAATCCCTTTTCGGTATGTGCCACGATCACCTGCGGCTTGCCGTTCTTCGGCAGATTTTCAATAGTGTCGACGACCGCCGCCATCTCATTGCCGTTGCATTCGGTGACCTCCAGCCCGAAGGCGCGCCATTTTTCCGGCAGCGGATCGGTGTTCATGATGTCGCGGGTCGCGCCCGCCAGTTGCAGCTTGTTCTTGTCATTAATGATGATCAGGTTGTCGAGGCCGTAATGCGCTGCGACCAGTGCTGCTTCCCAGTTGCTGCCTTCGGCCAGTTCCCCGTCGCCGGTCACCACAAAGATGCGGCGCGAGCTGTTATCTTTTTTCGCTGCGATAGCGATACCCACCGCCACCGGCAGTCCGTGTCCCAGTGCGCCGGTATTCAGCTCAACGCCAGGCGTTTTCTGCCGCACCGGATGGCCGGGCAGATGTGAGTCGGCATGCTGATAAGTTGCCAGCCAGTCGGTCGGAAAGTAGCCCGCTTCCGCCAGCACGCAGTAATAACCGCCCACCGCGTGTCCTTTAGACTGGATGTAGATGTCACGCTGATCGTCGTCAGTGCGATCCGGGGCGCAGTTCAGAATGCGGAAGTAAAGCGCGGTGAGGATCTCCACCTGCGACAGATCGGCACCGGTATGACCACCTGCCGGGCTGCCCGCATTCAGCTGGATAATGCGACGACGGATAGCACGCGCCCGACGCTCAAGGTCTTCGACCGGAAGATTGAAAGGATTCATACACTACCTCTGAATTTTAAATCGGTTATGAATATATATTCATGTCGGTTAAAAAAATTTCTGCCAGAAAAGGCGTGCCTTACACTGGCGCTCCCCTTTGTATGCCACTCTGCCCGTTAACCCGTGCAGGCCATCCCCGTGAGCAGAAACATGCAGCAGTTCCGCCTGCCTGGCTCAGTGCGTTTAGGATTTTGCTGGTGAGCCCTCCTCGATTAATGCTTTCTGTGCCACCACCGCCGCCTTCTGCTGCATCCGGCTCTGAGTCTGGTCGATAATGACCGCGATGATGATGACAATGCCCTTAATGACCATCTGCCAGAATTCGCTGACACCCATCATGATCAGGCCATCCGCCAGAAAGCCGATGACAAACGCCCCAATCAGCGTGCCGACAATGGTGCCGCGTCCGCCCGCCAGCGAGGTGCCGCCCAGCACCACGGCGGCAATCGCGTTCATCTCAAACGCGGTGCCGTTCGCCGGATGGCTGGCGACCAGCTGCGATGAGACCACGATGCCGGCAATGGCTGCACAGAAGCCCGACAGGGTGTAGACCAGAATTTTCACCTGCCGGGTTTTCACCCCCGACAGTTCAGCGGCACGCTCGTTGTCGCCGATGGCATAGACCTGACGGCCAAACGGCAGACGACGGGCGATATAGGCGATGACCAGCGCCAGCAGCACCATCATCCAGATGGCATACGGCAGCCCGAGAAACGTCCCCGCACCAATCCTGTCGAAACCGGTATTGCCCAGTAGCGGATTGCCCTGCAAACCGGGAAAGGTCTCGCCGCCAGAGGTAAGCATTGCCGCCCCGCGCAGGATGTACATGGTGCCGAGGGTGCAGATAAAGGGGGCCACGTTGTAGCGGGTAATGATCCAGCCGTTGCCCGCGCCAATCAGCGCGCCGACCAACAGCACCACCGGCACAATGACCCAGACGCTGGGAAAGATAGCGATGCCAAACATTGGCAGCACAATGCCTTTAGTGATCAGCCAGCCGGCGATCATGCCGCATAGCCCTAAGGTGGCCCCAATTGACAGGTCAATGCCTGCGGTGATAATGACAAAGGTGATGCCCAGCGCCAGAAAGGCGTTGATGGCGATATGTTTCACCATGATCACCAGGCTGCCGGTGGCGAGAAAGTCCGGCACGGTGATGGCGAAGAAGCCGACAATCAGAATCAGCGCAATAAAGGTGCGCAGTTTCAGAAGCAGCAGCAGAATGCTTTCGCGTGAACTGAACGCTTTAGCCGGAAGTGTGTTCAGCGCGACGCTGTTATTGCTTTTCATGCTCAGAACCCCTGCGCACTTGCTTTCACCAGCGCTGCCTCTTCCGCCTGGTCGCGGGGAAGATCAGCCGTAAGTTTGCCGCCCGACATCACCAGGATGCGATCGGCTACCGCCATAATCTCTTTCAGGTCTGAGGTGGAGAACAGCACGGCGATGCCCTGCTGCGACAGCGCCACCATGGTGCGAAATACCTCGGCTTTGGCCCCGACGTCAATGCCGCGGCTCGGCTCATCCAGCAGCAGCAGACGTGGGTTGGTCAGCAGCGCACGACCAATCACCACTTTCTGCTGATTGCCGCCGCTGAGTGCACTGATGGCGACGTCCGGCGACGAGATTTTAATCGCCAGGTTGCCCACCGTCTGGTTCACCGCCTGCTGCTCCGTCTGATGCGCAATGGCAAAACGGTGCGACAGTCGCCGCCACAGGCTGGCGATGGTGAGATTACTGGCGACCGACGAGACCGGGAAAATCCCGGCGCGTTTGCGATCTTCCGGCACCAGGCTCATGCCCATACGGATGCGATCGGCGGTCGGCAGACGGGTTGGCAGTGGTTTACTGTCGAGCCACAGCCTGCCGAGATAGTGGCGCTGGCTGCCGAGCAGACACTCAAACAGTTCGGTGCGACCCGCGCCCATCAGTCCGTAGATCCCGACAATTTCGCCGGCCCGCACCTGAAAACTGACGTCATCCACCAGCGTATTGCCGTTGGGGCTGACGCAGGTAATGTGCTGCGCTTCCAGCACCGGCGCGCCAAATTCACGCCGATCCGGCAAAAGGGTCGTGACCGGTTCACTGCCCAGCATCTCGCGCACGATCCACGGCACATCGATGGTGCTCACCGGGGCTTCCGCCTTGAAACGTCCGTCGCGCAGAATGGTAATCACGTCACCAATCGCCATCAGCTCCTCCAGCCGGTGGGAGATGTAGATGAGGGTCACGCCCTGCTGCGTCAGGTCGCGGATCACCCGGAACAGGATCTCCACTTCGGTTTTGCTCAGTGCCGACGTCGGCTCGTCGAGGATCAGAATGTCTGCATCTTCCGCCAGCGCTTTGGCGATCTCCACCAACTGCTGCTGACCCACTTTGAGATTGCCGACCCGCTCAGTGGGCGAGATCGGCTGATCGAGCCGCGCCATCAGTACGGCGGTGCGGCGTGCCTGCTCCGCCTCATTGATGGGTGACAGGCCGCGCTGGATCTCCCGGCCCAGAAAGAGGTTCTCCGCCACCGTGAGGTTTTCAAACAGGTTCAGCTCCTGGTGCACCATGCCGATACCGTGCCGGGCGGCGTCACGGGTGCTGCTCAGCATCAGCGGCTCGCCATTCAGGAACAGCGAACCGGCGGTGGGCTGCTGCACCCCGGCCAGAATCTTCATCAGGGTCGATTTCCCCGCCCCGTTTTCACCAATGATGACGTTAACTTTGCCGCGCCAGACCCGGTAGTCGACGCGATCCAGCGCCAGCGTGCCGGGAAACAGCATCGATATCTGTTCGGCCCGCAGAATGATCTCATCGTTCATCAGGGCGTCTCCCGCTTCAGCTCAACCGCCACCACCTCTACAACGCTGTTGTGACCGATGCTCACCGCCAGCAGCGCCTGTACCGGCTGGTTGACCCAGCTGGCATCCAGTGGCGGCAGCTGCTTCACCGCATGACGATTAAGCGCCCGCGTCAGCTGGGCGTACTGCACCTGATTTGTAAACTCCTCGAAACGGAACCCGGCGGCGTCGCGAATAGCGTTGCTGCGCAGCACCGGCCCGACCCTGACTGCCACCGGTTTGCCGTTGATCGTCAGCGTCAGCGTGCGTTCACGCGGATTACTCTCATCCAGGGCGCTGGCCGTCCCGCTGGCCCGTACGAAGACGCTTTCACGCCCGTCGGGTTTAACCGTCTGACTTTTCGCCTCCATGTCGGCCCAGCTCAGCGCGTGGCTGTTCGCGGTGGTCATGACCCGCGGCTGCCAGGTCTCCTCCGCAATCTGCTGCGGCGTCTGGGTGGTATAACTGGGTTTCGCGTGCGGATCTTTCGGCAGAATCGGGTTACCGTCCGCATCCAGATCCACCACGGTGCAGGCGCTGAGCAGCACCATACCGGTCAATACCGCCAGTATCCGTTTCATGGTTATTTCGCCAGGTTGAAGTTTTTCAGCTTAGCGGCGTTGCTGTCGTCAATCAGCACACAGTCCATCAGTTGCTTCTCCTGTTTCTGCGCTTTGCCGTTCTTCAGGTAGTAGTCCGCCTGCGTGACCGCCATCTGCGCCTGATCCCAGCCCGGCTGGAGTACCGTCGCTTTGATGTTGCCTTTGTTGAGGATCGAATCGCGGGTGTAGTCGCTACCGTCAAAGCCCACCACAATCACCGAGGTTTTCCCGGTGGCTTTCAGCGCGGCTTCCGCGCCCAGCGCCATGGTGTCGTTACCGGAGATCACACCAACGATGTTGGGGTGTTTCTGCAGCAGGGTTTCCATGCGGCTGAAGGCTTCGGTCTGGCTCCAGTTAGCGCTCTGCTGCGCCACCATTTTCAGGTCGGTGTAGTCATCCAGCACGTCGTGATAGCCCTGCGACCGCACGCCCGCGTTGGTGTCAGACTCCTTGCCCAGCAGTTCAACGTACTCACCTTTGCCGCCCAGCAACTTTGCAAATTTCTCAGCACCCAGCTGCGCACCCTGATAGTTATTGGAGACGATCTGCGCCACGGCGATACCGGTTTTGTTGATCTCACGGTCAATCAGAAAGGTCGGGATACCGGCATCTTTGGCTTTCTGCACCGGCCCGACGGTGGCGTCCGCGCCGGCGTTATCCAGAATGATCGCTTTCGCTTTGCGCGCAATCGCGGTCTCAATCAGCTGGTTTTGCTTGTTAACGTCATCGTCGTGCGACGCCACCAGCGTGGCGTAACCCAGCTCTTTGGCTTTGGCTAACGCGCCTTCTGCCTCGGCTTTGAAAAACGGGTTGTCATGGGATGGGGTAATAATCGCCAGCAGGCCTTGCTCTGCCGCCAGCGCCGTTGCAGAAAAAGCGAACATCGAAGCCAGCAGGGTCAGTTTAATCAGAGGACGAGTCATTACTTTTCTCCGCTTTGAATATATATTCACAGGCGATTTTATATGCATAATGACTATGCGCCTGCGCTGACGCGCCGTCCAATGCGCGATCGTTAAAAAGCGAAAACGATCACAAATTAGCCTGCGTTGTGATTTTGATCATCCTGGTTAACAATACCGGGCAGATTCAGAGAGGGAAAAACCGATGGCAAAACAGGATGAACAGCGACTGATGGTGAAGATTGCCACGCTTTACTATGTCGAAGGGCTGAAGCAGTCAGAGATCGCGCAGTCGCTGACCCTATCGCAGTCGTTTGTCTCACGCATTCTTAATCGCAGCGTGAAAGAGGGTGTGGTCAAGATCAGTGTGGTGCCACCGGCCAACGTCTATCCGGAACTGGAAAAGGCGATTGAGCAGACCTACAACCTGCCGCAGGCGATTGTGGTGGATGTGCCGGATCAGGCGTCGTCACTGCAGATTAAGCAGGCGATTGGATCGGCGGCCGCTCACTATCTGGAGACCCGGCTGCGCAACGATGAACTGATCGGGATCTCGTCGTGGAGCGGCACTATCCGGGCGATGGTGGATGCGCTGCATCCGCTCAACAGCGCCTGTAAAGGCGTGATCCAGCTGCTGGGCGGCGTCGGTGCCAACGGCAACGTGCAGGCCACCATTCTGACCCAGAATCTGGCGGCGCTACTGAACTGCCCCGCCTGGCTGCTGCCGTCGCAGTCGATTGAGCATTCGGTCAGCGATCGCCAGCGGCTGTCGGCCAATGCCGAGGTTGCCGAGGTGCTGAGTAAATTTGAGCAGGTCGATCTGGCGATTGTCGGCATCGGCGATCTGGAGCCGTCGGCGCTGCTGCGCAATTCTGGCAATTACTACGATGGCAAAATGCTGCAGACGCTGGCGGCACGCGGTGCGGTCGGTGATATCTGCCTGCACTATTTTGACGCCTGCGGCCAGCCGGTATTGAAAGCGGAAGAAGATCCGGTGATCGGAATGGAGCTGGCGCAGGTGAAACAGTGCCCGCAGGTCGTCGGGCTGGCTGGGGGACGGGAGAAAGCGCAGGCGATTCGTGGTGCGCTGTTGGGCGGTTATATCAAGGTGCTGATTATTGACTATCCCACGGCGCGGCTGCTGCTCACGCCGCAGGCGTAGTCAAAACCGGTCAGATGGTGCGGTAAGCGGTGGTGACTTTCCAGAGATAGCGCGGTGCCTGCGCCGCCGGATGCCTGTTCTGCACATGCTGATAGAACTCATCCGGTGACATGGCATTGATCATCGCAATAGCCCGATCGCGATCGCGGGAAAATGTTCGCAGCAGCGCACCGGCACCATTGGCATAAGAGACGATGGTGGCGTAGCGCAGGGTCAGCGGATCGCGGATGCCCGACAGCGCAGAGTCCTGCAGGATGCGGATATAGGCGGTGCCGATATCAATATTTTTGGCCGGATCGCGCAACTCGGCATTCGACGGCTGACCCCGGCGGCCCAGCGTGCGATAGACTTCGCGCCCCGCGGTCGACGCTTTAATCTGCATCAGCCCTACCGCATTGGAACGGCTCACTACGCCCGGATTTCCACCCGATTCGACACTGATAATGGCGCTGATCAACTTCTCATCAACGCCATAATGACTGGCGGCATCTTCGGTAAACATGGCCCAGGTTCCATTGACGCTGGAAGGCGGTGCCTGCGTTAACGGCGTGTTGCGCTGCTTAACGGCATGGTGCGGTGGCTCGCTGGCACAGCCAGTCAGGAGTAAAGCCGAGAGTATAAGGTGTCGGATTTTCAGCAATTTTTCGTCTCATCGCGGTTATGGCGAATGCTATCATACCCAGGCAGCCTGAGAGCAAAATTACCGTTTATCCTAAATACACGATTATGCGGCGTGCACCGTGACTTCAGCGGGGCTTTTCGCCATCATCGCCGTCAGTCATGAGCGCTAACAGCAGGAAAGTATGATGATTTCACGTTCAGTTCGTCTTATCTCCCCCTCCGGTTACTGCCATAATCAGCCTGCGGCGCTGCAGGGCATTGCACGACTGCGCGCGGCGGGCCATCAGGTGGAGAACGAGCAGGTGATCACCCGCCGTTTTCAGCGCTTCGCCGGCACCGACGCGGAACGCCTTGCGGATATCAACCAGCTTGCCAGCCTCACTGCGCTGCCCGACGTGGTGCTGGCGGTGCGCGGCGGTTACGGAGCCAGCCGGCTACTGGAATCCATCGACTATGTTGGCCTGCAACGCCGCCTGCTGAATCAGCCGCTGGCGCTGTGCGGCCACAGCGACTTCACCGCGATTCAGCTGGCGCTGCTGGCACAGGTTGGCCTGATTACCTTCAGTGCACCGATGCTGGCCGGTAACTTCGGTGCCGCGACCTTATCTGAATTTACCCTGCACCACTTCTGGCAGGCACTGACATCACCTACAGTAGAGGTGAAATGGCAGAGCGAAACCCCAGACCAGGGCGACTGGCAGGGTACGCTGTGGGGCGGAAACCTGGCGATGATCTGCTCGCTGATCGGCACGCCGTGGATGCCGCAGATTGAGAACGGCATTCTGGTGATAGAAGATGTGAATGAGCATCCGTTCCGCATTGAACGCATGCTGATTCAGCTGGAGCAGAGCGGCATTCTGGCGCGACAGCGGGCAATCGTCACCGGCAGCTTCACCAGCACGGCCCTGTCGGACTATGACAATGGGTTTGATTTCAGTACCGTCTGGCAGCGCGTGCGTGATACTACCGGTCTGCCAGTGATCTGTGGATTAGATTTTGGTCATGCCGCTGATACCGTCACACTGCCGCTGGGTGCCAGCGCACGATTAGCGGTCAGCCAGGGCAACGCCCATTTGCAGGCGACCGGGCATCCCGTCCTGCGGGATTAGAGAGCGTTTCAGGAGATCGACATTGAAGCCGTTGTATGACGATTTGTGGATCTCAACCCCGGAATTCCCGGTGGAAGATGCCGTTAATGACCTGATGATGCATGGCTTTATGCTGCGTCACCCGCGCGGCAATCTGCTGATTGGCCGCATAGAAAACCCGCTCGATCATGAAGTGATTGCTGATACCGGCGGCGTGATCCGTCACTATCTGACCCACTGGCACGAATCCGCGCCTGGTGCGGCGGTGATCCAGCAGCGTTTCAGCAGCGCGCTTTACTGCCACAGCCGCTCATTAGGCCCCATCAGCCGTTTTGCGGAGCCTGATGACACCTTTTCGCAGCCGGAGACGCACTTCGGCGATTTCCATCTGCTGCCGACGCCCGGACACACACCGGGCAGTTGCAGCTTTCTCTATACCTCGCCGCTGGGGCTGACCTATCTGTTTGTCGGCGATACCGTGACCCGTTCTCATGACAACTGGATTACGGTGCTGGTGCCGGACAGTAATCCGGCTGAGCTGAGTCAGACGCTGGAATTTTACCGCTCGCTGCGCCCCGACGTGGTGCTGATGAGCACCACGCGCGGGCATCTTTCCTGGAAAAAAGTGACGCTGCAAAGCTGGCTGGCTGCCATCGATGAAGCTGAACAACATCCCCTGGATCTGCGGGAAAATCCGCTGTTCTGATTACAGTTCTTTGGTCAGATAGTGCCGCTGATGATGATCCATGTAGTTCGCCAGCGTAAGCCGCAGGGTGTAGCCAAGTTTTTCATAAAACGGCCGCGCCTGAAAACTGGCGGTATCCACCTGTGCATAACGGCAACCGCGATCCCGCGCCTCCTGCTCGGCAGCCTGTATCAGCTTACTCCCTGCCCCCTGCCCGCGAAGCGCCTCACTCACCCAGAGCATATCAATCCGCAGCCAGTTACCGGTGGTTGAGCCGGTCAGCCCGGCCAGCTTTTTGCCCTGCTCATCACGGATAAATACCCCAATTGACCTGATCGTATTCACATCAATAAATTTGCTGTTGAAGGCATTGAGGCCCAGCCTGACCTCATCCAGATCCTGCGCGGTAACGTTGTCGGTAATCTCAGGTTGCATAGTGGCTCCCGGGGTTAACTGTCGGAACGCTGACGATCGTCGTAGCGCTCCAGGGTCAGCGCATCGACATCGCGTTTTTCGCTGCGGCTGCAGGGCAGCAGTTTATCGCTGTCGCGGTATACAAAGAAGGTTGCCTGGCTGCGCTGGTTCACAATCAGCTGATCGCCATTGCGAAAGCGGGTAATCGCCACCTGATCGCCCGCTTCTAAGCGGGTTCGCTGCTGACCGGCGGCAATCTGGAAGTGATTATCCGGCCACATCAGGGTGGTTAAACCATATTCGGCACGCGAAACCGTCATGGTCGGCCGGCCGGGACAGTTAAGCTGAAATTCGGTTTCACTCCAGGCGGGTGCGATGTGACAGGCCAGCAGGCCCAGGGCAATTAACGCTGCCTTCATGTTGTGTCTCCACTGATTTCATTGAGAATTTTCTTAGCTTAACATATAAAAATCAGAGGAGAGACGTGAGGCGAGCGTGACTGAGACCATTAAAAGGTGGAATCGGTGTGCGAAAAAACCTGAAAGTTGAGAAAAGATAAAGTAATCCGGCCAGCCTGACAGCGTGCCTGCCTGGCCGGATAGTGACTATTCGGCTGCCACCTCGGCGGCCACTAACATCAGCGCCAGCCCGGCATTTTCGCTATCATAAGCCTGCATGGCTGCACGAATATTCGCTGAGCAGGCGAGCACCTGTTGCTTCTTATCGGCTTCCAGCTCGTCAATCGCGTGGCGAATAATCATTAGACTTGCTTCTTCTTCTTTCATCATTTATCCCTGGATTTGCCTAAGTGGTGCGCAAAGGAGCCAAGAATAACGTTTATTGATAAGCAAAGTCACCCCTTTACATTCCTGTTGCTTAACGATTAAACAAATCACAAACAGGAAGCGTAGCGGAAACTGCTATAATTAAGTGATTGGTGGTGCAACAGGATAGACTCTGCGCCACAACACTCCCAGGGATTGAAGCAGGTAGAAAATCATGATGCGACTCAGCATTTTAATCCTCATCGCGATGGTGACTGGATGTTCATCTGGCCCGAAAGGGGTGGAATGTCCGGGTGAGGTCTCGACAATTTATGGTCAGTCGATGGGACAGACTCAGGGTGTGATTTTTGATCTGGTTAACAGCTTCACCGTGACACGGGACAATGTCAGCGTAAACAGTGGCCCGCTGCAGTCACTGGATCGGTTTAAATATGTCCCCTCCGCCGTAACGCGTGAAGGCTACTATGCGCAGCGCCTGTCAGATAAGCAGTTCCGCCTGATTAATCCTTACCAGGACACCCAAATCACCTGGACCTGTCCATAAGGGATGAATCCTGCTGCCAGATGGTTTATTGTCAGGAAACGTCAAGCAGCAGGGCTCCCCGATGGAAAAGCGTCTGGATAACAACGGTTATATCGACTTCCCCTTCCCCGCTACGCGCAATGCGGATGGCTCTGTTAATCCCTGTGGCTTTGATCTGACGCTGGAAACCGGTCGACTTGAAGAGATTGTCGTGCTGAATCGCTCAGCGAATCTGCGGCGACTGGTCGAGGAGGTTAACCTGCAGGAGGGGTTGTTTATGACTCTGGCCTGTGACTGGCAGCAGCAGGAAAAGGCGGTCTGTGGTTTTATCGATGTGGCTTTTCGTCCCGACCTGCCGCAGCACGACTTTGAGGAAGCCCTGCAGCTGGAAGCGAGCTTTCATCGTTACCTGACCGGACAGGAGCAGCAACATCAGCTGCCCGCCGGGACACTGGTTAACTATGCCCGTTCAGTGCTCGACTGGAGCTGGTCGCCGCTGCGTCAGCGTCAGCGCGATTACGAAAAAATTACCATCCAGTTCTATTGTCCGCAGGCTGATGACGCCGAATGGTGCTTTGACCATCTGCGTCATTTCCTGGTGAGCGTCTACCCGACCTGCATCGCCACCCGTTCACTCTGATCCCCCCTGCCCCCGGAGTCGCTATGCGTTCTGCTGCGCTGTCTGTTTTTACGCTGTTCTGCTCGCTGTTTTTTGTCGCATCGGCCCAGGCCAATCGCTGCCAGCAAATCCGCGCCGGTCTGGATATCGGTTCCGGTACTACCAAAATTGCGGTGGCGCGCGTCAATGTCTGCCAGCAGCGCATCGAAAAAGTGCTGTATCAGGATCAGCGCGCCGTGGCCTGGAACGACGCATTAGCCCATTCAGCGGATAACCAGCTGAGTCCGTCAGTGACTCATGAAGGTGCCGCCGCACTGCAGCAGCTGGTGGCGCACGCACAGCGCTTTCATCCGCAGCGAATCAGCGGCGTGGCGACGGCGGTGTTTCGCAACGCCAGCAACGGTCAGGCGGTCATTGAACAGTTGCAGCGCCAGAGCGGTGCGCAAATCAGCATTATTTCGCAGCAGCAGGAGGCGACGCTTGGCTTTCTCTCTGCCAGAGCCGCGCTTAAAGATCCAATGGTCCGGGATGAGCAGTTACTGGTCTGGGATATTGGCGGCGGGTCAATGCAGATGACTGCATGGCGGCAGCAGGCGGGCAAGCCGGTAGCAGATATCTATCAAGGCAGACTGGCTTCGGTGACGCTGAAAAACTTTATTCTGACGGTGCTCAAGAACAGCCCGAAGGCGGAATCCCCCAATCCTATTGGTTCCTGGCGGCAGTCGGTGCTGCGCTTTGTGCAGTTTTACGCGACTAACGAAGTCAGCCCGCAGATCAAACAGGATGTGGCCGGTCGTCGGGTAATTGGCATCGGAGGCGTACACGGTTTTTCGATTCGCAATCAGTTACCGGGCAAACCCGACCGCTATACGCTGGCGGCCCTGAGCCAGCTCTCGCAGCAGCAGGTCTGGAAAGGCGACAGTGAACTGTCTGGCGACTATCGCGCCACGGACGTGAGTAATCTGTTACTGGTGGAAGGATATATGCGGGCGCTGAAAATCAATGAGGTGGAGATTGTTGAAGCCAGCCTGATTCAGGGCGTGCTGCTACAGTAACGTAACGCTTCCACATTCGCTAAACGTCGGGCTTAACCAGCCGGATAGCGTGATCCAGCATTCGCTGCTCATCCCGTTCACTGTGGGCGCGCTGCTGCCGGGTCCGTTTAAGCAGGTCATAGATTTCGCCACGCCGGGTATCATGACCGCGCTCCATCAGTACAATGACTGCATCGCCAATAACGCGGCAGACTTCATCATAGTCATCATCATTCAGTGCATCACGTTTCATCGTTTCTCCTCCGGCTGTGACTCTCATCTCAAAAGGCTAGACAGGAAATGGCTGGCCCGCAAACGCAGCGCTATTAACAGCCAGAAATGATTTTTTAACGCCTTATCGGGCACTGGCGCAGCAGAACTCACTATCTTTGCTACGCTTTGAGAGTCTTACTCAAAACCAAGGAGCATTTAAATGTCAGGAAAAATCGAAGATAAAGTAAAAGAAGCCGCTGGCGCAGTTCAGGAACAATGGGGTGCAGCAACCGGTTCATCCGAGCATCAGGCTAAGGGCGCAGCGCGTCGTTACACCAACCAGGCAAGCTATGCTGCACGTGATGCAGCTGAGACCATTCGCGATCAGGTTCAGTCCAATCCTGCTGCAGGTCTGGCCATTGCTGCAGGCGTTGGCGTATTTATCGGCTTCCTGCTGGGTCGCAAGTAATACCGCCATACGTCAACAGAACGGGAGCCACTGGCTTCCGTTTTTTTTGGCTGTAGCTGACCGTATGCTGAGAAACATCTGAAAGATAAGCCTTCACAGGCCAGCGCACGGTGAGTCTCCAGTCTTAATTACGTTCTCTTTCTGACAACATCAAGGTGACCTCATGAAAACGATTCCTGCTTTGCTGCTGGTGGCAGCGACCTTAACCTCTCTGGCGGGCTGCTCGCATAAGAGCGACGCCATTAAAGAAGATGGCCGTCCCCATGCGCCAAGTGGCCAGTCTTCTCCGGGCGGCACCCTGGGTTCAGGCCCGGTGGGTCAGCCTCAGTCGTAATACCCTGCCCCGGCACGCATGCCGGGGTTTGTTTTTTTATATTCAATAGCTCCCGTAAAATAAATTCGCTAATAGTTAACCTGCTAGTAATTAAGGGCGGTATTAAAAAATCCTGAAATATTATTATTATAAGAATCATCCCAACTCTTTTCGAAAATTGCCTACCTCTTTTACACAATTCTGTATATATACCCTGAATAAACAACACTAAAATTGTGGAAAAAGTTTAAACAAATATTCTACGGCCAATAAAAAAGATTTCCCCCTGCTGAACTTTAGACGTAAGAATATTCTCTAATAATGCACAACACCTTTTGTTTAATATTATTGATACGTTCAAGAGAATTCAGACGTGAAGAAAAAAAAGATTTATCTGATAGACCGACTTTTAACGCTTTATTCTCGATTTTCAGGCAGAACAAAACCGCAGGCCCTGCAGACGCTGACACCCGGCACGGTAGTGATTTATTCCACTACGGCACTGGGCGATTTCCTGATGAATACACCGGCTATCTGGAGCCTGAAGAATCGCTTTCCCACCAGCAAATTTATTCTGGTTTCCAGTAAGAAAAATAAGGACCTGGTCAGCCGTTATAACTGGTTCGATAAGATCTATATCTGGGATAACAAAGTGGCTAATTTCCTGCCGCTATTTTTCAAACTGCGTCGCCAGAAACCGGATTTGTCAGTGATATTACACGCCCATTTTCCCTACGATATTATGAGCTCAGTACTGACCGGCAGTAAGGCGATTGTGCGCGATCATTACGGCAGCGAATCCCCGGTGCTGAATAAATATCTTGATCACTATTCAGGCTATTTCGACGATCACACCATCAAGCGCAAGCTGAAGCTGATCGAAGCGCTGGGCGCAGAGACAGAACAGACCCGGATGCATCTGCCCGAGGTAAGTAGCCGCCCTGCTGCAACGGCCAGCCATCGCCGTATCGGTTTTCAGTTAGGGGCATCTAAAGATATTCGCCGCTGGCCGCTGGCTTCATTCAGCCAGCTGGCGACCGCGTTGCTCGAACGCTGGCCTGACGCTGAAATTATTGTCACCGGTACAGCTGCTGAGCAGTCTCTTGAGAAACAATTTATCGAAAGCCTGCCGCTGCACTGCCGTAAGCGTGTGACGCCAATGGCAGGCAAAACGAATCTCAGCGGCCTGATTACCCTGATCCGCACGCTGGACCTGCTGGTCACCGGCGATACCGGCCCACTGCACATCGCGGTGGCGGCACAGACGCCAACGGTCAGCCTGTTCTCTACCGCCAATCCACGCTACACCGGCCCCTGCCAGGACAGCGATCGCCATATTGTTATTCATCGCCCGGATAAAACGGCGTCGCAGCATCCGATGGCGTCGATTAAGGCCGAAGAAGTCGAGCAGGCCGTGGCGAAACTGGTGGGGTAATGAACGATCTCTCTCACGCTATTATTGCGCTGATTGAATACCACAATCAGCCAACCGCCCTGGGCCGGTTCCGGAAAGTGGATCGGGCGGGTTTTCATCTGCAGCAGCTGCCGCTGAATGAGGTGGAGTTCGCGATTCTGATGAATGATTTTTTTGCCACGTTCAACGTCTGCTCTGAGCATTATGATGATGCCCGCTATTTTCCGGCGGCGCACTCGCGGCATATGACACCGATGAAGTGGTTCAAATCTGGCGGATATTCTCCCGTAACGATCGCGATGCTGTGTGAAGCGGCCAGCCGTGGAGGCTGGCCTGAAGCAGATTACTGAATAATCGTTTGGGCGAAGGCGTCATAAACCTCGCGGCTGCTCAGCGCGTTGACCTCACGTGACGCCGGTTGCAGCACCTGATAGTTAACCTGCCACGGATGCCAGCACGCCGGATCGCTGTCACCAAACAGCGCCACCACCGGTAAGCCCAGTGCGGCACCGATGTGCATTGCCCCGCCATCACTGCTCACCAGCCCCTGACATAACGACATAGCCGCAATCAGCTGCGGCAGGCTGGTAGTCGCCACCGCCTTTATCGGCAGGTGCGGGCAGAGCGCCATGATTTCACGCGCTTTTTCATCATCCCCCGGATGACGCGGATTATCGCGGCTGCCAGGTGACCAGAGCAGCATGATCTGGCAGGGATGATGCGCCGAAATTTTCTCAGCCAGCCCGGCAAATCGGGCGGCGTCCCACTGCTGGCTCGGCTTGCGGGCGCTGATCTGGAGTGCATAGACCGGAAGAGTGGGATCAATCGCACAGGTGTCTCGCAGGCTGGCCGCTATAGCCGCATCCGGCCGCAGCGTCAGTTTGCCTGGCGCGGTGGCGCTGAGACGCAAATCCCGTCCCAGGCTAAACAGGGTTTCGCTGATATGACAGGGTGACTGACTGGGCGGCGGCAGTAAATCGCTGATCAGCGGATGCGGCTGCTGCCCCAGCGCGATCACTCTGGCGGGACGCACGATTTTAACCCACTTCAGGCCATGCTGATCCCAGCGGCTTTTGGCCAGAATCACTATGTCGTAACGCTGCCTTTTCAGATTCAGCATCAGCTTCAGTCGCTGTAACACACAGGCCAGTCGTCCCTGCCCTGCCTCACGGTGATGCAACTTGGTGTAATAGAAGAGCTGCCGGATATCGGGATTATGCTGCAACACGGGCGCAGCGTAGTTGTTGGTCAGTACATCGACCTGATACTGGCCCGACTGCGCCAGCGCACTGATGAGTGGCGTGGTCAGCAAGGTATCGCCAATATTATCCCGACAAATAATTAAAACCCGCATGTCTGACATCCTCTGCGCACTGGCTACGCCGTTCTGGCTGAATAAAAGTGAGACTCGCACAATTAACGTCTCTGAAGCGTTAACGTAACGGCATAAGTCAGCAAATTAGTCAGCGCAGATCGAGGTTGGTTCAATGATCGCCATGTTGTTGAAAGGCGATGGGCGCTTTTCAGGCAAGTGTTATGCCGGGCTCATTAGCCGGGTGAATGATTAAGAAAAACTTGCGCGGGGCGTCAGCGTGAGGAAGAGATAAAAGGCCACCTACGGCGGCCAGTGTCATCACTGCATTCAGCGGTATCAGCAGTGGACGTTATTTGACAGCAGGTTGATAGCCAGTCTCATAACAGGTTCAGGCTCAATACCGGTAAACATTTGATGAATTTTTTCAGTAATGGCTTCGCGGGTTACCAGCTTATCCTCAGCCACAATTTCCATAACAGCCTGACCAAATAGTAGTCGGCATGCCGCAATCGCATCACTTAAAGCTTCATCGTCCATAATATTCTCCCTGTGTATTCGCAGAAGCGTACACCTCTGTGACAACGGGATCCTGTTCAACTCTTTTTTTTGCGGCACGCGTTACAAAAATGAATCAGCTGTCACGTGCTGATAGCCAGGCCCGACATATTAAATGCCGGGCGCTTATCAGACAGGCATAAGATTAACTTAGCGTTTCATTTAACAGATCAAGAGCGACATTGTAAATCAGCGCAGGCTGCGCATCAGGTAACATCACCTTTATTTTTGCTTCCAGAGCGCGGTTAGTGACCGGCTGATTATCTGCTAATAATTCCAGCACAGCCTGCCCAAACATCAGGCGACAGATATAAATCGCGTCTTTTGTATAATTAGCGTCCATAAATCCTCCTTATGAGTGAGGTATTACAGTAACGATATTCAGTCACAAACAGATGCCAGTTTTGCGTTCACAGTTTCTTTTGTAGTGGCATCAGATAATGCAATTTGCAGAAATATTAAAATATTCAGTCGCAGGTAAGAATTTATCAGGATGTTGATAATGAAAAGTCATTCATTCATACGTTGAAGGGGATACTGAACACCTGTTAATTGCCTTAGTAAGAGCATCAATGCTGAAGACGTTATGAATGAGGAGAGGATGCGAAGAGAAGGGAAAAGCGTGAAAGGGCAGGCATAAAAAAGCCCACATCGCGTTTAACGCGATGTGGGCTTAAGCAGACATTACATATTTTCGATGATCGCGTCACCAAACTCTGAACATTTCAGCAGCTTAGCGCCATCCATCAGGCGTTCGAAATCGTAAGTCACGGTCTTGTTAGCGATAGCGCCTTCAACACCTTTAACAATCAGGTCAGCCGCTTCGAACCACTCCAGATGACGCAGCATTATTTTTGCGAGATCATATTATCTAACTGATTTTATTGATCAAAAAGCAAGAAAACATTGCTTTACATGTCCTTTGTTAACGAAAATAAACGCTTTAGAATCCAATAGGTTGCATAGCGTTTTGGGGAAAACTTTTATCGCAACTCTGTATGAATTTCACTCATTACAATCTCAGATTGGCAGTGATAATAGGTTGGTAACAGCTACTCTCATTTTACGACTGGCAGGTCTGCAAAGCGGGTCGTGTAAGCAGGTGAAAGCATCTCTCGCTTCATGGCCCATGACCTTTCAATCCCCTGCCCGGCAAAAAATAAATTGGCCTTTCCGCTCTGATTTAGCCCATCTATTACTCGCATCAGAGCTTCGCTATTAGGCTGTGGCCGGTACTCATCAAATAGATTGAGCTGAGACACACCCTGGCTGAAAAAGTCGCCTAACATTACACCTGCTTTCATATAACGGTGTCCGTCTACCCATATGTCATCAAGTGCGTCCATAGCAACCCGGATGATGTCGCGAGTATCGTTAGAAGGGGTAAGCAACTTTCGCGAGGCCTGATTGCCATAAAAGATTTCACCCTCTGCGTGCGGGCTGGTTCGGACAAAAACTGCTATCTGCTTACAAAACTGCCTTTCATTTCTCAGCTTTTCGGCTGCCCGCTCTGCGAAAGAGCAAATAGCCTGACGCATGTAAATATATTCAGTGATGCGTGAACTGAATGAACGTGAGCACACTATCTGCTGTTTTACTGGTGCAAATTCTTCGAGCTCCAGGCATGGCTCCCCGCGCAACTCTCTTACTGTACGCTCCAGCACCACGTTAAAATGCTTACGGATGATGTAAGTGCTTTGCTCAGACAGATCTTTCGCGGTAATAACGCCCATGGCATTCAGCTTCTTGCTTATGCGACGGCCAACACCCCAGACATCTTCAACCGGCACCAGCGCCATCAGTTTCTTTTGACGTTCAATATTAGACAGGTCTAGTACGCCGCCTGTCTTTGACCACTTTTTTGCAGCGTGATTTGCCAACTTTGCCAGGGTCTTGGTTGGCGCAATGCCAATACCTACGATGAGATGTGTTTCCTGCTTGATACGCCCCCTAACCCGGCGTCCGAAGTCCTCCAATGGTTCAATACGGCTCACGCCGCCGAGATTCATAAACGCTTCGTCGATTGAATAAATTTCAACTGCTGGGGCCATACCCTCAAGAGTGGTCATTACCCTGTTCGACATGTCAGCATAAAGTGCATAGTTCGAACTGAAAATATGGACGCCATGCTTTCTGAATTCGTCTTTAAGCTTGAAGTAAGGCGCTCCCATCGGCACCTGTAACTTTTTGGCTTCTGCGGAACGTGCAATCACACATCCATCGTTATTCGACAGGACGACCACTGGTTTACCGCGCAGATCAGGACGAAATACCGTTTCGCAGCTTGCATAGAACGAGTTCACATCAACCAGGGCGAACATCACATACCGCCGTTCGGATTGAACACCTGAAAAACTCGCTCATCACCGTCTGTAGGTGAGATATCTCGGAACGTGGTTGTATGTGTTTCTATCCACTTATTCGCAGAGTTAAGGGTGTAATGCCAGTTCATCCGGCCAAGCTCTTTTACAAAGTCGAGTGTACTTATGGTAAATCGGCCTTCGGCATCGCGCTTAATCGCCTGCCTGAAAGCCATCATGATTTCGTAGTCGCGTGGCATAATGCATCCCCCAGAATAGATACTGTATAAATAAACAGTAATATCAATCTGCGGAATTGATCAAGCCGAAACGACACTCAAAATTGTAAAGCCTATGAGGATGCTAAATTTTTAAACTCTTTGGCTAATTTTAGTGCAACTTATCCCAAATCCTTCATCTGAAGTCAGCAGAATAAGTACAGTATTCAACCGTCATGTCGTCGAAAATTTTTGTGTCTTTGGTAAGCAGAGTCTTGTAGTGATGCTATACGTGATAATTGTTGAATGATTGTTTTCTAATTACCATAACCTCTGTATTATCATTAGTGTCAGCAAATGCTGACAGATGGAATTGCCCCAATTGAAAGTTTTTATACCCGTGTAACGCGGGTTTTTTTATGCCTGTAGTTAAGGTGCCGCTCTTGGGATAGTCTACCCTGACTGAATTCTTTACACAGGATAAATAGGTAGCCTGTTCAGTATCTGTACTGTTGCTGTTTTGGTGCTGCTTAGGTCCGCAGATAGCAGTCGTTCCACTCACGGTGGCTGAGTACTTCAGGTGCGCTGAACAGGATCTTCTAGCCGGAAATGAAGGGATTACCAAGTCAGCTGCAGGTATCGTAAACACAACTGCTTTTAGGTGTAAAAAAAAGCCGCCCTGCAGGCGGTTCAAAGAGGAATACATCAAATTTTATTCTTATCACGGTACGGCGAAGCCACCGACCTGACTTAAGCCTAAAGAAGATTGCGGTAACTGCAAGCGCAAGCGGTAAATGGGTTCATGATTCTGTCTGTATGACTGTATCTTTAAACAGGATTAAGTGAATACATCCGTCAGGTAAACCGTCTTTAGCGACTGAGTACTAAAATGCGTCAAATGTCCTATCTCCGCAGTTAAGCGTCACATTATTACCCTAAGCAATTAAGCGCGGTTTAGACGGCAGATAACCGGCGCAGATGAAAAAAAGCCCCCAGCGGGGGCCGAATACCTGCAGTGGCTGAAAAAACTGAAATCCTGGTGAAGGACATGCTAAGTATGGACGTAAAGCTCAAATATGCACTTATAGCCTATACAAATTTTCACTTATCTGACTGGTAAAAATTATTTAACTGAACTGTTGTTGATGATAGCAGCGACAGACTGAAGCTGATGATCCATCAGTGATGTAACAAAATAATTTTCAGCAGAGGAAAAGAAGATGGTCGATGAAATTAACATTAGTAAACCACATTCAATGAGGGCCTTCATCGTCGAGAACACTAAGTCTGAAGCTGAAGCTGACTGGATGGATGAGATGGAACGCGAGCTGCAGGAGACAGAGAAAAAATGGCCTATGACAGGAATAAACTGGAAACCGTAGTATTTAGAGCATACTAAAGAACCAGCTCTGTCTTATCATGCATGGCGAATAAACAGGTTTCGATATGAAGAAATTATGTAATTACATAAGCGAGTTTATGTGGACGACGGTATAAAACTCTGTAAGGGCAGGACGAGTTAAAAATTGCATCTTCTTTATCCACAGAATCAGTGCATAACTTATGTACAACTTCCGGAGCATATGCCGAGATGTCATCCCTGACAGTTTCTCCGGCCGGTACACGTTTTCACGCGACCGATGAGGTCATCTGGTGCTGTCGTCTTCCGGCCGGAGCCGGACTACGTCCTATGGCGTTAATGCTTTTCTTCGTTCAGACCTGCAAGTGTCTGCAGGAACGGCACAGACTGCTCTGTATGTTCAGGATTAGCGTACTTCTTCAGCCAGCTTCGGGCTTCTGAAATGTCGCTGAGCCTTTTATCACAAGTTGCATTCGCAGCCATATGACCCAGTTCGCCGATGAGAGAGATAACGTTAATCTCCTTTTCAGCCAGCGCCAGGTGTAATGCCGCTTCGCCAATAATGACGTGGCCTTTCTCGTCGTCTTGAATTAACACGGTATATCCTCCATAAGCACGATTTTTGATAACCTCACCACTGACTGTAGTCGCGATGCAGAAGGACGCACTTTTTAATTTTTCTTAATCACTGTGCTAAGACATGACAGCTAAGTCGTGCAAAAAGCAAATGTCGCTATCTTTGCGCTGTATCTTTTATCTACTCACAGGCACATACTGGATAGCCTGACGGACAATGGTTAGTCCTGAGATTCATCTGTGCTGTTGATTTTTTTCTGGTCCTAAAGGCCTGTAAGGTAAAAGGCCATCAGCGGCTTCAGTACGCAGCGCAGTAAGGAAATGTTTATCGCGTTAGTCACTGATTGGATGATCAGGCAGCATAATGATACACTGGATGAATATACACCAGATGGAGGCGGGTTGAAAACTAACGCGCATGATGTTTCAGACGAAATCCGCGCTCTTATAGGGCGCGCAACAACTGATCTGCTATTGACTGGTAGCGCTGTAACTCTTGAAAGCCTCATTCAGGCTTTGTATCAACTAAGTGAAACTACCTGTGATTCAGAAATTCATCGCGATTGTCTGGAATTGATCCAACAATTACTGAAAAAAATGCATTAGATTAGGCAACCTATTCTGATTCTTTCAGTCCTATCAGGATCTCAAGACATGTGCGTAGAACATCCAGTCTGACCACATCACTTGTCGATTCCATTTCAGCAATCAGATAGAAAAGCACTTCTCTGCTGGTCACACTTCCTGATGAAGTAAGAAGCGTCCTGATGGCATCAGAAAAAATTCTTTTCTCGTCCTCATAAATATCTTCAATATTCTCAAGAGCGTGAATAAGGTCGGATCCGTCTGATTTAATTATCTGATGCATCTGAGATTTCATAGCATTATCGCTGTCAGTTTTAAGAAATTTTAAATTTTTATGCTTTAGTCTGAAAATTAGCTGAAATCAATGTCGGCTGGATCTGTCAGAATCTTCAGATGCAGTCGCACTTTGAACTTCATTATCACTATCCCTGTCTGAGCCGCGCCGGTTAATCTCTGTCCTGATGTCCTCGATGGCGATTTTGAATACCTCCACTCTGGATTCATCATGTTCAGCTGAAAGCTGAGCTTCAAGCTTTCTCAAGATGCCGGTCCACGAAACGGAGGCTTTCTCATCGAAGAGAGCTAATGCAGCCTCACCAATAAGTATCTCAACGCGCGCTTTTGTTGTATGACTTTTCATTACTGCTAATGCTCTCTTATTCAGTTACACTCGTGATAATCAACGAGTTATCAGCCCCTTTATCAGTAAGCCTATTCAGAAAATAAGAGGCTTACCAGTTCCTGTAGGTGCTGTTCTTCTTCTGGCGATGATGCTTTTTCAAGGCGCGCGATAAGGCGAAGACAGATGGTTTTACGACTAAGCGTCCGGCCTGATTTGAGCACCTCAACAACAATGTTTCCTAATGTTTCTTGTTGTGACGGCATAACTGCCCGGCTAAAATAAGCAGTAACTTCTTTGTTCAGGCTGCTTGCTGGCATGGTCTGTAGCATGATTAGCTCCGTTTGTATAAGTGATAAGCAGTAAGCAGGACTTAAGTTATACAAAAAAATCAAACTTGTACAGCTTTTTCCAGGTTCAGAAATCAGAGATGCTAGCCGCTCTATAGGCATATCACTACAGCGACGTTTAAAGCTCGTTCTCACAGATTTAAATGCTCATACAGTCGTGAGGTTAATCTTTAAAACAGAGTGTTTATGATTGTTGATGAATGGGAAAAATCTGTACCTTCCTCATCGCTACGGCTTTTAATCCTGCAATAATACTGACAGCGCAATACTGGCGGCCAGGTCATCACTATGCTCTAAGAGCTGCGGAATAATGTTGGTTATGGTATCCAGCGTTAATGGTTCCCCTGCGGTCACCAGCTGCCAGACAGCCTCACCAATTATATTGCACACTGCATCATAGGCCTGTGCCTCAAATTCCTGTTCCATAGTGCCTCCTGTTATGTAAGAGGTGCCATAGTATATCTGTCGATTAGACAATGCAGGACTAAAGCTAAATCATGCGAGGCGCGTTCCATAAATTTTCATTAGACGTAAAAAACCCGGCAAAAGCCGGGCCTGGTGTTGGCAGATCAAAAGTAAATAAAATATCTTTTATATAGATTTAGCATTTCTACTATTATTGTTAACCACGCTATCACACATCCAACTAATACGAACCTCCACACTGTTTTAATCTTCATGCAATTAGCTCCATCTAACCGCACTCAAATATAACCCCAAGCTCTCAACACTCCTAAGACATTGTACCGATCAATAACGAAAGATTGATCGGTTAAACAGATCGATCACATCAACATTCTGAAATTAAAGGACTTATAAATAGCAACCATATTATTTAAGCTACTTTAATTTATGTTATGGTATGGTTCCGTACACATTCATTCACATTGTTATTTGAAGGTTAATGAAAGGTATTAAGATGAAGCTTAATGAAGAGGAAACTGAAGTGATCGCACTTTTCCTTTGCACTCACTGGGTTGAATTCTTTGAGAGCAGTCAGGAATTCATGTCTATCGTTGCCCTACACCGACTGGCTAAAAAGTTTAGGCTCAGCGAGCAGAATAGTGAGCTGTGATTATTTCCCAAACAATTTAAACTTACGGTCCGCTTGTTAAATCAGAAATAGCTGTAAACATTCCATTTACATACTTATATTTCCCCAGCGGATCAACTGGAATGGTATCAGGGTCAACCTCATATAACGTTTGACCCTCCACCATAGTAAACAACTGAACCTGCATTGAGGAGCGTGCAATGGAACAAACCAGTTCGTTGGCATCCACTGCTACTGCACCCACCCAGCCCTGCCGGGTCTCATACCAATCACGCCCCAGTTCGTCGCAGAAATACGCGGCCATATAAACGCCATCATCATCCAGTGGCTCATTTTTATAGTTTTTGACGTTTTTGAATTCATTCATTATGCAATATCTCCCGCCTGCACCCAGCCAGAGTTAGGTGTGTAGTAATACATGGCTCGGAAATAGAGGCCCGCCTTGCGTCCGTCGCCACCTTCATTTGTGTTCATCCCTGTCATAAAACATCCTGCGGGGGCTTCCCAGTCAGCAATCCAGTCACCTCCCACTTTATGCTGTCGCCCTCCGCGAGCTGTAGCTCTGACGCAGTTATTGCGATCGGCGTTCATGCTGTTTAGCTGGTTGTTTATTGCGACATTAAGCGCATTAATCTGCGCCAAAACCCAGTTATTCGCATATCCTCCCCAGACGGGGCCATAAATATTGCCATCCGGCGCAATAAATCCCTGCCCTGCATATACCGAATTAGGAGCATGTATCGTTCCATCATTGCGAAATTCAAAAGATCTGACGATACCAAAGCCATCAACCAGTATTTCAGCAAATGCATAATTACTGATAACCTCTACCAGACGGAAACAAGCCGATGCGCCGTCTTTGAAGTCCATATCTCCGCCGCGATTCTTCAGACACGAGCGCCACATAGGAGCGTAAAGAGCCTGACCGGCGCTACCGTCTTTAAGATTAGAGATAACGGTCGCGCTAACCTCCTCATTGAGATAGCCCCCGGTCATGGGATATGCGCCAGTTTGCGCTGCTGTAGGCGGGTTTTGTGTGGTGAATAGCTCGCCGACGTCAGTTGCATCAACAGTTATGTGCAACTTCCCATCAACATCGCTCCAGTCGACGTAAATACGGTGATTCCCGGTCGAATGTTTACCGCCGTTCGCCTGCACGGCTTGCCAGTTACCGACGAGATTCAGACCTAAATTTTCCAGGGCTTTAGCGATATTATTCAGGTCGCTTAGATTTGCGTCCTGACGTAAAAACAGGCCGTCACCGGTAGCCACCTTGAGTTCAATACTGGCGGTTTCGTTTACGGCCAGACGAAACTGCAGGTTGACGTTGATACCGGTGACCGGTTTTTCAATGGCAGCGCAGTTCGCCACTGCATAGAGTTCCCCGGCATCGGTTAATAGTCCTACCTCACGGATAGTGAACCCGCCCACATCAGCTGGCACAACGAGATGAACAACCCACTGGTTAGGCTGCTCCTGCGACACATTCAGTTTAGAGATAGCATGGCGGTATACCTCACGAACCAGTGCAGTCTGAGCCGGGTCAGGCGCTGCTGCCATGCCGTTACCGTCACCGATAACAAAATCCTTGATGATGACCGGCGTGCCGCTTGCTGAGGATGCCGCCTCCAGCTCTTTCCCCCGGTTTGTGAGGATGCTGTAATATTGTTCTGCCACGATTATTCTCCAGTCTGAATCACGGCGTCGATGTACGCAGTCACCGCACCGCCTGTGTAGTAGTTCCCTGCTGCACCAACGTCAGCGATCACATCAATACTGCTGAGATAGCTGCGTAAGTTTTTAGCCTTATTCACCTGTCGCCTTATACGGCTATATAGGCTGTCATCTATGCCCTGCAGGCTGTAGACCTCAATACGGAACGTGTAGGGCGCTCTGCGCGGGTTTTCCTGCCACCACTCAATAACGGTAGTGGGCAGGCTCACCGCCCCCAGCGCGCGCCGTACAGCACCAGCAGTTCCTCGATGCTGGTGTACATAGGCAGCATCGCGGCATACCTGACGCTTCTCTTCCTCCGTCCAGCTTTCGTCCCAGAAATCGACTGATAGCTCCCATGCCAGCCAGGGCAGCAGATGAAACGGGCAGTCATCCGGACTTTTAACTTTCCTGACCATGCCGGTATCAAGAGCGAGAATCTGCTCACGGGATGCCTGCTCCAGCGCTCGCTCCTGATGAAGGGCATTCTGTGGTAATAACGAGTGAAATATATCAGCCATGCCCTGCTCCTTTTATCGTGACGCTGATTGCCTGACACCACGGCGCTTTACCCATCTCCGCCTCAATATCAGTTGCAGGGCTGGTCAGTCTCACCCTGACCACGCCAGGCTGTTGCAGAGCGGCATAAACTGCTGACAGAGGGATAACTGTTTTAATCCGGTGAGAGAGTGCTGCGTAACTCGTTGCAACGCTGACCGCATTATCCAGTACCGTCTGTGCATCCGGCCCATCGGGGATTTCCAGCTCTGCCGTGATGCTGTAACGCTGTATGATCGCGCTTTTAACGCTCACGAAATCTGTCAGCGGGCGAACCTCATCAGCACTAAGGTTGGCTGACGTTTTATCCAGGAGTGTCTGAGGGGCTGTGCCGTCACCTGTTCTCGACAGCACATAAACGTCCACCTCTCCTGGACGGCTGTGATCCTCTGGACCGTATGCATCTGCATCCAGCACGTCAGCATCAGCCGACCGCGCATGAAAGCGATATGCGTTACGCGCTCCTGCGGTATTAAGCTGCGCCCATGACAACTGGATGCGCTCCCGGTAGGCATCATCGTCCTCCAACTCAGCATCTACCGGAGGAACGGCGTCAGGATCAGCAGGGATGATGACGTAGCGTTTAACATTGAAATTTGCCCCAATCTGATCGAGGTCCGCGCCTCTGGCACTTGCCAGAAATACAGCGCGCACGGCGTCATTGACGCGATGAAATGCCAGGGTCAGCTGATAAGCATTCGCCTCCCCCTGCTTATAGGCCGGGTCTGACTCCACCAGCGCATCAAACTCCGGGTCGAGTTCGCGCAGGCGTGCCAGCCAGCGGGAAAAAATGTCTGACGCATCAGGCACGATAATGGCGTCCGGAACCTCCAGCTCAGACAGATTGATAACATCAGAACTAATTGCCATTGATGGTTATGTCTCCGGTAGTTGTTACTGTGCCGCTTTCTTTATTGATCCCCTCTACATCCACAATGAACGTGGATTCATCATCGGGAAGGGACACCACCACCCGGGTCACCTGAAGGCGAGGTTCCCAGCGTGTTAGCGCTTTTGCTGTGGCCGCAATAATTCTTAAGCGGGTCAGATCGTCACGTGGGGCATCCACCAAATCCGGCAGCTCACTGCCGTAATCGCGAACTAAAACCCTGCTGCCTATCGGCGTGGTCAGGATGTCACTGACCGACTGGCGCAGATGCGCCGAACCCGACAGGCGTTTGCCCGTCCGGATGTTTACACCGTTCATGAGAGTTATCCGTTAGCGTAGAGAGGGATTAGCCGAAATAGGCTGGGCCAGTTTTGTCTTTTTTGCCCTTTTTGCCTTTCGCTTTAATGTTTACAACCAGGTTATAGGTGAAACTCAGCCCCGATGGCGTCAGAGAAAAAACCAGGGATTCAACCAGCCATGAGCGATCCTCTCTGGAACCAAACCCAGACGTTATAACGCCAGATTCTGCGGTTAGCGCAATATGCCTGGGCCGGCATGGACCGTTCAGCGTCATTTTTTGCTCATTTCGCTGCGCCTGAGTTTTGCGGGATTTAGCGTGCTGGTCTGCTGTGGATTTTCCAGGCTGGGTATAGGGGCTGGTCAGTGCCGGGCCATCGTGATCAACGGATATGGTTTTCGTTCTGCCGTCAGCCTCATCAAAATAGCGCACGCTGATCTTCTCTTTTTTCTCACCTGACCCGGTTGAGCTGCCACGCTGACCTTCACTGTAGGACCACGTGGAAAGTTCATCAGGGGTAATGGTGATACTTCCTGCCTCCTTACCGGCAGCTGTTTTCATCGCGCCCTGCACAAGAAACAGCCAGTATCCGCCTGCGGGCTTACTGATCGCATTGTTCATTCTCGCCAGCCGCGACATCAGATTAGCGTCTGACTCTGCAACCTGGTCAATGTGATCGATGTGGATATCTGCAAGTTCTGCAGCCACTTTCGGCTTCAGCCCGTTATCTGCGGCCACGGTTTTGACAAGATCGGCAAGCCGGATGTCATCCCAGCTGCGCGTTTTGTGACTCAACACGTTACCGGGATGTTTCTGGGCGTTCATTGGTGCGGCAGTGGCATAGATTTCAACGCGGCGAGGTGGCCCACTACTGCCCACCCCCGAAACAACAAACCACCCCTTATCGACCAGCTGATCATTAAAGCCCATCGCCACCCTTAAACGTGCTCCCTTAGATGGCAGTGGCAGAGTTTGAGAAATCAGCGTGATTTTAAGTTCATCCGCTTTGGCTGTCGCCCCGCCATTATCCGTCAGGGTGAGTTCGCTCAGACACTCCTGCAGAGCGCGGGTAATGTCCTTGCCCTCTGCGCTTACACTGAATGCTGGCGCATACTCTGGATTTACAATCTGTTCAGCCATGTTAATCCCATAAACTAAATGCTGAATCAGTAACCGGCGTGGTCAGGTCCGGGAGCGTAATAGCGACTCCTGCAGTAAGAATGGCATCCCTGTCTGCCAGCCCCCGATTTGCCTCCAGTACCGCTGAAACGTTGGATGAGAGATTTGCAGTGCCATAATGATCTGCGCAAATAGCGTCCAGCACATCGCCATCACGGGTTTGATATATCGTCGGCATAATGTTTTAACGTCATCGTCCAGTTTTTATTACGGTGTCCGCCTCCCGGCAGGAACCGATCAGTTGTATCGCTGAATTGAGTTACCGCCCACCAGCCCAGCACATCGCCCTCACCACTTACCAGCAACTGGGGCTGAGCTAAATCAGCCAGGTCGTACAGGTCGTTAACTGCATCAACACCGTTACGGAAAAACGCATGCGCCTCTCCATCGAGTCGCACCGTCCGTCCGGGTTTTCCTGTGTACTGCAGCAGACTCTGTTTGCCTATTCTCTCCTGTTCACTCCAGTTCCAGCTGGCCTCACGTGAAAGCGATTTATATGCTGTGGTATCAATTGAGAATGCAAAATCGCCCAGCATCATCATGACCCGTGCAGCCTGACCGCCACGGATGGCAGACTGCTGCGCCTGTCCGGACGCCTCAATCAAAGGGATTATTTCACTCACCAGATAGCGCCTCCATCCAGCATGCTGTTATCACCGTTGAATATAGGGTTAGTTTTGGTTATAGCCTCCAGCTCGTCAGCAATCCCGCGCTCGCTCTGTCCCTGCGCACCGTTAATTTCAAACCGGTATTCAAATTTGCGGTTATCGGTCATCTCAACCTGTTTCTGCTGTGTATCAGCAGAATCAATGCGTCCACTGAGATCACCCCAGTAACGGCCCGACTGGGTCTCTGGCGTGGGTGAATTGTTTTTCAGGGCATCAGAGAAGTCAGGCAGGCTTTCTTTCTTTGCAGTCAGATAGGGATTGAGCGATTTTTCAAACGCCTCATCGTCATCGCTGAAAAAACCATGGGTAGCAGTAAAAGATTTTTTAACCTGTTCCGGCAATTCCGGATGCTGCTGCAGTTGTTTATCAAACCACTCTTCCTGACCGTTGCGTTTTGCCGTCAGTCTGGCGATATCGACCGATCCCGTCATCGCCAGCGATTTCAAAACATTTTTTTGATCCCCCCGCTCATCGGGTAGCAGCCAGGAGAGTTTTTTAGCCAGGGCATAAATAATTTTCCCGACATACACCACGCCCTGGCCGAACGTCAGTACGCCGGGATACAGATCATCGCGCAGGAAATTCACGACTTTGTTGATGCCGCCGCCTTTAAACCACTCAGCCAGATCATCAGTCAGTTCTCTGATGCGGGGAGCAAGCTGATTGCCCAGCTGTCCCGATATCTCCGCACCCGCGCTGAAAAGAACGGTTTTAAGGTTTTCTACGGCTTTGTTACCCTCCACTGCGCCATCAGCGCCCGCTTTGGTGACGAGGTTATAGCGGTGCTGCTCATCCATTAACTCCCGGTAGCTCCTGCCGGATTGTTTCACCAGCATCAGCAGCTTGCTGGCTTCACCGCCGAAAAGAGAATCCAGTGCGAACGAGGCTTTTGACTCATCTTTCAAACTCAACGCACGCTCAATGATTTTACTGAACTGCGCCATGTCGCTCAGGCCAGCCATGTCACCCGCTTTGAACCCCAGCGTTTCAAAGGCGTCCTGCAGCGCACCCTGCTTGCCGTTCTGCTTATACTCTCCGGATTTGTGCAGGTACTCCTCAAACAGATCGCCAAAATTCTCGCCGGTCATGTCGTACTGTTTTGCCAGCGAGTCCCACGCGTTATAGGTTTCCACGTCGACGCCATAGCTGCGCGCTACACCCGTCTGCCGTGCCGTTTCGGCATTGGTGGCCGCTGGCGCAATGAGCGAAGCCAGCGCGGTCGCAACCACGCCACCGCCGCCAATTCCCAGACCGGGGGCCACCATGCCCCCGAGGTGGCCACCGACGTTTAAGCTGCGCCTGAACAACCCACCCGCTTTGCCCTTGAATGCCTGTATGCGTTCACCGCGCTGAATCTGACGGTTGAGTTTTTGTTGCTCAGCCTCAGTTTTGCGTATCTCTCGCGTCACCGAACTGTACTGACGTTTCAAATCGCCGATGCTGTTTCCGGCCAGCTTCGCTTTTTTGATCTCTGCGGCGAGTTTTGTCTGGTCCTTAGTGAGGCGCTCAGACTCTTTTCCCACCGCTTTCAGGTTCTTCTGCAGGTCAGTCGCCGAGCGCTTCCATGAACTGTCGACATTGCCGCCAAACGTTATGGTGGCTTTAAGATTTTGACTTATTCCGGCCACGGCTTATTGCCTCCATTTCATCAAACAGAAAATCGGAAAACGTGCTGAATGGCATATCCAGATAGTCCCCCATCGGGAAATGCAACCGTCTGCCCAGAAAGCGTATTGCCCGGATCAACTCTCCTTCGGTCGCTCTGCGGGCGGGAGCATAAAAACGTTGAAGGCGTCCGTCAGCTGCGCATAATCCGCTGCTGTCAGCAGCCAGATATCCTGTTCGCTGAGGTTACATAGCTGTGCAATCATTCGCGCCTCCTTCTCCTCTTCATTACCGCGATCTTTTGCATGCGCGATGCGGTCGCGAACCAGCGGTTCGCGCATGTTAATAATGTTCAACTCCCCGCCGCCCTCCAGCGTGACCGGGGTGAATAACATAATGGTGCGGATTTCACCGGGATAACTCATAGGTAACTCCTGAATAAAAAAACGGCCCGTAGGCCGTTATGAGTGAAGGATCAAATGGATAGTTTACAGGCGGACTTTTGATGCCAGTCCAGCCAGCACGTCAACGCCGTTGACGCGCCGGGCAAACCGCTCAGTGTCGATTTCAAAAAGCTCTTTTCCGTCTTTTGTCTGTTTGTAGTAGCTGACCGCAATGTCAACCGTGGTAGCGTTTTCGGAAAGGGTGTCTTTGCCGCGCGCATCCGGCGTGACCGTGTGAACAAATCCCTCAATCTCCTCAATCGTTCCCAGCGCGGTGCCATTAGCCAGATAGCCCTGATACGCAGTGAATCGTCGACGACTGCCACTGACGAAGCCGAATGCCGTCAGCATGTCGGTATCAATGCCGTAGAATTTAATTTGGCAGGTTAGCGCCTCCATGCCGTCATCAACGGGTGTCGGTGCGTCCTGTGCGCCGGTACGAAGATCGGTTTTGACGATTGCCAGTGTCGGTGGCGTAAACTCGTGTGCGCCCTGAATGCGCACCCCCTCCCGGAAAAACGTCCAGACGCGTAATGTGTTTTTATCACTCATGCCGCCAGCAGCTCCTCAATTGCGTAATTGTTATTAACCCGGACGCGCAGGCTGATCAGTTCCGTTGGTGATTTCGGACCAAAATCGTAATTGATATACAGCTCACCCGCCGCCAGCGTTTCAGCTGTATTCAGTTCCTCATCCAGCCAGGCTCTGCCACCGAAAATCGCACCGAGGCCCACCAGTTGACGCATATAGGCATTAATAGTGCCGATAATGTCATCCGCGTTTTCACGATCCAGGGGGCGGTCCACATAGGGCAGCATGGCCTCCTGAATGCTGTCCTCGATGACGTCCGCCGTTCGGCGCACCGATTCAAAATGCCACTGCGGATCATCTGCGCACAGACGGTTTCCCCAGTGTTTAAATCCCGAACGACGCACGATGGTTGAGACGTTCTGCATATTCAGCAGGTTGGCATCGCAATTTCTGTCGCCGAGGATAAATTCATCAATCTGCTCAACCCCGAGGATATTGTTGATGTCCTGATTGGACTTGCTCCACCACCAGCCCTTTTCGAAATCAATGCGCGCACGCAGTCCGGCTGCAAAGGCAGAGTAAGGCCGGTAAACCAGCTGGCCATCGGCGTTGCTGACCTGAACGCGGGGGCGTAACAATTCAACGCGTGCGCCATAAGACTGGCGGCGCTGGACAACCTCCTGCAGTGTCGCCCCTGATTTGCAGTCTACATATGCCACCGCACGCAGTTTTCCGGCGACCGTTTCAAGCCCCTTTCCGACCGCATCGTCCTCGCTGAATCCGGGGGCAATCACAATGCGCGGCTGATAGGAGTTCACCGATTTACTGGCGGAAAGTTTTTTGATGCCAGCCAGGACGGCAGCGCGCTGGTTTGTGGCGTCAGCATCCTCAGCGACACGGACAACCACCGTCAGCGCGTTACGCTGGTCGTTGATTTCAGACAGAGCCTGCGCCAGCGTTCCGGCATTACCGAGGCGTGACAGCATCGTTGTGCCAACAATGGCCACCGGCGTATTGATCGGAAACGGCTCATCCTCTCCGCCGCTCAGCTGAATACTGAAAGGAGTGACTATGCCGGTCCCGGTAGCCACGGCGGTCACCTTTGCATCTGCCAGAGGCTTCATAGCACCCGCTATCTGGGAGGCTGTAGCTGTGGTTGCACCCTTAGCATCACAGCCCAGCGTAATGCTGATTTTCAGGGCAGACGCATCCCACTGTACAGATGTTGGAATCGCGGCAGGTTTGGCTGCATCCGGAACGGCTGCAATGGCCTCAACGGCAATTACATTTCCCGCCCTGCCGGAAGCTATTGCCGTAAAATCAATCACATTATCCAGAATGGGCGTGCCGGTAGTCGCACTGGCTGGCGTACCGGCTGATGCATCAGGTGCCGTTCCCACCAGCCCGATGATTGCCGTCTGAATCGTCGTCACCGCAACGGTGCCAGACGTTAACTCTATTGTTTCAACCCCATGTAAATCAGCCATCTGTTTTCTCCAGGCATAAAAAAACCTGCCGAAGCAGGTTACATTTTCTGATTAGGTTTTCCGGTCGTTCCGCCGCTGTCGCCAGGATGGTCGTGGTCGTTATGCACTTCTCGCATAGCCCCCATAGTGCCGGTGCCGTCACTGATATCCCCGGTTGCGCCGATGTCGCCGTTCACCTGCGTTTTTCCCTGCACCGTCAGCGTTTCAGTGATTTCAACAGGGCCATCCAGAGTACCGTTTCCAACAATTTTGTATGTTCCCCCTGCCGCGATTTTGATTGTCAGTGCATGAGTCTCCCGGTCATACCGGATTTCGGTACCATCGCTATAACGGGTGATATGCTCGCTATCGCTCCCCTCTGGCACAGGCATTGCGCCAGTATTCCAGCCCGGAAACACCCGGCCATTATTCAGTTCCCCGGCTTCTGACAGCACGGTAACGGCATCACCCACGGCGCAGGGGTTTGAGTCGGAACGGTTAGCCCCCGAAAAACCCTGGCAAAGCGGCAGCCAGGTGGTGACGATATCCCCGAGATCGACGCGGCATTTTGGCTGCTTATCATGGCGGACTGAGTGAATCACGCCACGGCGGATGAGATTAGCCAGCCGCCGCTGCAGGTCTCCACTGATATCACTCATCGGATTCTGACTCCCAGATCAGCCGATAGTCATCGACGTGCGCACGCCCGACATCAGGTGATTGACCCAGCCACACCTTACGTAACGGCACACCTGAAGGCGCAAACGGATCAACACCAAATGCGGCTGATTGCGTGTATGAAACCCGCCAGACCAGATAATCATCCATACGGGGATCAAACTCATCACGTTCAGCCGATATGAATTCAGCTGGCTCTATGTGGCTGAGACCAAATTGCTGACCGTCAATCCACTGCGTGATATCTGCTGCTGCAGTTCGCAAAAAAATTTCAGGTTTACTGGCGCTGGCTCCCTCAGAATCCACCACGACAAACAGATCACAGCTGAGCGAGACCTGCAGCTGGCCTTCATTACCGCCACCCTGCTCCCAGCTGTTAATCGTGAAATACACTGCGGGCGTGGTTAATCCAGTGAATCGGGGAATGTTTTTTTCGGGATAGGCATCAGCATCCTGCACCCACGCTATATTTTTCAGCGCCGAAATCACGGCGTCATGGTACTGCCCCATCATTAACGGTTCAGCCATTCAAACCTCACACAGAAATTCTGGCCTTAACACGGCCACGCAGATCACTCTCGAAATGGTGCATGAAAATCTCCATGACCTCCGCAAACGCATTGTCCTCAACGTAGTTCAGCATCGGTTCATAGATATCAATTTCAGCATCACGGGTGCGGCGCGTTTCCTGGTCACGTATCACTATCGTGCGTCGGTTGTCACGGCGACTGCGTGCGACCTCCCCATTCTCAAACGTGCGGGCTGACAGCAGGTTTCCTTTAGGGGTAAATCCCACGGTACTGGCCCGACGCCGCGATTTAATAAAGCGGCCCGTTTTTTTGTCGTGCCGGTTATGGTGTGGCCGCACACGGCCAGAGATTTTCCCCTTCAGGTCTTTCAACTTTACCGCGTTCAGACCAAACCACAGCCGGAAATTATCCAGCGTGGAGTTAGAGGCTGGCTGAATACGAAACGACAGAAGGCGGTGGCGCACCATGTTCATGCTGCGCGGCGCAAGACCATCTTTCAGATCGGCCATTGCCCGCTTTCTCAGCGTGGCCCCTGTTCGCTGTAATGCCCGTGAATACGCGGCACGAAACTGTTTTTGTGTGGCTCCGATTTTTTCCGCTATCCGCCAGATAGCGGTAACGTCAATATCCACGGGTAAATCCCGCCTTAGCCGCGATTCACGTGCCATTTCACTTACTCCAGTTATTTATCTCAGGCTGAGGTTTTTGCGGCTCACCGAACGCCAGCGAAACGCGGGTGCGGCCCTGCTCATCGGTTCCCACATGAGTGACGCGGTAATTCACGCCATTCACTACCGCGCCGTCCCCCTTAGACAGCCCGGAAATATCAGCCGTCATGGCACTGAATGCTGGCGAGTAGTCCTGCAGCTCACCGCCGCCCGGCACACTGACAGGTGAATCGGGCGATTCAAATATCACTACGACAGATCGCGCCTCATCCCCCATAAGCAGGGTGGCCGGGGATTCCTCAGCAAACGCCCGGTTAATCCGGGCATCCGCCTTTGCCAGCCGCGAACGGAAGTGGTTCATCAGAAGCCCAGCCGCACGGCAACAGACTCGTCACCAGCTTCAGCGTCTGCCCAGGCTGTACCGGCAAGAGGATTAGGCGCTGAGGCTTCGCCAGCTTCAGCTGTCACCTTGCCGCCTGCCAGATAAAGTTTCTGGCCCGTGAGAATGGCCTCTGCCGCTTTTGGCAGCACGAAAACACCAGCCGTATGAAGTACGCCCCCTAAACCCGCCAGAATATCGTCATGCGCTACGCCCACCAGCGCACCCACAACCACTGCCTCGCCGGACTGAATTTCAGTTTCCCCGGTGTTCAGATAATCAATTGTTCTGCCGTCCTGCTGATAATTCGTTGCCATCGTTCCTCTCCAAAGAAAAAGGCGGCCTGCGCCGCCCGGATATAAGAAAGCCGCCCGGAGGCGGCTTATTTGTTGGTGACTTTAACCAGACCCCGATGATCCAGCGGTGCAACACCTGCATCAATGCGAACCTTGAACGCTGCACCATCAATGGTGAACCCCTGCTGCTGCTCCAGATAAGGGGTATCAATGCCGTCCAGATAGGCGACCTCAATAGTGTCGCGGCCCTGCGCTGCAGCCAGGTAGTAATCAGTCGCGCTGCTGTCATCCAGACGCGCCTCCGACATGACCTCCACAAAGTTCTGAATCGGGTTATTGATGCCGCTGTTAACATCAGCACCGGGAACGCTGGCAGATTTGATCAGTTGGTTGGCGCGAGACTCGATAGCAACGGGGGCCAGCATAAATGCAGGGCGAATATTCAGGTTACGCTCACCTGATTTCTGCAGCTTCATCGCCTTGCGTGCCGTGTCCAGACCTTCAATGCTGAGACCGGCTTTAATCAGGTTGCCGTGGTCAGCATGGAACAGCGGCTTACCGTCTGACATTTTTGGATTGCTGGTCAACACGGCCCAGACCAGATCGCCTACTGTCGCTCGGGCTGCGCTTCCCATCGCCTGCGGAATCCCGGTCAGCATGGACAGATCATCATTGATAATGGCCTGACGATCGATGCTGAACAGGTTGCCGTAGGTTGCCAGCGCAATCGGCTCGCCACGATCTTTGAGCGTGACATATTTATATTCTGCGCCCGGACGCACCTTGCTCAGTGTCGGGAACGTCTCAAGGCCGACGCGGTGCGCCGTTTTGAAATCAGTCAGAATCCCTTTGCGCGTCCATTTATCAAAAATTTCTTCGGCCTCATTCCAGCCCATCAGCGCCGCTTTATTAGCCACGTCCATCAGGATGTTGCCAAAATCACTGTTGCTGTGGGTGAATGCCAGCCCCACCATTGCCATCGGGGTCTGATGACCGGCAATACCGATCCCGCGATCAACCAGAGAGGCGCGCGCCAGCTCACGCAGCGTATAGCCTGCATACGCATTGTCTTTTTCTGCTTCCGCATAGCCCACGCGGGACATGATTGCAGCGCGGACTGAATCGCCCACCAGATTGCCGTTACCCGCATGCAGATGAATGGCACCCGGACCGGCGAGCGGCGTTGTACCGGCAGCCAGCGCGGTAAGCAGTTTGCCGCGTGCCACTTCCGCTGAGCATGACATATCACTGATACATTCGGTGCGCAGAGAGGCAAAGGCCGGGAATGCCTCAAACACTGCGCTAACGGCATTAACGCGCTCAGCGTTCGCCGTCTGCATCTGCTGCTGCAACTGAACAGCCAGTGCGCCGATATCGATGTTGCCTGCCTGAACGGGCGCGGGCGGAGTAGCTGCCGCCTGCGGGGCAGGAATCTGCAGCGCTGGCGTCTGAGCAGCTGGTTTTCCTTCTGCACGTGGCGTAAACATTGATTGGAGTTGTTGAGGCATGTTGGTGTAGTCCTTCAGTTTGTTTTCATTCATACAGGCTGCTGCCTGCAGTTCAGGTTCGAGGGTATCGGCAAAACCTTTTTCAACGGCCTCTGCACCGCTCATCCAGGTTTCTGCTTTCAGCATTGCCTCAAGCTCCTCCCGCCCCAGACCGGTTTTATTCATGTAGGCGTTGAGCATCAGCGCCTCATTGCGATCAAGAAAATCTGCGTAATCGCGCATCTCATCGGAATCGCCAGCAATACCGCCCCAGGGTTTATGGATCATGATCCAGGCGTTTTCCGGCATGTGTACAGTGGCACCCGGCAGGCAGACAATCATGGACGCCATACTGGCGGCCACGCCGTCTACCCAGATATCCATCGTGGCTTTAAGGCGTGACAGCGTGTTGTAAATGGCAAAGCCCTGCATCACATCACCACCGGGGCTGTGAATATGCAGGTCGATGGCGCTGGCCTCAAACACGCCAGCCTCTCTGCACTCATTCACAAACTGCTGGGCTGTGATGCCCCAGCCACCGATCACGTCATAGAGATAAATCTCTACCCGCCCGGCTGCCAGCGCACGAATCTCATACCAGCACTGACCGTTTGCCGCATCGACACCGGCCAGCGAGGCTTGAGGATTAATCAGTTTTTGAGTCGTCTGACTCTTTTGATGTTGCATCTAACACCACTCCTTTATCGTTGGCGGCGTCGGAATCGAACACCAGCCCATGTTCCCGGTTGAATTCGGTTTCGCGCAGGCGCTGGCGCTTAACCTCCTGCGGATTTTTGCCACGCGCACGCGCCCACTCCGCCTCAGTACTGGCACCGCCACGCACGTTGGCTTTCCACGCCTGCGCCTCTTTAACCGGGTCAATCCACGGCATCACCGGCCCAAGATAGAGCGCGTTATAAAGAGATTTTCGGTCTACATCGGGAGGGATTTCTATACCGCTCAGGAGTGCCATTGCCAGCCATGCACGGTAAACGGGGCGACTGTGCTGCCCCACAAACCACTGCTGGAGAACGTTGTACCCCTCAAAACTTTCCACCAGCTCCTGACGCTGTGAGCTGTATGTGCCGTTGTAGTCGCGCGCAATGCTGGAATAGCTGCCGCGTGTACCGGCAGCAACGGCCCGCATCTGCCCGTTCCTGAACTCGTAGAGGTGCACGTTGGGGCGGTTTGATTCCACCATGCCCAGGTCTTCACCCGGCTTTAATTCGTCATAAATCATGCCGGGCGCGATGTTGTAGAACCGCTCCCCGCCAGGCTCCGAAAATTCACCGCTGTCATCCAGGGACTGCGCATCACCGCGCCGGATGTAGAACCCCAGCGCTGCAGCGATACGCGCCGCGACCCGTTCCGATTCTTCGTAGTCTTTGATGTCCGACAGACGAGTGATAACGCCATGTATCAGGCTGATTCCCCGCAGCTGATGCAGGCGTTTGCGCTGTGCCAGATGCAGCATGTTGTCTGCTGAAATAGTTTTGAATTCAGTGTTAAAGCCGGTAAATGAGGCCGGATGGTTTTTATAGACCTTGTAAGCAGTGGGTCGCCCCCATGCGTTAACGACGATGCCCTGCCTTATTTGCTGCCCTGTCGTGCTGTTCAGGGTGTAGGGAACGAAATCAGCCTCCAGCATTTCCAGCGAGAACGGCACTGATGTGGCGTGCTGTAACCCGGCTACATTGCCGCGCACCAGCTGGGTGAACACCTCACCGTCACGCAGTGCAGAACGCAGCAGCAGCCGTTCTGCCTCGGGGCGGGTAAACATCCCGGTCACTTCCGGGCGCACTGACCATTCAGCCCATAATGCTGATAGCTGGCTGGCAAAATCGCCGTGCAGATTGCCATCAAGGTCGAGCGGCTGTGGTTCAACGTGGATGCCATGCGCTCCGATTACCCGGTCCTCCATTTTGTCGAACAGGCCGATGACCAGATCGTGGTTTTCATCCAGCCAGCGCGCCTGCTCACGCAGTGAGGTTCCCGCTGCAAATACAGCGGTATCCGCTGAGAGGGATTCTCGCTTGCTTTTATGCAGCCGGGACGGGTGAGCGGCCTCATAAGCCTGCAGCCGGAGGCGGTTTTGCGCACGTGCAGCGGCCCACCCTGGCGAAATAACGCCGAGTGCTTTTTCAAAAAATCCCATATTGATCCCTAATTAAACCTGGCGAGTTTGTACGAACCGCCGCGACCGCGTGCAGCGCGCCAGCGTTTTTCCCAGTAATCCAGTTCGGTGCGCAATGCCACCGGATCATGGTTGGTAATGGCCCGACCGTTAACGCCGGTAAATGAAACTGATTTTCCATCCAGCGAATCGGTGTATGCATGACGCACCGTGAGGAGCATCTGGTAAATTTCACTTCTCGTCATTACAGCCATCCTCCGTTGCCAGACGATCCTGACCATCCATCTGCCGCGAGGCTATTTCGTGGCGCTGGTTTGGGAGCGTTTTGCTGTTTGGTTTTAGGTTTTGATTCAGTTTTCTGCAGAGGCTTATCGCCCGTCACGATACCGGGGTTGGCATCCTGTTCCCGCGCCCATGCTGGCGGGTTTTCCCAGTCGCGGATTTTTTCATACCCGCGCAGAACGGCTACGGCCTGCGCATAACAGAACAGGTCAAACGCCTCGTTATTACCTTTACCGGGTTTGCGCCATTTGCCATCAGCGCCGCGCTCCTCATAGGTCAGTTCGTCGTAAAACCATTCGCCTAGCCAGTCAGGGAAATGGATGTAGCCTGCACCGGGCGTCTCGCGTGATAGGTTGTTGCTCAACTGGTCTTTGAGCGTATCGGTCTGAAGCAGATAAACAGGAATTTCCCCCCGAACCTCAGCACGCCTGTCGGCCCTGCCGCTGTTGTCCGGAAATGTTTTGGTGATTGTTTTCTGGCGTTTTGTGCTGTCGCCCTTGATGAGATAAACACGTCTGGCCAGCCCGTCCCGGCGACACTGCCGCCAGAATTTATACGCATTACCAGTCACGCCCTCCTCGCCGCCGCTGTCCACCGCCATTGCCATCACCGTCATGCGCTGCTCCTCATTGCTCTGAAGCCGGTAAGTTTTATCCAGCACATCTGAGACCAGCAGTTGCCAGTCCTCCGGATAGGCATCAGGCCGAATCGGCAGAGCCTCGCCGTTTTCATCGTGTCGCAGTGAATAGCGGATGTTGTAGCGGTCTATCAGCCAGCGCTCCCCGTTTTCTCCGTACCCGATGATCTGCACCACAAACCGCCGCCGTTTGCCGCCCTGAACATCTACAGCTGCCAAAAGGAATCGCACTTTAGGCGGCACCAGCCGTTTGCCATAATCTTCAGCTCGTTTCATCAGGACATCTGACTGGCGTTGTTCGACTGATGCACGCGGCAGATACGGACGGCCCCAGTCGGTGTTAATAACCGCCCTGAGCGCCTCTTCACTCTGCGTTGCCTCGTACTCCTGCTCAGCCGTCAGTAATTTGTAAACCAGCTGCGCCCAGGTCTGATAAGCCGCAGCTGGTCCCTCCATCCAGAACGAAGCGATGCGAGAGCGGCGTGGTTCACCTGAACGCTTCCCGGCTCCATCAATTTTTTCACCCTCACGCAGCCAAACGCCGGATTTATTCAGCTCGCGTTTCAGGTCAGACTTAATTACGTTGTTGCAATGAGGGCAACAGATATGGGCAGCCTCACTCGCTTTAACCGGGTCGGTGTCGTCTCGATAACCAGTCATCACCTCCATCTCTGGCTGGAAATATTCTTCACAATGTGGGCATTGCCAGTACCAGCGGCGTCTGTCGCCACGGTTATAGAGGGAGAGAGAGCCAGTTGTCGGTGGTGCCTCGTGAGGTGACTGACGACGCCATTTTGTGTTGGTTATCTCTCTGCCTGGTGAACCCTCCACCAGCGTCATACCCGCCGACATGAATGTCGTGGTACGTTTTGAGGCAAGAGAAAAACCATCACCCTCACCGTCTATGTTTTCCGGAAACCGGTCATAGTCGGTCAGCGCAACATATTTAAAATCGGATGACGACAAGATGTTGATGGATGGCCAGCCTATTTTTAGATAGTTACCAGCCAAAAATGTTTTATCGTGAACGTTGTTATCATTGCGCAGCGGGCTGAGACGTTTTGCCACTTCCGGGCTGACACGGAACGTGCGCGCCAAACGTTTTTTTGAATGTTCCCGCGCCTTCTCCTCCGTCATCTGAACGATCAGCATGTCGGATGGATCGCAAACCACGTTATAGACCACCCATCCATCTATCAGGCCGATTGTCTTACCCGTTCTCGCGGGACCAACAAAGACCACAGCGTCATACTCACGCGATGCCAGACAGTTCATTGGCTCAATGATATAGGGCGCTAAATCGGGGTCCCATTCGACTGAGTTCCCTACACCCACGGGGACGCGCATAAATTTATGCACCGCCTCCGCTACCGGCAACCTGCGGGGCGCACGGATGATCGAGGCAGTATTTTTTCTTATCTCTGCCGCCGTGGCCTGGTGCATGATTACTCCTCGTCTGGCAGTTCCTCCTCTGGCGGTGCGTCAGCCATTTCGACTTTCAGGGCTATCTGATCGCGCAGGTCATCAATAACTTTTTGAACACGAACCACTGCTGCAGGCGTCATGGCGCAATCGCGCTCCAGTATGTCTGGCAAAGTTTCGAGCACCTGAACCACCGCTTTAGCCATTGATGAAAATTCCCGAACGACTTCTGATGCTGGGATCAATTCTCCGGTTTCCTGCTGAAACTTGAGCCGCTCGCGTTCCGACTGAAACCACGCTTTGCGATCAGGCGGCAGCATTTTATCGACGTTCACCAGCTCTTCAGATGTTGTCCGGCTAAGAAGTTCTTTGAGGATATCCACCACTGAAAACAGTTTTAATTTTGGGTTGCTTCCAGGCGCAGGCAGAACCCCGCTCAATTTGCTGGAGACCGTCTGTCGATGCATGTCGGTGAGCGCTGCCAGCTGATTAATGTTGAGTAGGAGGCTTTTAAATTCTTTATCCATGATGATGAACAAATTTTAATCGTTTCGACATCGTGAAAATGTTCACGACAGAAATATCAGAAGGTTAAGGGGATGATGATGATGTCGATAAAATGCAAAAAACTAGCCGTTTTCCGCGTGTCGCCGCCCCCTCGGTAAACGATCTCGCTGGGAGTACCTTTTTCAAATGAGAATAATTATCATATGCTAGTAGGGTCATAGGACGATACCGAGATGGCTGAACCTGCGAGGCGTGTTTTCGCCCAGACCAACAATTCCCCGCTGAATTTCAGCCAGCTTCCGGCGTTTACCGTATGTCCTGCCTGTGTCTCATCATCGGGTATAACATCCGACAAACAGAACAGGGCTGACCCGGTTTCGACCAGGACGTCATAGTCCTGCAGATCATCTTTAATGAGTACCCAGCGTTCACTGAGTTCTAAATATTTAGTTTTCAAAATCCCTCCTGAATTCAACTGAGGACGATAGCCTGTATATATCTGGTCCCCCAGTCGGCTGGCTGCCGGACCTGAAAAATTGTTGAGTTTCCCGTTGCCGGAAAGGATTCCCCATAGGAGCCGGAGTATCGCACCGTAACCGTCCTGTAATCAGTAGTGTCGATTGTCACGGTCTGAGCAGTCCGTGAAGCAGTACCAGCCTCTGTAACTATGGGTGACGTGGCAACGCTGCCGGTTTCAATCTGGGCAAACCCTGCGGGAAACGTCACGCCGTCACCCGACCTGACAAACCAGCTCATCGCGTAATCACCGGCCACCAGCCATTTTGCATAATCTGCGCCCTGCGTCATCCAGATGGCCGGAGTTGAGGCGCTATAGTTCTGCCCGTAACGGAGACGAATCCGGGATCGTTTTGTCGTGCTGACAGCAAACACCAGTCGCTGCCAGTCTGCTGACAGGCGATAACGTGTTTTCGGAACGTGGGTAACGTTATCGACATCCTGAGAAATCAGATAGGAGTTGCAACCAATAGGGATGAGTCCAATAGGGCCACCATCAGGCGCGCCGGTCGCATCAGTGATTAAATTAATATCTTCACTTACCACCAGAAATTCAGATGCAGTCAGCCCCCGACAAAATGGTTGTAAATTAGTCGCTGCAGGTTCTGGAGCATGGCGCCCTATCGGATTCCCCCCCCGATACTCCAGAGGCCACTCATCAATAGTGCTCATTTCCAGGACACCGGATTTATTCCAGTAGTAGTGCGCTGAACCATTAAATTTAAGTCGTGGGTGAAGCGTTTCGGAAAGAAGATCGATTGTTATGGGTGGCCTTGATGGATTAGCCAATTGTCCCATGAAGGTCGAGCCGGGAACGGATATACCTGACATACTGGTGCCACCAATGAGAGTGGCATCGGGTGTAACAATCATTGGTTGCTCCAATAAAAAACCGCCCCTTAGGGCGGCTGTTAAATATCTTTAGCAGGATTAGGAAAGTCTTTATCATCGTTGAAAGGATTTTTCTCACCCCCTCCTGGACTCTTCTGATCTTCTTCATCATCATCCCGGTAAGCTGGGCTTTCAGCATCATCCGGTAATGGCTCAACATAATCTGGATCAGGACGTTCAGACATATTTACCTCCAGTGATTTTTCTGCAACTAAATGATTATAGATAGTCAAATCAACAAGAGGCCATGCCTTTTATCTATTATGTGAGTTAAGCGTAAGGATGAATAGATGTTCTGCTCTAAGAACTCATATCTGAGGAGACTTTGTACCTACTCATTCGTAGTATTCTAATTCTTAACTAACCGTTCATCTTCATCAACTCGTCCGCTCTTTGTTCACGTTGACGCTTCAAACAGCAGATTGCAGTATGTTTTTTGAGATTAATAATTTTACGCGCGTAGAAAATAACGCTAACCCATTCAGGTGCAGAGTTATTATTAAGATAGCCTCCGAGGGAATCAAATAAAGCAGACCACCCTTTGACCTGACTATGCGGATTTTTACCTAACAATTTCTTATAGGATTCTACAACTGCACGCACCTGCTCTTTCACGCTGACATAAGATTCTCCCTGCTGGCAACGTGCAGCTAACTTTCTTATCTGCAGAAGGTAGTACTCACTTTCAGTGTTTTTTTCCACATAAACCTCAATAGTATCCGCTTCGCTTAACTATAGATCTGGTGGATTAAAATTCAAATTTGGAGAGTGGATTTAGCTATCCGCCGCATTTGTAAATGGTCCTTATAATGAGCTCAGCGGTTGCCATCCTGATAATTGCAATTTACTTCCCACGTTTCGTTATGTCCCAGAATCGCCCGCTGTGTTGGGACGCTCATGACATCGATGTCATGGTTACTGACATAAATGGGGCGTACCCACTCACAGCCGGTATCAATCACCCTGACGCCGCCATCGTTCACGCAGCCGCTCAGACACAGCAGCATCAGGCAGATTGTTAATATCCTGCTGAACATAGACAGCATTTTTTAGCACCTCAATATGTTTTTCTGATTCCTCAGCCTTAACAGATGCCCGCTCAGCTGCTGCTGTGGTTTCAGCTGCTTTTTTGCCTCTGCTACGACCCAGACCGAATGCAGCCACTATCAGACCTGCAATGACGGCCAACATGGTTAATAGCGTTTGCATCAGATCAAACCTTTGTAGGCGTCATAAGTGCCGCTGCGCATTACCTCTGCATGACGGCGCGCGCGGTCAGGTGTCTGACGCGCCCACAAGCTATTCAGCATTCCACCAGCTGCACCGGCAAAATCACCGCGTGCAATCATGCCAAGTGTGTTAGTGAAACCAGCCAGACCTGTTACGCCCATCTGATAGGCCATGCTGCAGAGAATGTCGCCGCGTGCGTCGTTGCACTGCGCGAGTGCGGCCACGATTACGGGCTGTCGATTCATTGAGGCGGTTTTGGCTTCTACCAAGCATTGTTTCCAGACATCACCAGCACGGCGTGGGACAGTAAACTGATATTGATTAAGCGGTGCGTTCTGAGGGCCAATCCTGATTCCACCAGCAACCGTTGGAAATTTGCGTGTGTCCCAATAGGGAGCCTCGCGATAACCCTCCTCAAAATTAAGGATTTCAATAATTCTACTCATCACCTTTACTCCTTGGTGGGTATGAAACAATGCGTGCGACATTACCTTTCGCCGCAAATACAGCCGTGCAGATCAGCGCGTTCGCTACAACTACCGGCCAGCCGCTGGCGTGGTATTGCCCGAACAGCCATAGCAATGCGAAATTGCCATAAAACAGAATCAGACCTGCGGCTATCCATGAAATACCACGCTTATGTGTTCGCCCTGTTTTACTGAACGCCATCAGCCGCAACGCAATAGCCGCGCAAATGGCGACATCAATCACTGTCAGGAAATCGCTACTAATCATGATTTCTCCCCCAGCCATTTTTTGACGAATGGCAGTTTTGAAACGCCGCCGTTTTTCAGCCAGAAATAGCCCTGCACCGCAGCAGCGGAAATAACGACAGCCGCCAGGGCATCAAGTGGTTTTTCGCGGTAATCCAGATAGTCCTCTACTTTGTCCGCAACAAACCCGGCTCCAAATACGCCAGCTGCATAGCCAAAGAGAAAATAACCAAATATCTGTCGTCGCGTCAGATTGCTGGCGGTGACGATAAAACACATCGAACCGGCAAACGCCCCAAACGCGATTGAGTAATCTACAGAGGTGACAAACCCCACCAGCGCAGACGTGACAATGCCCCAGCCAGCTACGGTTGCCGTAGCGCCGGTGCTTAATGGCTCAGCCATTAGCGGTACCTCTTAATGATTAATAAATTCTGATTTACTCGATTAGCTGATTCAATTCGCTAACCGTCTGCCGGAATCGTTCCTCTTCCAGTTCAACGCCAATTGCAGAACGGCCCAGCTTTATTGCCGCCTTTATAGTTGACCCTGACCCCATGAAGAAATCAGCGACCACATCACCCGGCCTGCTGCTGGCGTTAATAATCTGCTCCAGCATGTCAGCAGGTTTTTCGCATGGGTGCTTGCCGGGGTAAAACTGAACCGGTTTATGTGTCCATACGTCTGTATAGGGAACCGCTAAAGTGACGCCGAAATACCGGCGCAGGTCTTTAAATTCCTCCTGCAACTCCAGATATTTACGGTTCAGGGAGTGATACGTGTCCACCAGCTGGTGGTTCGGTGTGGCTAGCGTTCCTGTCTGATGGCGTGCGATGGCTATCTCAGTGAATAGCGACTGCAATTTGAGGTAATCGGCCTCGCTGGGTAGCTGCCACTGACTAGTGCCGAACCAATGCGAAGCCATGTTTTTCTTGCCTGTCGCCTCAACTATCTGAGCAGCGGTTATATCCAGCTCAGCGCGGGCATCGCGGAAGTAATCAATTAAAGGCTTTAGCACCTGTTGTTTCAGCTCATTGCATTTTCGAGCGTACGTGTCTGGTTTGTACGGCCCCTGATAATGCTCTGCAAACAGTATTCGCTCTGTGGCAGGGAAGTAGGCTCGAAGGCTTTCTTTGTTGCAGCCCTTCCAGTGTCCACTTGGCTTAGCCCAGATGATATGATTGAGAATGTTGAAGCGGTTACGCATCATGATTTCGATATCAGATGCAAGTCGATGCCCTGAGAACAGATAGATGCTGCCATTGCGCTTCAGCACTCTCCAGAACTCCGCCAAGCAGCAATCCAGCCACTGTAAATAATCCGCGTCCCCTTTCCACTGATTGTCCCAACCTAGCGGCTTAACTTTGAAATATGGCGGGTCGGTAACAATCAGGTCAATTGAATCGTCTGGCATGGTTTTCAACACGCGCAAACAGTCAGCATTGAATAATTCAACGCCGGGCATCGATATTTTTTGCATCACAATAATTTCACAAATATATACAGGTAAAAACCAGGAATAAAAAAACCCGCTCTGAGGCGGGTCTTAAAGAGGGGTTGCTTGCGGATGCAATCGTGCGAAGCATACAGATATTTAATCAGTCACTGGTTCACTATTCAAGTAAAATCTTGCGCTATTGAATTCGAATGCATCGTTCATTGGCTGGTACAGCATATATTCAGCAACTGATAGCCATGTCTTTATCCGGCGTCGACAGGTTGAGTAACTCCAATCTGGGTGATTCTCATTAAGCTCATCAGCAAGGTCGCGCATGCTCACCCTGTCGCGGTAATGCCCCTCAATAAGGTGGCGCAACGGTTGATCGTTAATAAAAACGCTGGCGATAACTCTGTCCATCACTAACGCTTCGTCATCTGTGCAGAACGTCAGGCTTGAACGCAGGCTTTCCCGCATCATGTTTTCAACCCATGCCTCTAATTCTTTCGAGCAGCCTATTCTTTTCAGTTTCTTGAGGACGTTGCTTAAATCGTTATGTGTGACGACATACCGTTTCAAAAGTTTTTTAAACATGTCTGGTGCCTGGGGGCATTCATTAATTGATGACCAGCGGCCCCACATTTTTAATTTCCCCTGAAGCCAGACGCGCTCCAGCGTTCTCAACTCAAATTTTCCGCCGGTATTTGGTCGTGAAATGTCACGCATTATTAACTCCACACTATTAGTTTTAACTGAAAAAATAACGTCTACTGCAATGGCATAGTCGAGAACCTAAACAGCAGCACTATCTGACAACCGCATTCCTCCTCAAACGCCATGACATCCTTGTGCAACTCATCGTGATGCGCTCTGCAAAGCGAAACCACAAATAGGTCATGGGATTTGATGCCCATTCCACCCTGTCCATGTTCAATGATGCGATTCGGATCACCTGCATGCTGATTGCGCAGGTACATGCTTCATTTTTACATATATGCTGATTGACAAGTGCTACATCTTTAAGCCTGCGACTGACAAAAATGTCCTTGAAATAGATTTTTTTGTTGTAAAGGTCTCTAGCCAAAGCGATCAAAATTATAATTAATGGAAAAATATAAAACACCTGTATTCTATTGAAATACTTAGTTATTGTCGTTATTTAGCGCTAAAGCTCGTTAGGCATTCTACCCTTACACTTAACATAAAATTATTTTCTGCATATATCAAACAAGTCTTCCTCGACGCATGCAGTCGAAACATACATACCTGCGGACGGAAAATATGCCGAATGAAAAATCCCAAACTGAAGTAGTTAATATTTTATCATTAAATTCAATGGGTTAAGATAAAAAAAGGAAAATTAATTTTTTATTGGGCTACTATAAAAGTACTGTTTTAAGCATTACTAACCCAAACAACTGTAAATACGAGCTATGCACGTTGAAGTATTAATCCAAAAATATAATCATAACATTATGATTTTTATAGTAAAAAATAATATAACAAAAATAAGACAATTCTTAGCATTTATTGTAAAGTAGCACTGAACACATTAGACATTCTTATCAAGGAAAGTAATCGTGGCAACTAACCAAAATACTCCAGCTCAATTAAGACTTAAAAAAATCGAGATTCAGAATCTGAAGGGCATCAACGGGTGTACCATTGATTTCCCTGAAAATAAAAAAGTTACCGCTATAATGGGAATGAATGGCTCTGGAAAGTCCACAATCATACATGCCCTTGCATGTTGTTACAGGCCAGTGGCCACTACTTCAAAAGAAAATAATCGATTTTCAGATTTTTTTACGCCTCATGATGAGAACAAATGGCAAGACAGCGGTTTTACAGCACTGTTTTATGCAGGTAATTTAGGTAATAATGGTGCCCAAATTACTTTTTCACAACTGCCTGCACCCAACGATTTTTTTGAGCAGAGTTATAGTAAAAACAAGCGCTGGATACCGATTTATGAACGCAGACCAATAAAAGAATCTTTATATTTAGGTCTGCAAACTCTTGGGACTTTATCAGATAATACAACTGCCTCTCGTCACTCGAAATATCGAAGTGCGCCATTTACACCTGCATCACTTAAGAACAAAATACTTGACTCAATGAGTCGCGTTTTAGAAGCAAATTACTCTGATTTAATGATGTGCTCATCTGGGGCTTTACGCTCCGCATATTCGTTTATTAAATTAACCAAAAATGGCATTACTTACACCGAACATACTATGGGGGCGGGTGAAAAAAGGGTATATGAAGTATTGCGTGCAGCTCACGATCCTTCGCTTCACCCTAACGGATTATTGCTAATTGATGAATTAGATGTGCTTCTACATGAAAAAGCTTTTAAGAAACTAGTTGAAGAATTAATTCTGATTGCTGACAACTCTTTACTTGAGATAGTTTTTTCAACACATAGGGAGTCAGTAATTCAGTTTAAAAGACAAGTTAATATAGTTAGCATATTCAATATGGGCACTGGCGTACAAGCATATCCGGGTGTATCAGCCGATGCTCTAAGGCAATTAAATGATATCCAACCTGAAATGGTCAATGTTTTCGTTGAGGATGAACTTGCGCGTACTGTTGTTAATGTCCTTTTGGAACGTGAAGCGCTTACAGACAAGGTTGATGTTGAATTATTCGGAGCATCCGAAAATTCAGCAGTTGTACTTGCTGGATTGATGTTGGCTGGTAAAGATATAAATAAAGTAATGTGTATACTTGATGGAGATATTCATTTATCTGTTCAAGAAAAACTCAAAATCATTCAAAAATGTCTAACAGGTACTGACAAGAGGCCTCAGAGAGCAGCCGTATTAAAGCGAATATTTGATTTCAAATTAGATTCAACCACACAAAAAGGTTCTCCAGAATACAATCACAAGTTATGGTTTGAGGCAATAGATGAAAATGATGTTTCCACTGATGAGAAATCTGAATTTATTAAATTAAGAGGCTTTTCAAGATCTATACAAGGATTGCAGGATTGGCATGATTATTATGATAAAATCAATAATCTTGCGCGAAAATCCAACATCGAACACACTATTATAAGCTATATTAGCAAGTATAGCCCGGCTTGGGATGATTATATTGCAATTATAAAAGCTGAAATTCTAACGAAAACTGCTGAATTAGCATAATTATTCTTAGATGTTATTATAACCCAAAGTGGCCAAATCAATATCGGCTTGGCCCCTTAATACATTTCAGACTAGCTTATTAAGGGAAAAACATGTCAGTTTGGAAAGATCACCCAGTCATAATAGCAATAGGCTCTGGATGTACAGTTCTAACATTTTCTTTTGCTCTAATTTTTAACTACTTTATTCCGGTCATGAGAGAAGCCGACCAAAATCAAATCAAATCATTGAATCTAAAAATAGAAGAGAACAACGAAGAGATTAAAAGGAGCATTATAAAAGCAACAGCTAAAGAAGATTTAATTGCGCAAAAAAACAGGGAAATAAGCGATCTCAAAAGAAACATTAACCAACGTATAGATGATAACAACGACCTTAAAATGTGGTTTTTTGATTATACAGTGAAAAATTCCTTTTCTTTCAACTCTCCTTACCCTACTGGATATGCCAAAATAAGACCTTATGATACTATAGAGCAATTTTTAAAAGTTTATAAGTCACCTCAGATTGAAGCTACTCCAGACAGAAGTTACTTATCAGTTAAGACAGATAACACTTACATTCGGGAGATAACTTATTATTTTGACGATAATAATGAAAGAATAACTCACATAGCTTTTTACGTCAGAGATGGAAAAGAAGAACTTAATAATGGTAAAGTTGGAGCTTACGCATCTGATTTGTTAGATGTATTACAAAATAATTTAGGTGTAGGTAAAACCTGTCATAATGACACCTATAGATATTGGATATCAGCAGATAAAAAAACAGTTACTTACCTGAAGGAATCCTTATCCTACATGGTAATGAATAGTGTGTACACACCAACAAACTGGCCAAATGATTGTAGGAAACAAATTTATCTTGAAACAAAAAGTGTAAGTCCATAGCTTTAAAAAATAATTTACTTAATCTCTTGGTCTGATGATTTTATTATTATTACTACTCTTATATATAATCATAGCCCCAGTAATTTTTTCGGTTACATGGGGCAATCCTTCATGTCGGTAAAGACCTTGCTGACAATTGACATTAAACTATTTTTTTATATTAACTCTTCAGATAGCAATCGTTAGCTGTTGGACGGCCTGACGCAACATGCGGATATTTGACCAGTAATTACGGTTAGTCTGCCCCGCCAGCTCGATGAACTCCTTAACCGTACAGGGTTTATCGTGACGCAATTCCGATAACACCGCAGTGAACCGCTGCAATTGCTCCGCCACCAATTCTGGATCATCATGCTGCTCTGAGAGCCACTGCTTGAGCGCCTGTTCGTCCTGGTGCTACTGAATGAGGCGCAGGGCTGTTTGGATGGTGCCCTGCGGGACAACGACATGCTCAGGGTGTTTTACGGAGTCCGCTGCCCAAGTGTGTGCATATTTCGACTCTGCGTAAGTGTATTCATTTTTCATTTTGTACGCTGCCTGAACGCAGGCCCACACCTCCACACCACTCTGTTCCAGAATGTCGTTTTTCAGTAGTGGCAAGCCATCACTCTCGGCGTTCCCTGGCTCAGTTGGTGCTGGGTGTAGAGGCAGTAACGCCGTAATGCTCTCTGGCGGCCTTAATGATATCCATCAGCTCCGCCACCTGCAGGTCAGTTTCAAACATCAGGGTGATATATGCACCCTCATCGCCCTGAACTGCCTGACAGTTTCTAGCTAACAGTTCCACCAGCAGTCGAGACTGTTTCGCACTGAATTGCGTCATGGCGGCGGCTTTGGTTAATTTTTTCTTGCCCGTCGCTTTTGCCTTTTCCAGCTCAGTCTTCGCTACTTTGCCAGCTGACGCGCCATGCTCACGAACCAGCGCGACAGCAGTAGTGGCGGCAACCTCTTTGTTTTTGACCAGTGCGATTAACTCATCGCCAGATGTCAGCAGCGCCAGGTGATTTTCAACGTCAGTGATTGACCGTTTTACTTTTTTGGCAATCTGCGCCGGTTCCCAGCCCTGATTAATCAGGCGCTGATATGCAGCTGCTCGCTCCAGTGGTTCCAGTGCGCGCCCCTGACTGGATGTGACCATGAACGCGATGCGGTCAGCCTCACTGCCTACAAAATCTTTACACTCTAGGCGAATTTCATAACCAGCCTCCTGTGCCAGTTTAGCCCCGTAGTAACGGTGGTGGCCATCGATGATTTTTATTCCCTGCTCTGTTACCTGTACAGCGAGCGGAGGCACATGCTCACCAGCGATGTAGGCGTCTCGAAATTCCTCGACGTGGGTCTGGTCGATTTCCCGGATGTTGTAACCATGCTCGACATAGAGTTCATCAACCCCCAGCAAGTAGGTTTTGCGGGTCGTGATGTTCGTTTCTGTTTTAGATTTGTTGTCGTAAATTTTCGATAGCGTAGTCATTTTTTGAAATCCCTTAATAACCGCGAAACCCTTCTGGGGTGGCGTAATCAACTGGTGAAATATCGGTGATTGACCGCTGAACCGGGCCGAGCCTGAGTACTAGCTCATCCCATTTATCTCGGAGCTTTGACGGGCTGAGGATGTTCCGGCACCAGAACGGATCGCTCTGAACACGTTTGAACATCTTGCAAATCTGGTAGTGGGTACGCTGGTCCTGTGAGCACATCAGGCGCACGTCATTTGCCCATGCTGTCCAATTGGGTTCTCTCGGTCTTGCCAGTTCGCCATCAGTCTCGGCGGCCTTTTCGTAGAGATGGATGATCTGTTCCCATATCCATTGCGCGCATTTCAAATCCTCCTCGCTGCCCCACATGATTCTTTTGGGGCTATACACCACCGCCTCTGAAACACCAGATAGGGGTTTATCCACAGGCAGAACGTCCGGGGGCGTAGCTCCAGGACATATAGGGTTTTTATCTGATGGATCATGTTTTGAATTTACTGACGGATCGTCGCCAGATTCTGGCGGGTGAAAACCCGGATTCTTGCCAGATTCCGACGGGTCTAAATTTGAGGGGTCAGAATTTGGTGCATCAGAATTTGACGCGTCAGATTTTGATGCGTCAGATTTTGATGTGTCAGATTCTGATGTGTCAGAATCTGGCTGGTGAGCATAGGCAGCCTCTCGCAGTTTCCTGACGTTCAGCTGATACATGTTCGAGGTGTTTCTGTTGCCCTTTCGCCGGGTAGTGCTGGTCAGCCAGCCATCGGCCTCTAATTTGCGTATCGAGGTGCGCACAGTGCTGGAGCCTGCGCCAATCTGACGGGCTATGGTGGCGATTGACGGCCAGCAGGTGCCCTCATCGCTTGAGAAATCAGCCAGGCGCGCCATGATGGCCACGCTGGTGATTTTCATACCTGACGCCGCGCAACCGTCCCAGACGTATGCAGACAATTTAACGCTCATCACTAACTCTCCTGAACTTCTGACCCCATAGGTTGCGGGGCTGAGCGCAAACGTACGGGTAACTTGGACGCCTGAACAGCACCCGGTTATTCGTTACATCAACGCCGATGGTTTCAACAATCACACCGCGTGGATCGGCATAGCGCGCGACCCACGGCTGAATAACTTCGTCTGATAACTGGGGCATTTAGCCCCCTGAACGATTTGATTTTCTGAGATAGTCACCCACAGCGCGCTCTATGTAGTCGCGGGTGACTAGATTGCTTGCGCCCTGTAAATTCGACACATAACGGAATGGCTTCCGACTGCATCCGCCCCTCATGGGCAGGCAACGGAATTGCGGAAAATCCGGGGATCTGTTTAAATCATTCACGCGATTATTTCTCCACACTAATTGATGTAGTCGCCGAAAGCGCCGGGCTGCAACCTGGCGCTTTCACTTTTCTGGAGCACAGAAAACCCTGTAAACCAGCGTCGTGTGCTCCTGCAGTTTGGTAATGGCACGATGTAATTCCTCGTCGATAATCTCGCGTTCATGCGGTTCCACCACTCCATCCTCAATGGCTGCCCTGACTTGCTGTGAATACCGGGTAATCTGCTCGATAGCCTCCAGCAGTCGCTGATTGATATCGCCGTAATCCACCTGCTCTACCTCTGACAATGGCACGAACACGCCGCCAGAGGTTTTCGCTATGGCTGTTGCGATGTGATGACTGCCAGCTGCCTGCTGCAATACCATCGACCAGCCAATTGGAAACAGCTGATCGCCACCATTGCGCAGCCTGTTATGAACGCCGTCCTCGGTAACATCCAGAATCTCAGCGGCCTCTGAATATCCACCAGCCAGACCGGCAATAGTTTTGCGGATCGCTGTAATCAGCCATGCTGGCTGGCGCTCGGCTTTCCATTTCGGTTCATTACCCACGGCTGACAACCTCCTGCTGTGGTTCAAATAGCGGCACCAGTTCGGGATAATCGCTGGACACGAATTTGAGTTCGTTCTTTGTAATCTCGGAAATCAGCAGCGCAAATTTCCATGGGATAGGATCTGACCAACCGCTGACGCTGGATTTTGCAATGTTCAGGAATCGCGCTGTTGCTGTAACTCCACCGTAATAATTCAAAACCTCAGATTTATTCATAACCCTCTCATCCGTAAAAGCGAACAAATTGAGTTTAAGCGAACGGATGTTATCTGGTCAATAATTCAAACATTAATAGTTCATAAAAACGGACAACCATGAAGCAGCAATTTCCACAAACCATTAGTGATCGCATTGTCAGCAAAATGCAGGAACTCAATTTGCGCAGCAGAGATATAGTGACGGGAACGGGAGCATCAAAAAGCACCGTTAGCCAATGGGTCAATGGCGGTAATAACCCCTCTGCAACACAGATTCCCAAATTAGCCAAGATTCTGAACGTAACGGAAACATGGTTAATAAATGGCGGAAACTACTCACAAAGGAATAACAGGGGTGAGGTAGATCAACGGCCGCTTCAGAAAATCCCTCTAGTCTCGCTGGCGCAGGCGGGGGACTGGAGAAATCTCATGAATCAAAATCCCAAATTTTCAGAATGGACAGCCGTTACTGATGACGTATCCCCCCATGCGTTCTCTGTAGAAATGGATAATGACTCAATGGCTGGACTCATCCCAGAGGGTGCCATCGTTATTTTTGATCCCAATAAACCACCTAAATCAGGTCAAATTGTTTTGGCTAACGTAGGCAATTCAACGGTAATAAAAAAACTAGTGATTGACGGTCCCAGCGCCTACCTGGCTCCGATGAATTCTGGCTATAAAACAATTGAGCTGGAATCGCTTTCTCAGATCGTTGCTACTGGCATATCAGTTCAAACAAAACTGCCATAACACTCCCCTTAAATTGACAACTCAAAAATGGCCATAGAAATGGCCCACCCGCCCTGCGTCCGTAAAAACGAACAAATGCTATTGACCATTTCGTCCGTAAATGCGAACATCAGTTTTGTCATAAAACTCCTTTGAGAAAGGACGCTCTCAACCATATGAGTTTGCGCCCTCTTACAAATTTTTTTTAGTGTGGAGAAACGGCAGTGGGCTATTGCAGTAGCCCACCAGCCATAATCGAGGAAACGATTATGATCCAGGACATCGACGACCTGATTACTGAAATTTTCGACGAATACCCCCGACCGCGCCTCATCTGTAATACCCCAGGCGATTACACACCGAGGCTGGTTTCGCAGCTCAACCTGAAGCGCACCACACGCACCAAACTGACCCCACCCCGCTCGCATGTATGTTCCTGCCCTTTTCAGCAGGAGGCGCGCCCGACTGATTGCCAGTGGGATTTACATGGAATGTATGGGTTAAGGAGTCAGGGATGAGTGAAGTTAAACGTTATTCCCATAATGGTTTGCGGGGGATGTTAGAGCACAAAGCGGGTCGTTATGTAAGTTATGAACGCTACTCTGCTCTTGAATCAGAGCGTGACGCGCTAGCAGCTGAGAATGCGGCGCGATGCGAAATCATTGATCGCCTCATAGGCCAATATAGTGCGGCGGGTTATCACGCCATACAGAATTCACCGAATCCTGCACAGTCACTGCTATACGACGCCATGCAGGTGCTGAAACAGTCAGCCACCGACGCCTACCTTAACTCTGTGCGGGCTGAGGGTGTTGAGAGGGTTAAGGCACATCCCGCGATAAGCCTCTGCGCACTCACGCATGTCTGCGAAGAAATTGCAGCCCAACTCCGCGCCGGTAAGGGTGGTGAAAAATGACAGTGAAAACTCATACTGGAACGATTATCACGAACACCGGGAAAAAACAGGTCAGATTGCACCAGAGCGCCACAACCTGGGTAGTTAGCGGCAAAGAATATTACTACAAAGAAACTGGCCGCCGTGGGGGTGCAGGAGGAACACGCGCCCGCCTGCTGTTGGATAGCATCGCGCCTATCTCAGTGAATGAAATCGTCAAGGATGGTGAGTAATGGACGCTGAAGCCAAAAAGAAATACCTCTCCAAAATCCAGAAACTGATGCGTCTGGCAGAGAACACCAGCAGTCCTGCAGAAGCTGCCAGCGCCATGTCAAAGGCGCAGGCATTCATGCGTGAGCATGGCCTGAGTGAATCAGAGGTCGTGTTCTCTGAAATCAGCACCAGTGAGAGCAAAAGCTCTCCAAGTGATGCAGAGAAACTACCTCTTTACATGATCTACCTGACTACAACCATAGAAAAGGCGTTCGCTGTTAAGTGCCTTGTAGGTTGGAGAGCAACCTCTGGCTACCGCTACAAACGCGTCGTTAGTTTTTACGGGTTGGATAACCGTGATGTTGCAGCTGCGTACATTTTCGACGTTCTGACTCGCCAGATTAAGCAGGCGCGAAAAAAATTCATCAACGAGCACTGCGAAAGTTGGCTTGCCCCGAAGCGAAAGGCAGCACTGGCTGACCAATTTTGTGAGGGTTGGGCCTCTGGTGCCTATCACGCAGTGCAAGAGCTGGTCATCGATGAAGAGCAGGAGGCCAAAATGAGCGCCTACGCTGAGAAACTGAGAGATGAAGGCGCGGGTGAAGCCAAGACCCGTAACAGTAAAGACAATGACCATCCCTCTCATGCTAAATATCTCGGTTACCAGGAAGGTAAGCACGCAACGGTGTTTCATGGAGTTGATGGAAGCAGTAATGGCCCTGCGCTAATCGGTATGGCGGAATAATGATGTCCGGTAATGAGGTTTGATTATGTCCAGAATGGTTAGCCTTGAGGATTGGGCTAAAGATGAATTTGGAGAAGAGGCTCCAAGCGTGCGCACTTTAAAGGCGTATGCAAAAGGCAGAATGATGGCCCCACCAGCGGTAAAGGTTGGCCGGAAATGGATGATTGATCGCGAGGCGCGATTTACCGGAATTCTCGCCGCACCGAAATTAGCCCCGACAGCAAACCCAAAATTGAGAAGGATTATCGAGGATGGCTGCAAGACCGCGCACCCATAACATTACAATCCCCAACCTTTATTCAAAGCTGGATAAACGCACTGGTTGTGTGTATTGGCAATATAAGCACCCTATCACTGGCAAATTTCACAGCCTGGGAACTAATGCTGATGAAGCGAAGCAGGTCGCAAATGAAGCCAACGCCATAATTGCAGAACAGCGGACCCGGCAGATACTCAGCGTTAATGAGAAGATCGCAAAAATGCGGGAATCGCGGGAATTTATTACCGTCACAACCTGGCTTGATCGTTACCTTGAAATACAGCAGGAGCGTCTTGAGTCAGGGGAGATAAAACTAAATTCCGTGAAACAGAAAAAGAAGCCGGTCGAATTGTTACGTCAGAATTGCGGGATGATGTATTTAAAGGACGTTGGGGCGTTAGAGATCGCTGAGATAGTCGATGCTGTAAAAGCCGAAGGCCATAACCGAATGGCTCAGGTAGTAAGAATGGCGATCATTGATGTGTTCAAAGAGGCCCAGCATGCTGGGCACGTTCCCCCCGGCTACAACCCGGCGCAGGCCACTAAACAGCCGCGTAACCGGGTTGTACGTCAGCGTCTGTCACTGGACGAGTGGCAGGCCATATTCAGCGCTGCAGAGGATCACCCGCCCTATCTTCAGTGCGCAATGCTATTAGCTCTGGTCACCGGCCAGCGCATTGGGGATATCTCTAATATGCAATTTTCGGATATCTGGGACGACATGCTGCATGTTACCCAGGAGAAAACCGGGTGCCGTGTTGCCATCCCTCTGAGCTTAAGGTGCATGGCCATTGGTATCTCACTCAGAGAGGTTATCACTCAATGCCGGGACGCTGTAGTGAGTAAATATCTGGTCCATTTCCGTCACTCAACCTCGCAGGCCGTCCGAGGTGATAAGGTTTCTGCCAGCTCTATTACAACGACGTTCAAAAAGGCCAGGAATCACTGCGGCATAACATGGGCTGAAGGCGCTGCGCCCACCTTTCATGAGCAGCGTTCGCTATCGGAACGCCTGTATCGTGAACAGGGTGTAGACACTCAAAAATTACTCGGCCATAAGACTCAGAAAATGACTGATCGCTATAACGATGATCGCGGCAAAGACTGGATTGTGGTGGCTGTGTGATGGTGGTTTTATAGACAGTTTTGGGGAAGAGTTTTGGGGAAGTTTTGGGGAAAGAAGGCGTGAAATAAAAAGCCAACACGATTTTTACATTCGTGTTGGCTATATGTTTTGTAAAACTAATTACATATTTTCGATGATCGCGTCACCAAACTCTGAACATTTCAGCAGTTTAGCGCCATCCATCAGGCGTTCGAAATCGTAAGTCACGGTCTTGTTAGCGATAGCGCCTTCAACACCTTTAACAATCAGGTCAGCCGCTTCGAACCACTCCAGATGACGCAGCATCATTTCTGCTGACAGGATCACTGAACCTGGGTTCACTTTATCCTGACCGGCATACTTAGGCGCAGTACCGTGGGTTGCTTCGAACAGTGCACACTCATCACCGATGTTAGCGCCTGGTGCGATACCGATACCGCCAACCTGCGCCGCCAGGGCGTCAGAGATGTAGTCACCGTTCAGGTTCATACAGGCGATAACGTCATATTCTGCCGGACGCAGCAGGATCTGTTGCAGGAACGCATCGGCAATCACATCTTTAACGATGATCTCTTTACCGGTGTTCGGGTTTTTGAACTTCATCCACGGGCCGCCGTCGATCAGTTCGCCGCCGAACTCGTCTTTCACTAACTGGTATCCCCAGTCTTTGAAAGAGCCTTCGGTGAACTTCATGATGTTGCCTTTGTGAACCAGGGTCAGTGAATCACGATCGTTGGTGATGGTGTATTCCACTGCGGCGCGCACCAGACGTTTGGTACCCGCTTCTGAACACGGCTTAACGCCGATACCGCACTGCTCAGGGAAGCGAATTTTCTTCACGCCCATCTCTTCGCGCAGGAATTTGATCACTTTGTCCGCTTCGGCAGAGCCCGCTTTCCACTCGATACCCGCATAGATATCTTCGGAGTTTTCACGGAAGATCACCATGTCGGTCTCTTCAGGGCGTTTAACCGGGCTTGGCGTGCCTTTGTAGTAACGTACCGGACGCAGGCAGACGTAGAGGTCAAGCTCCTGACGCAGTGCTACGTTCAGTGAACGAATACCGCCGCCGACCGGGGTGGTCAGTGGGCCTTTGATAGCCACGCGATATTCCTTGATTAAGTCGAGCGTTTCCTGTGGCAGCCAGACGTCCTGACCGTAGAGTTCAACTGACTTCTCACCCGTGTAAATCTCCATCCAGGAGATCTTACGCTCGCCGTTGTAGGCTTTCTTCACCGCCGCGTCGACGACTTTCAGCATCACCGGGGAAACATCAACACCGATACCGTCACCCTCAATGTAAGGAATGACCGGATTGTTTGGCACTGTAAGCTTGCCCTGATTCAGGGTGATTTTCTGACCTTCCGCCGGAACTACTACTTTGCTTTCCATTAACCTCTCCTGGGCGTTTGTTAATGATTTGTAAGATGCGCGTCAATACTACTTGAATATTTCCGTCACGCCAATCACCGCAATTTCACGTTATAATGCGCCGAATGTTTCTGACTGCAAAGCCCATGCGAAAAACAACTCAACGAATTCACCAGGATAAACGATTCAGCCGCCCGACGCGTGATGCGCGACGTGCGCCTGCCCGCCCTGCTGCTCCACGACGTGTCATTCTGTTTAACAAACCGTTCGACGTTTTGCCGCAATTCACTGATGAAGCGGGCCGCCGCACCCTGAAAGATTTTGTCAGCGTCGCAGACGTTTATGCCGCGGGCCGCCTTGACCGCGACAGCGAAGGCCTGATGGTACTGACCAACGATGGTGCCCTGCAGGCCGCGCTGACGCAGCCCGGCAAACGCACCGGCAAGGTCTATTATGTGCAGGTGGAAGGCGATCCGCAGGAAGCGGATCTGCAGCCTCTGCGGGATGGGGTTAATCTGAAAGATGGCATGACGCTGCCCGCTGGCGTGGAAAAAGTGGCTGAGCCGGCGTGGCTCTGGCCGCGTCAGCCGCCAATCCGCGAGCGCAAAAATATCCCGACGCAGTGGCTGAAAGTCACACTGTATGAAGGCCGTAATCGTCAGGTGCGCCGCATGACAGCCCATATTGGCTTTCCCACCTTGCGGTTAATCCGCTACGCCATGGGGAGCTATTCACTCGACGATCTGGCTTCAGGTACGTGGCGTGAAATCAGCGAGAGCCCCACCTGAAAACCGATTTTTTATAACCTCAGGTTAACAATTGCGGAGAAGTGATGTTTAAACCTCATGTTACTGTCGCCTGTCTGGTTCAGGCCGAAGGTGAACTGCTGGTGGTGGAAGAGACGATCAACGGTCGTGCCACCTGGAACCAGCCTGCCGGACATCTCGAAGCGGATGAAACGCTGCTGGAAGCCGCCGAACGCGAACTCTATGAAGAGACCGGCATCGCGGCATCGATGCACTATTTCATCGGGATAAACCAGTGGATCGCGCCCGACAGTACGCCTTTTGTGCGTTTTCTGTTTGGCGTGGATCTGGCCAAAAAAGCGCCAACCCAGCCGCAGGACAGCGACATCGATTGCTGCTGGTGGCTACCGCCAGCGCAGATTCTCACTGCATCTAACCTGCGTTCGCCACTGGTCGCGGAAAGCGTACGCCTCTGGCAACAGGGCACGCGCTACCCGCTACATCTGGTCAGCCCGTTCCAGTGGCCGTTTCACGAGGGTGCGCGTCTGCCTTCTGCATGATAGAATGCGCCGCCTGTTTTTTTATCGTAATGCGAGCGTGTCATGTCTGACAACAGCCAGAAAAAAGTGATCGTCGGTATGTCCGGCGGCGTCGATTCTTCCGTTTCCGCCTGGTTACTGCAGCAGCAGGGTTACCAGGTTGAAGGCCTGTTCATGAAGAACTGGGAGGAGGACGATGGCGAGGAGTATTGTACCGCCGCGGACGATCTGGCGGATGCGCAGGCTGTGTGCGACAAGCTCGGTATGAAGCTGCATAAAGTTAACTTTGCCGCAGAGTACTGGGATAACGTCTTTGAGCATTTCCTCGAAGAGTACAAAGCAGGCCGCACGCCTAACCCCGATATCCTCTGCAATAAAGAGATCAAATTCAAAGCGTTCCTGGAGTTCGCAGCGGAAGACCTGGGCGCAGATTTCATCGCCACGGGTCACTACGTGCGCCGCAAGGACGTCGATGGTCAGAGCCAGCTGTTACGCGGACTGGATGGTAACAAAGACCAGAGCTATTTCCTCTATACCCTGAGCCACGAACAGATTGCCCAAAGTCTGTTCCCGGTCGGCGAGCTGGAAAAACCGGAAGTGCGCCGCATTGCGGAACAGCTGGACCTGATCACCGCGAAGAAAAAAGACTCGACCGGCATCTGCTTTATCGGCGAGCGCAAATTCCGCGACTTCCTTGCGCGCTATCTCCCGGCTCAGCCAGGCGAAATAGAAACCACGGAAGGCCAGATCGTCGGTGAACATCAGGGGCTGATGTACCATACTCTGGGACAGCGTAAAGGTCTGGGTATCGGCGGCCTGAAAGAGAGCAAAGATGATCCCTGGTATGTGGTTGACAAAGATGTGGCGCGTAACCGTCTGATTGTCGCCCAGGGCGGCGATCATCCGCGTCTGATGTCCGTTGGCCTGATTGCGCAGCAGCTGCACTGGGTTAATCGTCAGCCGATTACCGTCCCACTGCACTGCTCTGTGAAAACCCGCTATCGTCAGACCGACATTCCCTGTGAGATTATTCCGCAGGGCGACGATCGGATTGAGGTGCGCTTTGACGAGCCGGTTGCTGCGGTCACGCCAGGTCAGTCTGCGGTCTTTTACCTTGGCGATGTCTGCCTCGGTGGCGGTATTATCGAACAGCGCCTGCCGTTAGTGGCGGAGTAAACGGGCTTAGCCCGCGTTGATGACGCGTAAACAGGAGTAACCGTGGCGAAAAATTATCAGGAAATCACGCTGGCGCTGGCGGGCATCTGTCAGTCCGCCCATCTGGTGCAGCAGCTGGCTCAGCAGGGTCACTGCCAGCCCGAAGCGCTGACCGTGTCGCTGCGCAGCGTACTGGACCTGAATCCTGGCTCCACGCTGGCGGTATTCGGCAACAATGAAGCCAACCTGCGCCTCGGACTTGAAACCCTGATGGCGGTGCTGAACAGCAGCAGTCGCCAGGGCGCAGGCGCTGAACTGACGCGTTACACCCTGAGCATGATGGTGCTGGAGCGCAAGCTCAGCGCCAGTAAATCCGCCATGGCGACGCTGGCACAGCGCATTACGCAGCTGGATCGCCAGCTGGCACATTATGAACTGGAGTCAGACACCATCCTCAGCGCGATGGCTGGCATCTATGTGGATGTGATCAGCCCGCTTGGCCCGCGTATCCAGGTTACCGGTTCGCCTGCTGTGCTGCAGAATACGCAGGTTCAGAGTAAAGTGCGTGCCACTCTGTTAGCCGGTATCCGCGCTGCCGTATTGTGGCAGCAGGTCGGCGGTGGCCGACTGCAACTGATGTTCTCGCGCCAGCGTTTGCTGCGTGAAGCGAAAACCCTCTTATCCCGGCTGCCACTGACTTACTAAGTCGGTGCGGCAAAACACTGCTAAATGATTCAGGAGTTGCACTGATGGAATTATCCTCTCTGACCGCCGTCTCACCTGTCGATGGTCGTTACGGCGATAAAGTCAGCCCGCTGCGTGCGATTTTCAGCGAGTTCGGTCTGCTGAAATTCCGCGTTGAGGTTGAAGTTCGCTGGTTACAAAAACTGGCCGCGACCGCAGAGATCAAGGAAGTTCCTGCATTTGATGCCGACGCAAACGCTTTCCTTGATGCAATTGTCGCCGGTTTTTCAGAAGACGATGCCGCCCGCATCAAGACGATTGAGCGCACCACCAACCACGATGTGAAAGCGGTTGAGTATTTCCTGAAAGAGAAAGTGGCCGATCTCCCTGCCCTGCACGCCGTCTCTGAATTTATCCACTTCGCCTGCACCTCTGAAGATATCAACAACCTGTCGCACGCCCTGATGCTGGAAACGGCCCGCCGTGACGTGATCCTGCCTTACTGGGACCAGCTGATCAGCGCCGTGAAAGGTCTTGCCAGCGAATACCGTGACATTCCGCTGCTCTCACGCACCCACGGCCAGCCGGCGACGCCATCGACCATGGGTAAAGAGATGGCCAACGTCGCCTACCGTCTGGAGCGTCAGTTACGTCAGCTTAAGCAGATTGAAGTGCTGGGTAAAATCAATGGCGCAGTCGGTAACTACAATGCCCACATTGCCGCCTATCCCGAAGTGGACTGGCATGAACTGAGCGAGAAATTCGTTACTTCGCTGGGGATTACCTGGAACCCGTACACCACGCAGATTGAACCGCACGACTATATCGCCGAGATGTTCGACTGCATCGCCCGCTTTAACACCATCCTGATCGATTTCGATCGTGATATCTGGGGTTATGTGGCGCTGAACCATTTCAAACAGAAAACCATTGCGGGTGAAATCGGCTCCTCAACCATGCCGCACAAGGTGAACCCGATCGACTTCGAAAACTCCGAAGGCAATCTGGGCCTGGCGAATGCCGTGATGCAGCATCTGGCCAGCAAACTACCGGTGTCTCGCTGGCAGCGTGACCTGACCGACTCCACCGTGCTGCGCAACCTCGGCGTGGGCGTGGGTTATGCGCTGATCGCCTATCAGGCGACGCTGAAAGGTATCTCCAAGCTGGAAGTGAACCGCGATCGTCTGCAGGACGAGCTGGATCATAACTGGGAAGTGCTGGCAGAGCCGATCCAGACGGTGATGCGTCGTTACGGCATTGAGAAGCCGTATGAGAAGCTGAAAGAGCTGACGCGCGGCAAACGCGTGGATGCTGCCGGCATGCAGGCCTTTATCGACAGCCTGGCGCTGCCGGAAGAGGAAAAAGTGCGTCTGAAGCAGATGACGCCTGCAAACTATATTGGTCGCGCTATCCAGATGGTTGACGATCTGAAATAATGCCCGCCGCAGACCGGCCCAGTCCGGTCTGCGTTAACATCTTGTTTAATACATTTCGCGTATACTTTCTGCAGGTTGACTCAAACAGAGTGTAAGGAATTTCTATGCGTGTTCTGGTTGTTGAAGACAATGCCCTGCTGCGCCATCATCTCGCCGTCCAGTTACGTGACATGGGCCATCAGGTCGATGCCGCCGAAGACGCCAAAGAAGCTGACTATTTTCTCCGCGAACATCTGCCCGATATTGCGCTGGTGGATCTCGGCCTGCCGGATGAAGATGGCATGTCGCTGATTCGCCGCTGGCGCAGTGATGCCGTGCGTCAGCCGATTCTGGTGCTGACCGCCCGTGAGGGCTGGCAGGCGAAAGTCGAAGCGCTGGAAGCCGGTGCGGATGACTACGTCACCAAACCGTTTCACATTGAAGAGGTCGCGGCACGCCTGCAGGCGCTGATGCGCCGCAACAGCGGTCATGCGTCGCAAATCATCGATATGGCCCCGTTTCAGGTCGATCTCTCACGCCGTGAACTGACGGTGAATGAAGAGCCAGTAAAACTCACCGCCTTTGAGTACACCATTGTCGAGACGCTAATCCGAAATGCGGGCAAAGTGGTGAGCAAAGACTCGCTGATGCTGCAGCTCTATCCTGACGCTGAACTGCGTGAAAGCCACACCATCGACGTTCTGATGGGTCGTCTGCGCAAAAAGATTCTGGCATTGCACCCTACTGATGTCATTGCCACCGTGCGTGGCCAGGGTTACCGCTTTGATCTCTGACCATGTCCTGGTTTAATCGTTACCGCCCTATTTCGCTGCGCGCCCGCTTTCTGCTGGCCTCCGCAGCGATAGTTCTGTTCCTCTCTCTTTCTTACGGCATGGTCGCAGTCATTGGCTATGTGGTGAGTTTCGATAAAAATACCTACCGGGTGATGCGCGGCGAGAGCAATCTGTTCTTTACGCTGGCGCAATGGCATGACAACAAGCTCACCATCGCGCAGCCGGAACGCATGACGCTGAACTTTCCGACGCTGGTCTTCATCTACGATGAGCACGGCAAGCTGCTGTGGCAGCAACGCGACGTGCCGGATATTCGCAAAAAGATCCGCCGCGAATGGCTGCTGAAGCCCGACTTTTACGAGATCGATACCAGCAACCGCACCAGCATGGTCGCGATGGGCAATAATCTCAATGCTAAGCAACGGCTTAATGACTGGGACACCGACAGTAACGACACCTTTACCCACTCGGTGGCCGTTAACCGTTACGATGCCACGACGAATCTGCCCGCGCTCACCATCGTTGTGGTCGACTCTATTCCGCAGGAGTTGCAGCACTCTGATGTGGTCTGGTCGTGGTTCAGCTATGTACTGGCGGCTAACCTGATACTGATTATTCCGCTGCTGTGGCTGGCGGCGCACTGGAGTCTGCGGCCAATTGGTGCGCTGACACAACAGGTGCGCGAACTGGAGACCAGTCAGCGTGAAAATCTGGCGGATAATCCGCCGCAGGAGTTGCGCAGTCTGGTGCGCAACCTCAATCTGCTGCTGACCAATGAACGGCAGCGCTACACCCGCTATCGCACCACCCTTTCGGATCTGACCCATAGCCTGAAAACGCCGCTGGCCGTGTTGCAGAGCACCCTGCGATCGCTGCGCAATGGTAAAGAGCTGACGGTGGAACAGGCGGAGCCAGTGATGCTGGAGCAGATAAGCCGCATCTCACAGCAGGTGGGATACTACCTGCATCGCGCCAGTATGCAGGCCGATCACAATCCGCTGCAGCGCGACCTTCATTCCGTTTCCGGTCTGCTCGACAGTCTCTGCTCGGCACTGAATAAAGTTTATCAGCGCAAAGGCGTGGCGATAACGCTGGATATCTCACCGGAGCTGACCTTTGTGGGCGACCAGAATGACTTTATGGAAGTGCTGGGTAACGTACTCGATAACGCCTGCAAGTACTGCCTGGAATTTATCGAAGTCAGTGCTTATCAGAGCGAAAAGGCGCTGCATCTCTATATCGACGACGATGGCCCGGGTATTCCTGAGAGCAAGCGCGATTTAGTGTTTGTGCGGGGGCAGCGCGCCGATACGCTGCGTCCGGGCCAGGGATTAGGTCTGGCGGTGGTGCGCGATATTCTGGAACAGTATGAGGGTAACGTCATCGCCACCAGCAGTGCGCTTGGCGGAACACGTATGGAAGTGGTTTTTCAGCGCCAGGAAGTCGAACATCGTCGCGAGTAGAAAACCGTCCGGGCTGTTATACTAGCTGGCATTTACAGCCCTAAGCGGAACCCTTGTATGGACTATCAGCTCGATATTAACTGGCCCGATTTTATTCAGCGCTACTGGCAGAAACGCCCGGTCGTGCTGAAGCGTGGTTTTAAAAACTTCGTTGATCCTCTTTCACCGGATGAACTGGCCGGACTGGCAATGGAAAACGAGGTGGACAGCCGCCTGGTCAGCCATCAGGACGGCAAATGGCAGGTCAGCCACGGCCCGTTTGAGAGCTATGATCACCTGGGAGAGAACAACTGGTCGCTGCTGGTCCAGGCGGTCAATCACTGGCATGAACCCTCTGCCGCGCTGATGCGCCCTTTCCGCTTCCTGCCTGACTGGCGTGTCGATGACCTGATGGTGTCGTTTGCCGTGCCTGGCGGCGGCGTCGGTCCCCATTTTGATCAGTATGATGTCTTCATTATTCAGGGTACGGGCCGCCGTCGCTGGCGCGTCGGTGAAAAAGTGGCGCTGAAGCAGCACTGTCCGCATCCGGACCTGCTGCAGGTTGAACCCTTCGATGCCATCATCGATGAAGAGCTGGAGCCGGGCGATATTCTCTACATTCCGCCAGGATTCCCGCATGAAGGCTACTCGCTGGAAAACGCCCTGAACTACTCGGTTGGTTTCCGCGCCCCCAGCGGTCGTGAGTTAATCAGCGGCTTTGCCGACTACGCCCTGGCCAACGAGCTGGGCAGCCTGCGCTTCAGCGATCCGGATGTGCCTGCACGCGATTGCCCGTCGCAGATCCTGCCGCAGGAGATTGAAGGCGTGCGCCAGCTGATGCTGGATGTGGTCAATCAGCCGGAGCAGTTTGAGCAGTGGTTCGGCGAATTCATTTCGCAGTCACGCCACGAACTCGACGTCGCGCCGCCGGAACCGCCTTATCAGCCTGATGAGATTTATGATGCGCTGCAACAGGGCGATGCCCTGAGCCGGTTGGGTGGCCTGCGTGTCCTGACGATTGGTGATGCTGTTTATATCAATGGTGAGCGGGTTGAGTGTTCACGCCCCGATGTCATGGCGGTTCTGGCGAATCACTATCGCATCACGCTCGACGACCTGGGAGATGCGCTGGATGATCCGGCCGTGCTGGCGCAGATCGCCGGTCTGGTGAACGCTGGTTACTGGTACTTCGGCGAGGAATAACCCGCAGCGCGGAACCGTGCGCTGCGGCTGAAACAGGCTCTCTGGCTTTTACTGGCAGAGAGCCTTTTTTCATTTAATCCTTCTTCTGTGCTGCCAGTTCTGACAGACGCACAATGACTTCCACTGACTTCGCCATGATATTCAGCGACGCGAACTCATGCTTGCCGTGATAGTTATAGCCCCCGGTAAAGATGTTCGGGCAAGGCAACCCTTTCCACGACAGTGACGACCCATCGGTGCCGCCACGAATCGGTTTCACTACTGGTTCAATGCCACAGTCACGCATCGCCTGCAAAGCCAGATCAATGATATGCGGGAACGGCTCGACTTTTTCACGCATGTTGCGATAGCTGTTAGTGATTTCAACCGTGACCGAGCAGTCCGGGTGCAGGGTTTTGTTGATCTCCGCGGCGATCTGCAGCAGCGTCTGTTTACGCTGTTCGAAACTCCCGGTTTCAAAGTCACGAATGATATAGAGCATCTCGGCGTGTTCAACGCTGCCTTTGATCTGGTGCAGATGGTAGAAGCCCTGATAGCCGTCGGTGTACTGCGGTTTTTCGCCGGCCGGTACAGCCGCATGAAACTGGTTAGCCAGCTCCAGCGCATTGACCATCACGCCTTTGGCGGAGCCTGGATGCACGTTGTTACCGACGATTTTGACCGTAGCCGAGGCGGCATTGAAGTTCTCATACTCAAACTCGCCCAGGTCGCTGCCATCAATGGTGTAGGCCCAGTCGGCGGCAAACGCCTCCACATCAAAGTGAGAGGTGCCGCGACCGATCTCTTCATCGGGCGTGAAGGCGACACGGATCGCGCCGTGCGGCGTATCGCTGCTAGCCAGCTGCGCCATCGCCGTCATAATCTCGGCAATACCCGCTTTATCATCCGCGCCCAGCAGGGTTTTGCCATCGGTGGTAATCAGCGTATGCCCAATCAGCTTGTGCAGCACCGGGAACATCACCGGTGACAGAACCTCATTGCCATTACCCAGCGCAATGTCGCCACCGCGATAATCTTCGATGATCTGCGGATTCACATGTTTCGCTGTGAAATCAGGCGACGTATCCATGTGGGAGATGAAACCGATAACTGGCGTCGGCCAGTCAACATTGGCGGGCAGTGTGCCCATGACGCAACAGTGATCGCTCAGGGTGACATCAACAAAACCCAGGGCCAGCAGCTCCTCCTGCAGCTGACGCGCCAGCGTCCACTGCCCTTCACTGCTGGGCACCTGGCGCGCCTGCGGCTTAGCCTGTGTCTCAACTGCCACATAACTTAAAAAGCGCTCAAGTAACTGTTCCATATCCCATCCTTTAAAAGTGCCGTCCGGTATTATTCACAGACCCGCCGGTCACAACGTTGCGTAAAATCATTCGCAGACAGGTTAGCGCTGTCAGTGACCTTTGTGAAAGTAATAAGCCCGAAAAAAACGCCTGATTACGTGATTGTTGCGGCAAACCTCGCAATGTTGTTAACAGCCGGTCAAATTGCCGCGGCCAGGCGGGCAAAACATGGCAATGCCTTATTTTTCAGGTATCATCCGCCCCTCTTTGCTGGCTGGCTGCGCTGAGCGGCTATGCTGTTACCTGTTCGACCCTAGACAGACTGAGACTAAAATGACGCAAACACGCGCACAGCAGGCGCTGGTTACGCTTTCTGGCATCAGTAAAGCTTTTGATGGTAAGACCATCATTGATGATTTTAACCTGACCATCCATCACGGTGAGTTCATCACCCTGCTGGGCCCGTCGGGCTGTGGCAAAACCACCATTCTGCGCCTGATTGCCGGACTGGAAGCGGCAGATCGCGGCCGTATTTCGCTCGATGATCAGGACATTACTGATACGCCGGCCGAACACCGTCACGTCAATACCGTGTTTCAGAGCTATGCGCTGTTTCCGCATATGACGGTATATGAAAACGTCGCCTTTGGCCTGCGGATGCAGAAAACCCCGGCGGCGGAGATAACGACCAGAGTCAATGACGCGCTGGCAATGGTGCAGCTGGAAAGCTTTGCCGATCGCCGCCCGCATCAGCTCTCTGGCGGCCAGCAACAGCGTGTGGCGATTGCCCGCGCAGTAGTCAATCGTCCTGAAGTGCTGCTGCTGGACGAATCCCTCTCTGCGCTGGACTATAAGCTGCGCCGTCAGATGCAGAACGAGCTGAAAGCCCTGCAGCGTAAGCTCGGCATCACCTTTGTCTTTGTCACCCACGATCAGGAAGAGGCGCTGACCATGTCCGATCGCATCGTGGTCATGCGCGACGGCAAGGTCGTGCAGGACGGTACGCCACGCGAAATCTACGAAGAGCCCGAAAACCTGTTTGTTGCCCGCTTTATCGGCGAAATTAATGTCTTTGATGCTGAAGTGCTCGCCAGCAACGGCGCGCCAGACGTGCGTGCCCGGGTCGAAGGACGCGAGTACGAGATCCACTGTGCTTTCCCGGTCAGCGTGGGTGACCGGCTTCATGTGCTGCTGCGTCCGGAAGATCTGCGTGTGCAGGAGATCCACGGTGACAGCGCATCAGATGGCCTGATTGGCTATGTGCGCGAACGTAATTACAAAGGCATGACGCTGGAGTCTTCGGTAGAGCTGGAGAACGGTAAGCTGGTTACGGTCAGCGAGTTCTTTAATGAAGATGACCCGGACGTTGATCACTCGCTTAATCAGAAGATGGCCGTGAGCTGGGTGCCGGGATGGGAGGTGGTACTGCCCTATGAAGCGGATGCGTAATGGTTTTCAGAAGGGGATCATCGCCCTGATTGTCGGCTGGCTGGCACTGTTCGTCTTTGTGCCCAACCTGATGATTTTTGTCACCAGTTTTCTGACGCGCGATGATGCACATTTCGTCAGCGCGGTGTTGACCTTCAGTAATTACACCCGGCTGCTCGACCCGCTTTATGCGCAGGTGCTGCTGCACTCGCTGAGCATGGCGCTGATTGCCACGATCGGCTGTCTGCTGCTCGGCTATCCCTTTGCATGGTGTCTGACAAAACTCACACCGCGCCTGCGTCCGCTGATGGTGTTTCTGTTAATTGTGCCTTTCTGGACCAACTCGCTGATCCGTATTTACGGCCTGAAAATTTTCCTCAGCACCCGTGGCTGGCTGAATGATTTCCTGCTGTCGCTGGGGCTGATCGATAAGCCGTTTCGCATCATGTATACCCCGGAAGCGGTGATCCTCGGGCTGATCTACATTCTGCTGCCGTTTATGGTGCTGCCGCTCTACTCCAGCCTGGAGAAGCTGGATAAACCGCTGCTGGAAGCGGCGCGCGACCTCGGTGCCGGTAAGCTGCAGACCTTTTTCCGTATTATTCTGCCGCTGACCATGCCGGGCATTATTGCGGGCTGTCTGCTGGTGTTGATCCCGGCGATGGGGCTGTTCTACGTCGCCGACCTGATGGGCGGCGCAAAGAATCTGCTGATTGGCAACGTCATCAAAAGTCAGTTCCTCAACATCCGCGACTGGCCATTTGGCGCGGCTACCAGCATTGTGATGACGCTGTTGATGGGATTGCTGTTGCTGATTTACTGGCGCGCGGCGCGACTGCTGAATAACCGGGTGGATTTAGGATGATGGCACGCCTGTTACGCGGCAGTTTTATGGCGATTATTTACGCCTGGTTCTATATACCAATTGTTATTCTGATCGTGAATTCGTTTAACGCCTCCCGCTTTGGCATTAACTGGCAGGGTTTCACGACCCGCTGGTACAGCCTGCTGCTGAACAATGACAGTCTGATTCAGGCGGCGCAGCACTCGCTAATCATGGGCGTGCTCTCAGCCAGCTGTGCCACACTGATCGGCGCACTCACCGCTGTCGCTCTCTTTCGCTATCGTTTTCGCGGCAAGCCCTTTGTCAGTGGCATGCTGTTCGTGGTGATGATGTCGCCGGACATTGTGATGGCTATCTCCCTGCTGGTGCTGTTTATGCTGCTGGGCATTTCGCTGGGCTTCTGGTCACTGCTCTTTTCCCACATTACATTTTGCCTGCCGTTTGTGGTGATTACCGTCTACTCACGCCTGAAAGGCTTTGATGTGCGCATGCTGGAAGCAGCCAAAGATCTGGGGGCCAGCGAAACTACCATTCTGCGCAAAATCATTCTGCCGCTGGCGATGCCAGCCGTCGCCGCCGGATGGTTACTGAGCTTTACCCTGTCGATGGATGATGTGGTGGTCTCTTCCTTTGTCACCGGTCCGACGTTTGAGATTTTACCGCTGAAGATCTACTCAATGGTAAAAGTTGGCGTCTCACCGGAAGTGAATGCGCTGGCCACTATTTTAATGCTGCTGTCACTGCTGCTGGTCGCGGCCAGTCAGTGGCTGCTGCGTGACAGAAATAAATAAGAGGATTGAGGATGAAAAAGAGATCTCACTGGCTGGCGGCAGGTGCATTGTTGCTGGGTATGAACGTGGCGCAGGCAGACAACAGTAATACCCTCTATTTTTACAACTGGACCGAATATGTGCCGCCAGGGCTGCTGGAGCAGTTCACGAAAGAGACCGGCATTAAAGTGATCTATTCGACCTATGAATCCAATGAGAGCATGTACGCCAAGCTGAAAACCTGGAAAGATGGCGCTTACGATCTGGTCGTACCGTCAACCTACTTCGTGGCAAAAATGCGTAACGAAGGGATGCTGCAGAAGATCGACAAAAGCCAGCTCAGCAACTTCAGCAACCTCGATCCCGACCTGCTGAATAAACCCTTCGATCCTGACAATAACTATTCGATTCCCTATATCTGGGGCGCGACGGCAATCGGTGTCAATACCGATGAGATCGACGTGAAAAGCGTGACCCGCTGGGCCGATCTGTGGAAGCCGGAATATAAGCAAAGCCTGCTGCTGACCGACGACGCGCGCGAAGTGTTCCAGATGGCGCTGCGCAAGCTGGGATACTCCGGCAATACCCGCGATCCTGAGCAGATCAAAGCGGCATATCTTGAACTGAAAAAGCTGATGCCCAATGTGCTGGCCTTCAACTCTGATAATCCGGGTAATCCCTATATGGAAGGCGAAGTGAATCTGGGCATGCTCTGGAATGGCTCAGCGTATGTCGCACGTCAGGCGGGCACCCCATTAGCGATCGTCTGGCCTGAAGAGGGCGGCATTTTCTGGATGGATAACCTCGCGATCCCGGCTAACGCGAAGAACAAGGCAGGCGCGCTGAAGCTGATTAACTTCCTGCTGCGTCCTGACGTCGCGGCGAAAGTGGCGGAAACTATCGGCTATCCTACACCGAACCTCGCGGCAAAGGCGTTGCTACCACCCGCCGTGGCGAACGATCCGTCACTCTATCCACCTGCTGACGTAATTAAGCACGGTGAATGGCAGGATGATGTGGGCGACGCCAGCCTTCAGTACGAAACCCTGTTCCAGCAGCTTAAAGCGGGCCGTTAAAATTGATTAAAGGGGCAGACTGCTGACAAACCCAATGAGGGTTGCTTTGGCAGCAATGCATTAGCTAAAAGCGCAGGGAAAACAGGCAGAGGAGGAAAGCGTCCCGCGCCAGGGACAAAAACGCCGGGAGCGTTTTTGAACAACGCAACGCGTTGGCCCGGTAACGGGCGCACCTCAGGGATGAGGTGCGTAATCGCGCGGGACGAGCGGCCATGGATGGTTTGAGCGACTTTCCGATCTGACCGTGTTCCCTGTGCATACACGGTCTTACAGCTGGCCGTGGCAGACTTTGTCAGCAACCTCGGGCGGCCATCGCCGCCCCGCCTACTTATACAGCCCGCGCAGCAGGGTATGAACAAACTCCGGCACCACTTCGCTCGCCAGGCCGTAATGCCGTTCGGCAAACTCGTTACCCACCTGGCTCGGCTCCAGGTTCAGCTCAACGGTGTGCGCGCCCTGCAGTTTGGCCTCATGCACAAAGCCCGCGGCCGGATAAACATGGCCTGACGTGCCGATAGCGATAAAGTAATCGGCCTGTTCCAGCGCCTGGTAAATCTGCTCCATACCCAGCGGCATCTCGCCAAACCAGACCACGTGCGGTCGCAGCGCAGAGGGGAACTGACAGCAGGTGCAGCGATCGTCCGGCGTGATATCGCCGGTCCACTCAATTACCTGACCGCTGGTGACACAGCGCACCTTTAACAGCTCACCGTGCATATGCAGCACCCGGCTGTTTCCGGCACGCTCATGCAGGTTGTCGATGTTCTGCGTGACCAGCAGGAAATTATCGCCTAACACCTGCTCCAGCTCCGCCAGCGCCAGATGGGCGGCATTGGGCTGGATGTCGGCTTCCTGCAGCTGCTGACGACGCGCATTGTAGAAACGCTGCACCAGCGCGGGATCGCGCTGAAAGCCTTCGGGCGTGGCAACGTCTTCAACGTGGTGCTCTTCCCACAGGCCATCAGCCGCGCGGAAGGTCCGGATGCCGGACTCCGCGGAAATGCCTGCGCCGGTCAGCACCACAACATGCGGCTGGGGATGAGCGGCCAGTTCGGCCTGACGATCGCGCTCAAAAATGCGCTGGCGAAAGCGCTGATGCACTTTTCTCCGGGTTTTCTTCAGGCGGGCAAGTCGTATGCGGCGACGTGGTGTACGCATAAAATCTCCTGGCGTAGCAGCTGCGGCGAGCCGCTCTAAACAGATTCCGGGTTAACATCACCCGATAGTAACGGTTGCTGAGGGCATGACCCAACAGCAAAGGTCTTAAACAGATGCGGCGCGAAATCACTCGCGCCGCATTTTTATCACTGACCGCTTAGTACCCGAGCCGGGTCAATGCGGCTGGCGCGTCTGGCCGGATACCAGCTCGCCAGCAGGCTCAGCAGAATGGCGGTAATCAGTACTGAGAACACGTCAATCCAGTGCAGTTCCGAGGGCAGGAAATCAATAAAGTAGATATCTCCTGCCAGCAGATGATGACCGGTGATTGACTCCAGCCCGCGCACCAGTGAGGTCAGATTCAGCGCCACCAGCACGCCCGCGACCACGCCGCTGACGCTGCCCAGCAGGCCCGCCAGCAAACCGTACCAGATAAAGATGGCGCGGATCAGCCGGTCTTTCGCGCCGAGGGTACGCAGCACCGCGATATCGCTGCTCTTGTCCTTCACCGCCATCACCAGCGTGGAGACGATGTTAAAGCAGGCGACACCAATTACCAGCACCATCGCCAGATACATGATGGCGCGGATCATCTGAATGTCGCGGTACATATAGCCGTAGGTGCCAATCCAGCTCTTAATGTAGACGTAAGAACGGGTTGCTTCACCGGCATCGCGCACCAGTTTGACGGCCTGGAACGGGTCGGTCATCTTCAGCGCGATACCAGAGACGCTGTCACCCATATCCAGATAGTGCTGCGCATCGGCCAGCGGCACCAGCGCCAGACTGTGATCAAGCATGCCGCTGAGTTGCAGGATACCGCTGACCTGCAGCCGAATGCGTTTTGGCTGAAGCAGTTTGTTATCACCATCGTTATTCGGGATCATGATGGTGATCCAGTCGCCCTGCTTCACCTTCAGCGATTCAGCAATGCCGCCGCCCAGAATGATCTGCTGCTTACCGGCGGCAAAAGAGGACCAGGCGTTACCGGCGACAAACTGTGGCAGTGCGCTGAGGCGCGGCTCCTGGGCAGGATCAACGCCCTTCACCTGCAGCGCTTCCAGCCGGGCACCGCTCTCAATCAGGCCAGTGAAGTTGACATAGGGGGCTGCCGCCGCAATGCCGGGCACCTTTTCAATCGGCGCAATCATCGACTGCCAGTGCTGGAACGGCTGATTAACCGCCTCGATTTCACCGTGCGGCACCACCGCCAGAATGCGGTTATTCAGCTCACGCTCAAAACCGTTCATGGCGCTGAGGCCGATAATCAGCACCGCCACGCCCAGCGCAATCCCGATGGTGGAGATCACCGAAATCAGCGAAACCATGCCGCCACGACGGCGTCCACGGCTGAAGCGCAGGCCCAGCAACAGGGATAACGACGAACCCATTACAGCGCTCCTGCCAGAGTGAGCTGATCGCTTAACTGACCATCACGCATCTCCATCTGACGCGTCATGCGTTTTGCCAGCATCAGATCGTGCGTCACCACCAGAAAGGCGGTGCCCTGACGAACGTTCAGCTCGCCCAGCAGTTCAAAAATAGCATCGGCGTTGCGCGCATCCAGGTTACCGGTGGGCTCATCCGCCATCACCAGCCGTGGTCGGTTGACCAGCGCACGGGCGATCGCCACGCGCTGACGCTCGCCGCCGGACAGCTCAGACGGCCGGTGCGCGGCACGGTGGTCCAGCCCGACGGCGGCCAGCATCTCGCGGGCGCGATCCTGCGCTTCTGCTTTCGCGATTTTGCCAATCAGCAGCGGCATCGCCACGTTCTCCAGCGCGCTGAAGTCTGGCAGCAGATGGTGGAACTGATAGATAAAGCCCAGCTCGCGGTTGCGCAGCTCGGCTTTGGCCGACGAGGACATGGCGTTCAGCGACTGACCATCAAACACCACATCGCCCGACGTCGGCGCATCCAGACCGCCCAGCAGATGCAGCAGCGTACTTTTACCGGAACCGGAGCTGCCGACGATCGCCGTCAGTTCACCGGGCTGAAGGCTGAAAGCCACATTGCGTAGCACATCGGTCTGCACGCTGCCTTCCTGATAGCGTTTGCACAGGTCGCGGCACTGCAACAAAGGAGTGTTACTCATAACGTAAAGCCTCAGCAGGTTGAACGGCGGCAGCGCGCCACGAAGGATAGAGCGTAGACAACAGCGCCACAATCATCGCGCTGAGGGCGATGGTGACCACCTGCCACACATTGATATCAACCGGCAACGCGGCACCATCGAGGAACAGGCCAATCACCGGCATTAAATTGTTGAGCTGGCTGGCGAGCAGCACACCGAGCAGCGTGCCGAGCAGCGTGCCAATAATTCCGGCGCTGGCACCCTGCACCATAAACACCGCCACGATTTGCCGGCGCGTCAGGCCCTGGGTTTGCAGGATCGCCACTTCGCCCTGCTTCTCCATGATCAGCAGGCCTAATGAGGTGATGATGTTAAAAGCGGCCACAGCGATAATCAGGCTCAGCAGCAGGCCCATCATGTTCTTCTCCATGCGCACCGCCTGGAAGAGATCGCCTTTGCGCTCACGCCAGTCTTTCCAGACAAGCCCCTGGGGCAGCGTCTGCTGGCTGAGGCTGTCAACCGATAGCGGTTTATCCAGCCACAGCCGCCAGCCGGTAATATTCCCGGCCGGATAGCGCATTACGCGCGACGCATCCTGAAGATTAACCAGAATCTGATAACCATCGACTTCGCTGTTGGCGGCATAGGTGCCTGCCACCGTAAACAGACGCTGGCTCGGCACGCGTCCCATCGGGGTAAACTGGCTGACCGACGGCACCATCAGACGCAGCTGATCGCCACGTTTTACGCCAAGCTGTGACGCCAGCTGTTCACCGAGGATCACATTGTACTGCCCGGCCTGCAGCACGCTCTGCTGGGTGTTCACCAGGAACGGCGTCAGCGGATCCTTTTCATCCGGCTCAATGCCCAGCATCACGCCAACCGAGACGCTGTGCGGGCTTTGCAGCACCACACTGGCGGTGGTCAGCGGCGCGATGCGGCTGACACCCTGCAGATTCAGCGAGTCAGCGGGTTGCTGTTGGGGATTGAGACTGCCTTTGTCGCTGGTGATCAGCGCCTGAGGCATCAGGCCAAGAATATTGCCTTCGAGTTCACGCTCAAAACCATTCATCACCGATAACACGGTGACCATCGCCAGCACGCCGAGCGTAATGCCAATCGTTGAGAGCCAGGAGACAAAGCGACCGAAGCGATCCGATGCTCGTCCGCGCATGTAACGCAGACCGATAAATAGCGCGACAGGTTGATACATGGAATCCAGTAAGCCGTTGCCTGAAAATAGGTAGTGGGATGATAAAGGAGCGGCTCGCTTTATGAAACCTCTAACCCTCTGAGTCGGCAGCAAAGTTGCGTCAGGATACGTCACATTCACGACCAAAGCCGCAGAATAGACGATAAAGCCATCGCTTATTGGCTGATTATCCAGCGCCCTGGCGCGTAGACTACAATCTGTAACAGGATAAGAGGGTATTTATCGCACAGCGATAGAGGTAGCGACCATGTTGAAATTTCCCAAAGGCAGTATCGTTAAACATCAATCCGGGGAAATCAGAGGCGAAATCATCAACGTCTTTGAGCAGGGAAGCGCACCAGCCGGCTACTACGTAAAGTGGGACGACGGCAACCTCAGCTATCATCCTGAGCAGGAGTTATCCTGGGCAAATATCGACCGCCCACGCATGTATTACACACAGCAATCCATAAAATAGAATGCCCGTTTAACCCCGTCGCTGCAGAGCGACGGCGGTTTTTTCTGATCCCGCTCCAGACTCGTCTATCCTCTCTCTATCCGCTGTATTACCGCCGACGCCCGGTAATGGCTGACCGATCCCCGTGTTCAGCGCGGCGCGGCAGGAAAATTGTGCCGCAAAGGTGATCCCCCTGACATAATATGGAATGATTACGTCCTGGAAAAATGGAGCAACCCCGAGATCCCATGCCCGAACAGACTCGTTATACCCTGCCCGTTAAATCCGGCGATCACCGCCAGCTCGGCCAGCTCATCGGCGCTGCACATGCGGTAGAGTGTGCCAGCATTGCCGAACGTCATGCTGGCCCGGTATTGATGATTACCCCCGATACCCAAACCGCCCTGCGTCTGCTGGATGAAATCCGTCAGTTTACCGATCTGCCGGTGGTGCACCTCGCCGACTGGGAGACGCTGCCGTATGACAGCTTCTCGCCGCATCAGGATATTATCTCCGCGCGCCTCTCGACCCTCTATCAACTGCCGGTGATGCAGAGCGGCATGCTGATCATGCCGGTCAACACCCTGATGCAGCGCGTCTGTCCGCACAGTTTCCTGCACGGTCATGCGCTGGTGATGAAGCAGGGACAAAAGCTGTCACGCGACCGGCTGCGCGATCAGCTTGAGCAGGCGGGTTATCGTCATGTCGATCAGGTCATGGAGCACGGCGAATACGCCACGCGCGGCGCCCTGCTCGACCTGTTCCCGATGGGCAGCGATCAGCCCTATCGCATCGACTTTTTTGATGATGAGATCGACAGCCTGCGTCTGTTCGACGTCGATAATCAGCGCACGCTGGAAGCGGTGGCAGAAATTAACCTGCTGCCTGCGCATGAATTTCCCAGCGACAAAGCCGCCATTGAGCTGTTCCGCAGCCGCTGGCGCGAAATTTTTGATGTGCGCCGCGAGTCGGAGCACATCTATCAGCAGGTCAGCAAAGGCACGCTGCCCGCGGGCATCGAATACTGGCAGCCGCTGTTCTTTGAGCAGCCGTTACCCAGCCTGTTCAGCTATCTGCCTGACAACACCCTGATTGTGAACTGCGGCGACCTCGAAGGCAGCGCCACCCGCTTCTGGCAGGATGCTGAGGCGCGCTATGAGAACCGCCGGGTGGACCCGATGCGGCCGCTGCTGGAGCCGGTCACCCTGTGGCTGCGTCCCGATGCGTTAATGGGTGAACTGAAAGCCTGGCCGCGCATCCAGATGACCAATGAGGTGCTGCCTGCCAAAGCTGCCAACACCAATCTCGGTTATACCCCGCTGCCAGACCTAACCGTTCAGGCGCAGGCGAAAGCGCCGCTCGATCATCTGCGGCAGTTTATTGAGACCTTCAGCGGCGCCGTGGTCTTCTCGGTAGAGAGTGAAGGCCGCCGCGAGAGCCTGCAGGAGCTGCTGGCACGGATTAAACTGCGTCCTCAGCCGGTGCACCGTTTTGATGAAACCGTCGACGATCGTTTCACGCTGATGATCGGGGCCAGCGAGCGCGGTTTTATCGATACCCAGGGCAACCGGGCGCTGATTTGCGAAAGCGATCTGCTGGGCGAACGCGTCAGCCGTCGCCGTCAGGATACCCGTCGCACCATTAACCCGGACATTCTGATCCGTAACCTGGCGGAGCTGCATCCCGGCCAGCCGGTGGTTCATCTGGAGCACGGCGTGGGCCGCTATATCGGCCTGACTACGCTGGAAGCAGGCGGCATTGAGGCGGAATACCTGATGCTCTCTTACGCCAATGACGCCAAACTCTATGTGCCGGTTTCATCGCTGCACCTGATCAGCCGCTATGCGGGCGGGGCTGACGATAACGCGCCACTGCATAAGCTGGGCAGCGATGCCTGGTCACGCGCGCGGCAGAAAGCGGCGGAGAAAGTACGCGATGTGGCGGCTGAGCTGCTGGACATCTATGCCCAGCGCGCCGCTAAAACCGGCTTTGCCTTTAAGCATGACCGCGAGCAGTATCAGCTGTTCTGCGAAAGTTTCCCGTTTGAAACTACGCCCGATCAGGCACAGGCGATCAATGCCGTGCTGAGCGATATGTGTCAGCCGCTGGCGATGGATCGACTGGTGTGCGGCGACGTGGGCTTCGGTAAAACCGAAGTCGCGATGCGCGCGGCGTTTCTGGCGGTAGAAAACCACAAACAGGTGGCCGTGCTGGTGCCGACTACCCTGCTGGCACAGCAACACTACGATAACTTCCGCGATCGCTTCGCCAACTGGCCGGTTCGCATTGAGATGCTCTCCCGCTTCCGTACCGCCAAAGAGCAGGCGCAGGTACTGGAACAGGCCAGCGAGGGCAAGATCGATATTTTGATTGGCACCCACAAGCTGCTGATGAGCGATCTGAAATGGCACGACCTTGGCCTGCTGATTGTCGATGAAGAGCACCGGTTCGGAGTGCGTCACAAAGAGCGCATTAAAGCGATGCGTGCCGATGTGGACATCCTGACCCTGACCGCCACGCCGATCCCGCGCACCCTGAACATGGCCATGAGCGGCATGCGCGATCTCTCAATTATCGCTACCCCGCCTGCCCGCCGTTTAGCGGTAAAAACCTTTGTCCGTGAATACGACGATCTGGTGATCCGTGAAGCGATTCTGCGTGAAGTTCTGCGTGGCGGCCAGGTTTACTACCTCTACAACGACGTCGAAAATATTGAGAAAGCGGCGCAGCGCCTCAGCGATCTGGTGCCGGAAGCGCGGGTGGCGATTGGTCATGGACAGATGCGTGAGCGTGAACTGGAGCGGGTGATGAACGATTTCCATCATCAGCGTTTCAACGTGCTGGTCTGTACCACCATCATCGAAACCGGAATCGACATTCCGACCGCTAACACCATCATCATTGAGCGGGCCGATCACTTTGGTCTGGCGCAACTGCATCAGCTCCGTGGTCGCGTCGGTCGTTCGCATCATCAGGCGTATGCCTGGCTGCTGACGCCGCATCCGAAGTCTATGACCACGGACGCGCATAAACGCCTGGAGGCGATCGCCTCACTCGAAGATCTGGGCGCCGGCTTTGCGCTGGCAACCCATGACCTGGAGATTCGCGGGGCGGGCGAACTGCTGGGTGATGAGCAGAGCGGACAGATGGAGACGCTGGGCTTCACGCTCTACATGGAGCTGCTGGAAAATGCCGTGGATGCGCTGAAAGCGGGTCGCGAGCCATCACTGGAGGATCTCACCAGCAACCAGACCGAGGTGGAACTTCGCATGCCAGCGCTGCTGCCCGAGACCTTTATCCCGGATGTCAGCACCCGTCTTTCACTTTATAAGCGCATTGCCAGCGCGGAGGTTGAAGAGGAGTTGCAGGAGCTGAAAGTTGAGATGATCGACCGCTTCGGCCTGCTGCCTGACCCTGCGCGTAATCTGCTGGACGTGGCGATTATTCGCCTGAAAGCCCGCGCGGTCGGTCTGCGTAAGATTGAAGCCAGCGACAAAGGTGGCTATTTCGATTTTGCGCCGCAGAACAAGGTCGATCCGGCATGGCTGATTAGTCTGCTGCAGAAAGAGCCGCAGCAGTGGAAACTGGATGGGCCAACACGCCTGCGATTTACCCGCGAGCTGTCGGAAAGAAAAATCCGTATGGATTGGGTGCAGGGCTTCGTTTCACAACTGGCTGAGCATCAGGCGTAACCCTCTGCCCGCGCTTTGCTGAGCTAATCGGTAAAGTGCGGGAAAATGGCGATAAAAAAGGCGCATCTTTGAGATGCGCCTTTTTCATTACGTCGTGCTGTGTGGCCGCGAGTGCGGCAAAGCTTTGCCCAATTACGCCTGGTCACCGTTGAGAATCAGCTGACCATTGCGATCCAGTGGAATACGCGTGCCGGGGTCATTTTCCATACGGATTTTACCCTGCTGATCGCCTATTTTATAGGTCACGTCATATCCCAGTTTTTTCTCTTGTTTGTCATACACTGTTTTACAGCGCTGTTCGGTTGTCGTGTAGGTATCACGATCCTGCAGTCCGCCCTGGACCTGATTACCCGCATAACCGCCTGCCAATGCACCTGCTACCGTCGCAACATCCTTACCGCGACCGCCACCGAACTGGTGACCCAGCACTCCACCTGCCACTGCACCTAATACAGAGCCAGCAAGACGGTTTTCATCCTGTACGGCCCGGCGGTGCGTCAGAGTGACATTACGGCACTCCTGACGTGGCTGTTTAATGCTCTCTTTGATTGGCGTTGCAGCCAGTACCTGAGCGTATTGAGGACCGCGATCAAACACGTTCATGCCCGCTACGGCGGCAACACCCAGCGCTGCTGCCACACCAATACCGATACCCGCTAACATTGATTTATTCACAGGAAGTTCCTCCTGAAAAGTGTTACCGCGCAATCCTGCTGTTAAAGCATCCTCAGTAACTGAGGTATAACCGGCGTGCGCGACGCGCCGTGTTTGTTGAGATGAAGTTTTACAGATGGACCGAAAATGCAACATCAGATAAATGGAGGAAATTGGTCACTTTGCTATCAGGGCCAGTTTTTAGGAGAGTTCTGAGGTACAGCGAATTATTACTGGTACCGATTTAAGCCAGAAATTTAAGTATTTAAATCAATGTGATAAACCTTTACAAAGCGTTATAAAGACGCTGACTGCCTGTTCTGGTAACGGCATTTCCATCGCTACCTGTAAGCAGGTTACTGACTATGCCGTAAACGTGGACATTCATTGCTGAAGCAACCAGGCTTCAGGAATGAAGGAAGAGAAAACTAATCAAAAATACTCTCTGACGGGCATTCCTTCACGTCGCTCCAGCCCACTAAGGCGCCGTCTGGAGTGAGATTTTTGATGGACACGCTATCGCCTGAATATTCAGAGCCTCTGACCACGATATCGTAGTCATGGTTAGCCTGAGGAATAAATTCAGCAGTGACAGATTTTTGAGTGTTCTGGTAGTACCCAGTCTCAGTCCAGTAGTGGATGATCCGAATCATTTGTCCCGGCTTCAGGGTGAACTCATTGATGAAAACACCATTATTATCAGATGAGGCTGGCATACCTATTCGTTTATTCCCTGTGACAGGGATACCCAGAATGGCAAAGCCAGAAGTAATACGGCGTTCCAGTACTTTTTTATAGCAACCTGAACCCTGCTTTTCAAAGAACTGAAGAGCCGTATTGCCCTCTGAAGCGACGCGAATCCGGGCCGCATCCTGTTCTTTATAATCATCCAGAGAAGGTCTGAAACCTGTGGTGCAGCCACTCAATAATAGTGCTATCAATCCGGAGATGATGATTTTTGCCGCCATTGTTTATTGTCCTTAATTTAACTGAAATAAAAATGGGATTATTTTAATGATGTCGGATCCGGGTGCCTGTTGCGTTGCACAGTCTTTATGGGTCGATGCAACTATTAAACAAAATGGCTGGCCAAATCATTGTGCAAAGACTTTATTAATCCTGCGAGGAAAATAAAATAAGGTATCTATATCTGACAATTAACTAAGACCTGAGATTCATTAAATCTTACCCTTCACAGGCCGCAAAAAAACAACCCTGACCAGATGATCAGGGTTGCAGATTTTAGCGTTAAATCAGAAACGGTAGCCGATACCAATGTTGAAACCATTGATAGCAACATCTTCGTTATATTTCACGCGAGTACCTTCATAGCCAACACTCACAGAGAGGTTGCTGACTGGATTCACGACAATACCTGCGCCATAGGCAAAAGAGGATTTATTTTCGCTATAATCTTCGGAATACGCTCCGAGATAAGTCACGTTCTCATCCACTTTGGTATGGGCAACACCGATCAATCCATAGAAGCTGACATAGTCATTGATACGATATGCCGGACCAGCCATCAGTGAGTAATATTTCACTTTAGTTTTGCCGTCATACCCGCTGACATCGCCATAAAAATCTTCGCGCTCAGAAAAACTTTGATCGCCTTTCAGATAGCTGAACGAACCAATAACGCTGAGAGGAGAGTCCCACTCATAGCGATACTGAACATTGACACCGCGAATGTTTTTGAAGTCATCAACTTTGCTTTGAGCATAGCCGATCGAGACAGTGTGATTATCAGCCAGCGCATTGCTGCCCACGAACAAACCGCCACACAGTAATGCCAGCATCGTTAACTTAGAGGTCATCTGGTTAATTCCTTTTCATAATTTAACATTATTTCCCTGCGCTTATCGCAGGACTTCGTTCCCTGAATCACCCATACCCGACGGACTGGTTATCGTTTTATCAATCCGCCTGTACCGGCCAGGAATTTCCTTTAGCGCTCCGCGCCTTATGCTCAGACAGGGTCGGAGTGCATCTGTTTATACCCGGGTGTTTTAAAACAGGCTGACCTGTGGAAATCTGGGATTTAAATCCCACTCGTTCACAATGGCATTTCGTCCATTTAATTTGAGTTAAGTCAGGAATTTCACCACCTGAATAACTAATGTACTTTATTTATTAATCCATTTTTCAGGGCATTATTAGACCAAAAATAATCAGAGGTATCAAGACCGCATCGCCACAAAAAAAAGAAAAATCACCGAAAATATTATCCCTAATACATCCAGAAAACCACACGGTTTTATACCGTCTATTAACACGGATTCTCAATCTGACCGCAAGATTCCCCTTTATTCAGACTCTGAGTTACAGATCTATTTAAATTGACCTGTATGGAAAATAGCAATTGGCGAGTTACACCTGCACTTATTCAAAAATGCTGACCTGAAACTGACTGCCAATGCTTATGCTCCTACCAGTGTGCTCTGTTGTGCAGTGCACATATTTCGCAATGTTGCCGGAGTTCTGCAATCTGATGCCGGAACGATTTTTATTTACTGTAGCTATGGAGGCTGTTAATGCTCCCTTCTGCCGGATGTGCTCATCCGCAGTCATGTTACAGCTGCGTCACGTCGCAGCCTTTATTACCGACTTTAGTGGAGGCAAGGCGTAATCAGTAAGACAGAATGAAGGCTGGTTAATGTGGAATCATAGTGTGATATTCAGCCGGGAAAGAATATTCCGTAAGGCGATATGAAGAAGGGATAAGCGAAATGCAGACCGGAAAAAAAGAATCCGTTTATCAGAGACGGCTCGTAATTTACTACTTCGCTTTCAGCGAGTTTACCCGACGGAAGGTGTATATTTGAACAGGAGAAAACAGGAGAGGAAGAGCGTAACGAGAGATTTTAGCGCGGACTGAAGGTGGTGGAACACCAACAGCCCGCTGACCACAACCAACTGATAAGGAGTTGATCATGGCTGATACGCATCATAAGCCAGAGACGCACATGCCCACAACTACCGCCAGCGAATCGCAGGTGCATTATTACAAAGTGGGTTACCGGCCTAATAAAGGCCAGCCGAACCCGCTGCCGCAGTTGACTATTAAAGGCCGCTGGCTGGAAACGCTGGGATTTACGACCGGGCAGAAGATCGAGGTGATCACTGGACCGGGGCAGTTGATTCTCCGGCTGGCTGAAGAGTGACAGGCAGATAAAAAAATCCCGGCTCGGTAGGCCGGGATCACTGTTTATTGTGGATCGGATGGCGGCGTTTTTCGGACTTTGCGTTCATCTATTTTAGCGAAAACCCATGAACCTAACCCTCCCGCAGTACCCGCGATAGTGCTTACAACGATGATATCTATAATTACTTCTTGCGTTAAATTCACCTTGCCATCAAAAATTAAATCAATAATAACAATAGCTATAAAGAAAAAAATGAAACAGCAGGCAATAAGGTAAATAACACTTAAAAATAAAAGCCTTAAATTTATATTCTGATTTTTTTTATTGTTCAACATCATTAGAATCCTTTTTGTTAATTTTGTCTTTAACTTTATTACCAATAAACTCACCACCAACAGAACCAATAACATCGCTGACGAAGCCAGAGCTTGGGCCTAAAACTGGTTTCAATACAGGCGGTGCAACCACACCAACCACACTACCTATGGCCCAACCAGCTCCCGTACCAGTTAAAGCACCTTTATCAGGCCCATCAGTAAATAGGGTTCCACCTGCCGCGATTCCTGCGTTTTGCCATATATTTCGCCCCGGAGCCAGTACTCCCGTAATACCTGCCGAAGCGCTGCCCCAATAATCCCAGGTTTTTTGCTGATTTTCAGGCAAACTCTGGTTCTTGACACTGTTTATATCAAACCACTGATATGTTCCGTTCGCTATTTCTGCGATTACTGCACCACCCACGACCTTACCTATCGACGCCGCCGGGCCTAAATACCACGCACCCGCAATCAACACACCATCTTTATAACCGTTTACGATAACTTTGGTTATATTTTCCCCTTCAGGCATATCACCTTTAACATTTTTACTCATTGCCGCGTTGATCTCTTCCGGTGTCGCTCCTGCACCTTCCATTGACGTCCCAAGCGTTGAGGCTGCACTACCGTAACTGTTCAACCCTGACGGCAGATTGAACATGTCGTTATTCTCAGAAGTATTTTTTCCTGCCTGAGCCCCTGCAACAGCTGAAGCTCCACTGTCTCCGGCAAGCCCGCCCGCCAGCCCACTTGCCAGCGTACTCAGAGTTGATATGGTCTGCTTTTGCGCCTCATCCAGTTTGCTATAGTCATCCGTACCGTACAGCGTTTTCGCTATCACGGAAGTTGCGGCGGAGGCGGTCGCGGCACCTGCCGCTCCGCCCAGAGCTGAGTTACCAGATGCCTGCGCCACTACTGCGCCAACTACAGCATGCGCCATCAGGTTGGCTTGCGGGTTGCCCTCCGTCAGCGTATGTATCTGCTCCGCCAGGTACGGTGCCGCCGCCCCGCTCAGCGCCTGGGCGATGTTGCCTCCCGCCAGCCCCTGTATCGCCGCCGTCGCCGCGCTGATACCCTGCTGCACTGCCCCGCCGGTTCCCATTCCGCTGTCCAGCATCGCCCGGTTGTACAGCGTCTGATACACCTGACCGGTGATGTCGGCCGTGGTGGGTTCATGACCCGGATTCGCCTTCCGCCACTGCGCTTCGGCGTCCTTTCTCTGGTCCGGCGAGATGTTTTTCATCTTCTCAGTAGCGGCCTTTGTCGCCGCTATCTCGCCCTGCGTCCGCGCGATGTCCCCCGCCTGGCTGCCGATTTCCGCCAGCAGCTGCGCCGTCTCCATCCGGCGCTGCTCTCTATCCTTATCGAAGATTTTATCCAGCCCCGGATTCGCCCCCTCTGCGTCGCGGCTCAGCGCCGACACGTCCTGCGTCTGATTCGCCTTATCGCGGATAACAATCGTGCCGTCGCTTACCGCCGCCTTCGTCACCGACGAGGCGCTCCCGCTGCCGTTCAGCCCCGCCAGCAGGCCGTTCGCCATGTTGCCCTCAAACTGGCTGCCGATGCTGCCGCCGGTGCTCATCCCCACGCTCTGGTGTTCGGTTTTGTAGTCCGCGTGGTTCTCAATGTTGCTGAAGCCCAGCGTGCCGGTGTCGAGCCGGTTTTTATCCGCGTTGGCGGTGGAGCTGATAACCGCACCGTTGAGCTGGGTGTGCTCACCGGCCGTCACGTCAAAGCCGCCCTTACCGGCAAAGATGCCCGTCTGTTCGGCTACGCTCTGCCAGTTGCTGTGCATTTTGTCCTGGCTGAGGTTCACGCTCGCCGACCCGGTCATCGAGCCGAAGGTGAAGCTGCCGCCCGCGCTGGCGTTCTGCTGTTTACTGTCGTAGCGGTCGCTGTCCTGCTCTGAGGTCAGCGTCAGGTTGCGGCCCGTGTCGACCTTCACGCTCTCGCCGCGCACCTGTGCCCCGGTCAGCGTGGTGTCGCGCCCGGCGTTCAGGCTCAGCCCGTTGCCCGCCGTGAGCGTGGTCTCGGTGTGGGTCAGCCCGTTGCCGTTTGCGCGGCCTTTACCCGCGTTGACGCTGGCCGACACGCTGATACCGTAGCCGCCCGAGCCGGCAGTCAGCCCGATGCCGACGCTGCCGCCCTTGCTGCTGTTAGTGCTGTCGGTGCGCTCGCTGTTCTGCGCAGAGAGCAGGCTGATGTCGTTTTTCGCCGTCAGCGCGAGGTCGCCCACCGCCTGCAGCTGACTGCCCTGCACGAGGATATCGCCCGCGCTGCCCGGCTGCGCGCCGGTGGCGGTGATGTTCAGGTTACCGCCCGCGCCCAGCGTACTGCCCTGCGCATCGCGGCTTTCGGAGCGGGTCTCGCTTTTCGACGACTGGCTGCCGTACGAGAGGCTGATGCCGACCGAGCTGGTCGAGCCTTCTTCATAACCTTCCTGGCCCGGCTTCAGGCCCGAAGCGGTGTTTCTGGCGTTCGCCGCGTCGGTCTGCGCGCCGTCCATCTGGTAAGCCTGCGCGGCCTGCGCTGCAGTCAGCGCCGCTTTGGTGCCCTGCAGTGCCTTCAGCCGGCCATCATCGCTCTCATCGGCGGTGCGGGCGGTCTGCACCGCCGTGTTCAGCGCCGCGCCCACCGTGCCGGACAGCGCAAGCGTCAGGCCGCTCTGTTTCTGCTCGGTCTTCGTCAGCGCGGTGTGGCTGTTTTCGGCTGCGCTGACGGTCACGTCGCTGCCGCTCAGGGAGAGATCTTTACCGGCGATCACGTCGCTGCCGTGCACGGTAAGCTGATTACCGGCGCTGAGAGTCACGCTCCCGTCGCTGCTGCCCACCGTGCTGCCCCGGTGAAGTGCGCCGCTGGCGTCGGTGCTGCTCTTCTGCATTGCCTGACCCACGGTGAAACCGATGCCGCCGCTGCCCATCAGGCCCGATTTTTTCTCCTCGCGCTGATGCACTTCATTATTCGTTTCTGTGGCGGTCGTGATGCTGAGATCGCGGCCCGCCGTCAGCGCCACATCCTGCGTACCAGCGACGTTGCTGCCGGTCACGGCAATATCGCGGCCCGCCTGAAGCCGGACGCTGTCGCCGCTCAGCGTGGTGCTGAGCGCCTGACTGCTGTGCAGCTCGTCGTGAGTTTCCAGACTGCTGCCCGACAGCAGTCCTTTGCTGGTCTGCTTACTGTGTTCGGTGAGATCGGTCCGGCTGTTGCCCGCGCTGAGCACGATGTCGCGTCCGGCACTGGCGGTCAGTGCACCGCCCGCCGTGACGTCAGCGGCGGTCGCGCGGATATCCTGTCCGGCACTCAGCTGCAGTGCGCCACCGGCGCTGATGCGTGTTCCGACATCACTCTGCTGTGACATGCGACGGTAGTTGCTGCTGTTCCAGCTATCGTCTTCACTGTGCTGCGTGCTGAGGGTGCCGAGCGTCAGGTCATTGCCCGCCTGAATCTTCGTGGTGCTCTTCTCTCCGGCGTTGCCGATATCGCTGGCGGCCAGAGTGATATTGTTCAGTGCACTCAGCGTCAGCGCACCGTCACTGCCCTGCACGTAGATACCGGCCGGACGATCGATCCAGCGGTCGGTGCCGTCGCCGCGCAGCGTGGACTGGCTGGTGATGTCGCGCCCCGCCAGCAGCGTAAGCTGACTGTCGCCACGCAGGGTACCGCCGAGGTTAGTGATATCCTGGCGGGCGGTAAGATTAACGGTGTTGCCGCTGATGTAACCGCTGTTAGTCAGCGACTGCGCCGTCAGCTGCGTCACATCACGTCCCTGAATGGTCCCGCTGTTGGTGATGTCGTCGCGGGCATTCAGCGCCACGCTACCGCCCCCGATCAACGCGCCGTCGCCGGTTAAGTCACCCTGTTTTACCTTCGCATAAACCTGCGGCACCAGTACGGTCTGCTGTGTGCCATCCGGCAGCGTTACGGTCTGGTTCACCAGCCAGACGATGTCGCTGGTGAGCAGTGCCATCTGTGCCGGGGTCAGCGCCACGCCGAGTTCCAGGTTGTAGGCTTTGCCAAAGGCTACCCCATTATTCATCAGCCCGCGATACTGATCTTCATCGCTGCCATATCCGCTGATATAGCGGTTGCCGGTCAGCTGAATAATCTGATCACGCACCAGCCGCTGCTCGTAATAACCATCACCCAGCCGCTTCAGAATCAGGCTGCTGTCGGTGGTCAGGGCATTCTGCATATAGTCGCTGCTGAGCCACTGTTTCTGATTCACAAAGCGCGGATCGGTCTCAACCAGGTAGTGGCTGTCACTGCCGGGTTGCAACTGGTAGAGGCTGTTATCCGGCAGACGGATGTCCGGTGAGACGGCGCGGATCACCGGCGTAATCGTCTGTCCATCGACCACCGTCGCGGGCAGCGTCAGCGAGAACTGCTGCCCGGCAGGTAACAGCAGCGGCCGGTCTTTGAGGCTGCCGAGTTTGTCCAGCGTCAGTGCGCTGTCATAGCGCAATCCGGCGGGCAGTAAGGTACTGCCGCTATCCGTGGCACTCAGCGCCACGGCGGTAACCGCCTGCTGAAGAGAAGGCGAGCCAATACTGTCGGCCTGTGCAGTGACACCCTGCTGCTGTCGGTTGCCGGTCTGGTAGCCATTGCCCTGCGGCGCGGCATTCGCCTGCCAGCTCAGCGTCTGCAGATCGATGGTTTCCGTTACGGGGGCCGGGCGATAGGTTTTCCGATCCTTGCCCTGCGAAGTTTCGGTCCCGCCAAATTTCTTTTTCTTCTTTTTCGCGTACCAGCGCACCGATTTCCCGTCGTCCGTGGTGACGCGCGTTCCTTTCGTCGCCTGATTATTCAGCTCACCTATCTGACCGCCCAGTACGGCTCCTGCGACAATCTGACTGTCCTGATTATTGAGACGGCCGGCGCTAAAGGTCATATTTCCGCCCGACAGAATTTTGCCCGGATCGCTCTCCTGGATCTGGGTTTCTTTCACTACCCTTCGGTAGTCATACTCATAAAACTCGCTGCCGCTGGTGCCGTCCGGCATTTTTGCCGTGTGCACGCCATATTTATTTTTTTTGCTGGTGTCCACTTTGGCCCAGTCGAAGCGGTCAGTATGGCCTTTGAGCACCGCGTCATGGTGCTGGCTATCTTCAGTCGTAACGACCTGCGTGGTCAGATGACGGTTGGTATTGTTGATTTCCGCCATGCTGATCGTGGCATCCTGCCCGGCCTCAATGGTTGCCCCGTCATTGTTGAGCTGCTGCCCCTGTCCGGTGGCCTGATAATTCGCATCCAGCTGGCCGCCAATATGCAGATCGCCATCACTGTAAATCAGCGCATGGTCACGATTATTCAGGGTGCCCGCCCCGATATCCAGTCGCTGTCGGGCAGCAATCACCGCCGCTTTGCCCTCTTCGCTGAGGTTATTGAGCAGCGAAGCCGCAATGGCAATATGATCACCAAAGATGCGACCGGTGCCGCTGTTATTCAGAACGCCCGCCACCAGATGCGTCAGGCCACCGTCAATCAGACCACGATTATTCAGGGTATGCGCTGCCGTGATGTCAGTCTGTCCGCCGCTGATCTCACCACCAGCCTGGTTATTGACGTTCTGTGCAGTCAGGTACAGCGATTGCTGGGCCGCGAGGGTGCCGTCGTTGATGACGTCACCCCCTGTCGTCAGGCGCAGTGTGCCATTGGCTTTGACCGCCGAGGTATTATGGAAATCACCCGCCAGGGTGATGCCAAGATCGCCCTGCGATAACACCTGCCCGTCGCCGCTCAGCGCAGCCGCGTTGATCTGCGCGTCGTGATCGGCGATCAGGGTGCCCTGCTGGTTGTTGATAGTCAGCGTCTGACCCGGCGCATTATTGATGGCCAGCATCCGACGCTGCTGGGTTTTAGAGGCAGCAGACCGGGCTGGCGCACTCTGCTGGATGGTCAGGGTATCGGCGGATGAGATCAGCCCGCTGACGTTGTCCAGCGCCTGCTGCACGATTAATGCCAGCCGCTGATTTGCACGTAACGCACCCTGGCTGTTGTCCAGCGTGACGGCTTTGAGGGTTAAGCTGCCCGCTTCGATCCCTTTGCCGCTCTGTCGGGTATCGCGGTTGATCAGCGATGGCGTGGTAATCGTCATCTGCTGGCCGCCCTGAATCAGCCCGCTGCGGTTATCCAGCTGCTGGCTCAGCGACAGTAAGCCGTCACCGACGCTTTGCACCAGCCCGTCACTGTTGGTGAGCTGACCTGCCGTCAGTGATAGCGTGCCTGCCGAGAGGAGTTTGCCTGTCTGATTAAACAGTGCATTTTGTCCCGCATTGAGCGTCAAATCGGTGCCGCCCTGTATCTGCCCCTGCTGGTTATCCAGCGCGCCACTGTCGATGTGAAGGTTACCGCCACTGGCAATCAGTCCGCGCTGGTTAGCCAGCGTCTGGCCGGATGTGTTAAGGGTGATATCCCCCGCCGACTGCAGTTTACCGTCACTGTTGTTCAGTGCCTGACCGCTGAACAACAGCCCGCCATTACCTGCGATTTGTCCCTGACTGTTGTTCAGCTCAGAGGCACCGATCGTGGCCTGGTTTCCGGCGGCAATAAAGCCCGTCTGGTTATCAATCGCACCGCTGCGCAAATCCAGACTGTTCAGGGCAACGATGCCGCGCTGACTGCCACTGTCGCGATTGATCAGGGCGTGGCCCTGGGTGTCCAGCGTCATGTCGCTGCCGGCCTGTAACAGACCGCCCTGGTTCTGCAGCTCGCCACTGGTGAGATCAAGCCGTCCTTTACCGCCCGTCAGCGTGCCGGACTGGTTGTGAATGTCGCCTGCCGCAATCTGTGCCCCTTTGCTGCCGGTGATAAAGCCGCGCAGGTTATCCAGCGTGCCGCTATAGAGCTTCAGGATGCCCGCACTGAACAGGCCGCCTGCCGCTCCACTGTCACGGTTAATGAAGTCGTTGCCATGAGTATCCAGATTGAGATCGCCACCCGACTCAATCCTGCCTGCACGGTTGTTGAGCAGCCCGCTGTCCAGTTGCAGCGCACCTTTAGCGCCCAGTTGCCCCTGCTGATGATCGAAGGTCTGCTGATGGGTGTCGATGCGGACATTCTGGCCCAGCATCACCCCGTTCTGTCCATCGATCTGGCCCGTGGAGAGGAGCAAATCGCCACCCGCAACGATCCCCCCTTGTTCACCGCTGGCGGTATTGGTCAGTTGCGCGCCATGGGTGTTCAGCGACAGCGTCTCACCCGCCTGCAGCAGGCCATGCTGGTTATCCACGCTGCCGCTCTCCAGCTTCAGCGCACGATCGGCAGTGAGGGTGCCATCTGCATTATTCAATGCACCGCTGTTGAGCCGGGCGTTGCCCGCCGAGATCAGTGAACCGCCGCTGTTGTTGATATCACCGCTACTCACATGCAGATTGCCGCCCGCTGCAATAACGCCGGATGCCGCGTTATTCAGCGACTCTCCCTGCGTATCCAGCTGCATATCACCGCCAGACTGGAGCCGTCCGGCGCGATTATTCAGCGCACCGCTACTCAGCTGCACTTCCCCTCTGGCACTGACCAGCCCCGCTTCAATATCGACAGCCTGGCCCCGGCTATCAATGAACAGGTTTTGTCCCTGAATGACGCCGTGGTCGCCCGCAATCGTTCCGGTTAAAAGTTGCAGATCACCGCGCGCCACAATGCCGCCGCGGTCGCCACTGGCCGTGTTGGTCAGCTGCGCGCCGTGGGTGTCCAGCGACAGCGATGCACCGGACTGGATCAGGCCGCGCTGATTATCGAACGCGCCACTGTTCAGCGTGAGTGCGCCATCCGACAGCAGCGTGCCGTCACCGTTGGTCACACCTGCACTACTGATCGTCGCTGCCGAGGCCGCTGCTATTACGCCGTTCTGGTTATCAAAGTCGCCGCTGGTGATGGCAAGTGCGCCGCCGCTGACTATTCCGGCTTTACCGCTGTCACGATTGATCAGGGCCTGGTCGTGAGTATTGATCGCCAGATCGCCGCCGGACTGTATCAGGCCGGTGCTATTGTCCGTTTTACCGCTGGAGATCTTCAAATCGCGCCGGGCCACCAGATTTCCACCGGTGTTACCGATCTGGCCCTGTTGGGTATCGAGGGTTACCCCCTCACCGAGCACGGTTCCGCTGTGGTTATCTACTCCCTGGCTGCGCAGGGTGAGTTGCTGGCCCGCTTCGATGCGGCCCTGCTCATTATCGATAGCCTGACTGGTCGTTAATGTGGCATCGCCGCTGATGGCAGTGATGCGACCTTGCTGGTTACTCAGGCCAGCACTATTAAGTTGCAGATTGTGGCTGGCCTGCAGCGCCCCCTGTACGTTCGTCAGGGTTTCCTGAACCTGCAGTTGCAGATCGCCGCTGCCCGCCGCCAGTAGCGTCCCGCCACTGTTATCTAGGCTGGCTGATGTGACGCGCAGATTACCGCCGCTCTCTATCCGTCCACCACGGTTGTCTGCATCACCTGAAACCGCAATCGCCATCTCGCCTGTGCCACGCTGCGACAGCAGACCCTGATGGTGATCCAGCGTGCCCGCCGTCAGCGTCAGCGCCTCTGCCTGGGTATGTCCCTCTGAGAGATCGATCCTGTCACCGCTGAGCGTTAACGCACCCGCTGACAGCAGATTGCCCTTATTGCCTTCAAGCCGGGTTGCATTAAGGGTCAGCGCGCCGTTGCCCGCCAGCTGCACCGTGCCGCCCTGATTATCCAGCCATGGCGTATCAAGCTGCAGCGAATCACCGTTGCCTGCGATGAGTCCACCGCGATTTTCAATGTGCTGTGCCTGCAGCCGGGTATCGCCTTCATTGCTCAGCGTACCCTGATTGTTGAGTAATGAACCGGTGGAGAGAGTCAGCGCTTCACGGTTCTGCTGGCGCAGCAGACCGCGATTGTTACTGACGTTTTGGGCTGTGATGGCCAGGCTGCCAGCAGACAGTTTGCCATCATCATTGTTAAGCGCTGTTGCGGCCTGGATCCCGAGCGTGCGGCCCGCTACCGTTGCACCTTGGGTACTGATATCCGCCTGGGTGGAGGTCAGCGCAATCGCATCGGCTGAGGTCTGACTGCCGGCCAGATCGACCCGGCTGCCCCGCGCCTGAATCTGGTCATGCGCCAGATTTTTACCCTGAGCTTTCAGCTCGCCCTGACTGTTCAGCAGCAGATTGCCGGGCTGACTCAGTGTACCGTTGCCGTCAACGCCTGCCGCCAGCGTGCTTTCAGCACTACTCTGCAGGGTGCCGGCAGAGAGCGTGGCGTTTCTGCCCGCGCTCACCAGACCGCTGTTGCGCAGCGTACCGCCGGACGTCAGCGTAACATCCTGCTGTGAGACGATATTCCCGCGGTTATCCTGGTCGCCATTGCTGGCTATCTGCAGTGCGGCCTGACTTTGCAGCGTGCCGCTGTTCTCCAGCCGGCCATCCACCGTCAGATGCAGCTCACCGGCGCTGGCCCCCAGTTCACCGGCATTCCGCACGCCAACGCCCTTTTCAGTCCCGGTCAGGGTAATTTTATTGGCATACATGCCGCCAATTGCCGCCACATCAAGCGCAAACTCAGGCCGTGTCGCCCCATCATCCGCTTTAACCGTCGTGACGTTACTTTCAGTCGCGACCTGGTTCCTGCCCGTGACCACATTAAGTTCACGGGCATGCACTCTGGCGTTCACCGCTACCGACTGCGCAATGATCTGGGTGTAGTCCGCATCGCTGTCATTCAGGCCTTTACCTTCGATATTGATGCGGCCGCCATTCACATCGAAGCCTTTAAGCTGACCATTTTCGATCAGCGCCTGCCCGGTGGTGAGCGTATTGCGGCTGGCATTGATAAATCCGCAGCCGTTACAGGTGATGCCTGAAGGGTTAGCAATCACTACCGCCGCCCGTTTACCCGCCACTTCGATAAAGCCGTTCAGCTGGCTCGGGTTACGGCTGTTCACCTCATTGAGGATGACCGTCGCTTCCTGCTTTGAGAGCCAGGGGTTTGCCGCCACCATACCGCCCAGTTGAGTCGCGGTGTTCTGATGACTGTTGTTCAGTATTGCGCCACGCGCATCGACGTCGAGCTGGCTGTACTGATTGCGGGAAACGCCCTGACTGTTGGGCGTCTGAATGTTAATTTGCGGCAGACCGTTGGCAGTGGCCATGACCGTAGGCTGCTGGCTGCCCGGCGCGCTGCTGTCTGCCACAATATTAGCCTGAACCGGCAGGCTGACCACGCCCGCTGCCAGCCAGAGAGCAAAGCTGAGCGGTGAAATCCGCACCTGCGCTTCAGACTGTGAGGTGCGCTGACGGCATCGGGCAACGCGTGAATAACCGCTGCGGGTGATGTCGGACACCACCATTAACATGCCGCGAACCCGGTTGAAGATAAGGCGATAGCAAAGTTTATTCATAATGCGCACAGTCCATTGTCAGCAATATTGATAAAGGATTTAGTAATTCCAGTTCACGCTAAAACTAAACGTTACAGGATCGGTTTTGAAGCCGTCCGGTTTCGACAGAGGCATTCCGGCAAACAAGTCGTAACTGACACCGGCGGGCGTGATGCCGCCGCGCAGCCCGATGACGCCACCCGCCAGATGACGTCCCAGTGGCCCACCCTGTGAGGCACTGTTGCCCCCTACCTCGCCATAGTCGGCGCCCAGGTAGAGTTCCTGCGCAGGCAGCGGCGTCTGCCAGGCCAGCGTGTTCTGAACGGTCCAGCCCCGGCTGGCACTCAGGGTGCGTTCACCATCAAAACCGCGCACGGTCCAGCGGTTGCCAATCGCAAACTCATCCTGCGCTGTCAGCGGGGTGTTGCTCATCTGGCGACGGTATTGGATGTTGTAACTTAAATGCTGATTACCCAGCGTGAACGGCGTGGTGAGTCCCGCCTGCCAGGTCAGAATTTTTGATAGCGCGGTGGCATAGGTGGAATCCTGATAGGACTCCTCCCAGGCGGGCAGCGCACCGAACCAGCGCGTGCCGCGCTGATAACTGACACCGCCGTCCAGCGTGGCGGCGCCGATATAGTGCCGGTGCGACAGGCCGAGTCGCCATGCGCTGGTACGGCGCTGCTGGCTGGTAATTTCGGTGTCGTTGATGAAGTTGCGTGACGCTTTGACCAGCACATCAGCGCTGACGGTGGTTCTGGCGGTCGCATTGCGGTAGATCACCCGACTGGCCTGAACATCCAGCGATCGGCTCTTACCGGCGTAGAGAAAATCGCGGCTGTAACCGGCAACCGTCTGATGATAATCGTAGTCGCTGGCGGTAACGCCAAACAGCCAGTAGCCCAGAGGTACCGAGTAGTGTCCTGACAGGCTTTTGCTGCTTTTTCTGCCCGCAAATCCCAGGTCGCGGCTGGCGGTCAGGTAGAAGAGATCGCTGAGGGAGGTGGGATTATCCAGCGCCAGCATGATCCCGCTCTGGTAACGCCCGGTACTTTCGGTGCCCGAGTCATCCAGCCATGCGCCGAGTCGCCAGAAACGATGCTGCGTGCGTTCAATCACAATGTCACTTTCACCCGGATTGAGGCCAGGGCGCAGCGCCATGTGCGCCTCTACCGTCGGCAGACGCTGCAGGTTCTCCAGCCCCTGTTCAATATCCCGCAAATCCAGCAGATTGCCGGCATGAGCGGGTAATGTCGGCCACAGGCTGACGTAGCGTGATGAGGCGGGTGACAGTTCCACATTGCGGATCCGGCCGGGCACAATCAGCAGCTGCAGCACGCCCTGACGCAGATCCTGCTGCGGAGCCAGTACGCGCGTTGTCACCCAGCCGTGATTAATCAGCCGGTTTTGCAGCGTGCCCATTAACTGGCTAATCCCTTTTACGCCGAGACAGTGGCCATTCGCCTGACTGGCGAGACGTTGCAGAGGCACCCAGTGTGGCAGCGCTTCCTGCCCGGACAGGCTGACCTTCTGAATAACAAAACAGGGGGTTTCCTGCGGAAACTTAAGACGGGAAGGTGACGGAACCGTTTCTGAGAGACGCACATCAGGCACCTGCGGCATCAGCCGCTCCTGACGCGCTTTCTGTTGCGCCTGCTGATGCTGCAATTGCTCATCACCGGGTGCCGCCTGCACCGTGTGCACTGCCAGGGCGTTGATCAGCAGCGCGCCGGGCAGAAGTGCCAGCGCTGCGAGAAGTCCATTTTTATCGGGCCGCATAACCTGTCCATTTGGTTAAGATGTTACAAAATGTATATGGCTGCTTACTCTGCGCACATTATGCCGCCGCAATCTCAAATCTCAAGAAAAAATGCAGAAAAACTTACATAAAACTTACAATAGCAAACTGCGCGCCCCATTTAAAAACGTACCATCCCTGACCAGAAATCCGCTCATAGCAGGGACAGAAGCCTGTTCAGCCGTGCATCAGCTCGTGTTGAATCGTCGACGCAGCAAGCTGGGTAAAATCTGCAGCCCGGATGTTCCGACTTAAATGGATGTCGGACACGCTGGAAAGAGGGTTCACGATTAAATCTGACCACCCGGACTTACCTCTTATTTAAGATGGCACGTAATTCCAGTCCTCCTTCCCTGTCAGCTGGCGATCGCTACAGGCAATTCATTAAGCCGTGTTAATCAATGTATTAATGCTGGCGAGATTAAGGTCTTTTTCTGCTGCCGGAATCGGTTTCAGCCACTTTTCAGGGCATAAAAAAGCCCCCTCAGAATGGAGGAGGCTCAGCCTTTACCAGATTAAGCGCAGTTGCTTAGTGCAGCTTAAGCCGCGGGCGGATAACCCGGTTGATGCTGCCGACCAGCATCATCAGGCCGGTTTTGAAATAGCCGTGCAGTGCAATCTGGTGCATACGATAAAGAGAGATGTAGACAAAGCGCGCAATGCGCCCTTCCACCATCATTGAACCGCGCATCAGGTTGCCCATCAGGCTGCCGACCGTACTGAAGCGGGAGAGCGACACCAGCGAACCATGATCTTTGTAGACATAAGCCTTCAGCGGTTTGCCGTGGCGCTGCGCCAGGATGTTGTCCATTGCGCGTGAGGCCATCTGGTGCGCTGACTGGGCACGAGGCGGCACAAAGCCGCCGCCCGGCAATGCGCAGGAGGCGCAGTCGCCAATGGCGTAGATGTCATCATCCAGCGTAGTCTGCAGCGTCTCTTTTACCACCAGCTGATTGATGCGGTTGGTTTCCAGTCCGCCAATCTCTTTCAGGAAGTCCGGCGCTTTGATGCCCGCCGCCCAGACCATCAGATCGGCTTCAATAAACTCACCGCCTTTGGTATTCAGGCCATTCTGCTTAGCGCTGGTAACCATGGTCTGCGTCAGAACGCGCACGCCCAGTTTGGTCAGCTCCTGATGCGCCGCAGCTGAGATGCGCGGTGGCAGTGCAGGCAGAATACGTTCACCCGCTTCCACCAGCGTTACGTTCAGCGCTTCGCGTCCCAGTCCTTTGAAACCGTAACTGTGCAGCTGTTTGACCGCATTGTGCAGCTCCGCTGACAGCTCAACGCCCGTTGCGCCGCCGCCCACGATGGCGATGTTAACTTTCTCGACCTTGCCTTCGCTGGCAGAGAATTTCAGGAACAGGTTGAGCATTTCGTTGTGGAAACGGCGTGCCTGATGCGGATTGTCCAGGAAGATGCAGTGATCTTTGACGCCCGGCGTGCCGAAATCATTTGAGGTGCTGCCCAGTGCCATCACCAGCTGGTCATAGGCCACTTCACGCTGTGGCACCAGCACTTCGCCCTGTGCGTTCAGCACTTCGGCCAGACGGATCACTTTGCGGCTGCGATCGATGTCGGTAAGCGAACCCAACTGAAACTCGAAACCGTGATTGCGTGCATGGGCAAGATAGCTCAGCGCATCAATGCCTTCATCCATCGAACCGGTAGCAACTTCGTGCAGCAACGGCTTCCACAGATGGCTGTGGTTACGATCCACCAGGATAATCTCGGCCTTCTTTTTACGACCCAGTTTATGGCCCAGCTGCGTCGCCATTTCCAGGCCGCCCGCTCCCCCTCCGACAATAACAATTCTCTTAACAGACGTAGTCAACAAAGACCCCCTCAAATTGTGAACCAAAAGTTAACCAAAGGTTAAATTAAACCTTAAGAAACATAGGGTTGGCGAAGTTAAAATCGCTATCTGCTCGCAGAATAGCATGGCGGGAAGAGGAGAACATAAGAATATTGATATACATCAAAGCGAGGAAATAAAACTCAGATAATTACGTAATAAAAACAGGCACCTTTCGGTGCCTGTCTGGCTTAACCTAATGTTTTGAAAGCTTTTATCCGCTGAAGATGTGGGGATATGTTTTTGAATTTATGCCCCTCGTTCTCGTCCCAGACAATTTCATAGAAGGGATGCAGCTGCCCGGCGGTGCGCTGGCTGTCCAGCGCCTCATCCTGACGGGAGAGAAAGGTCAGACAGCGGTCACGATTGCGTTCGCGAAAATCGCTGACGCATTTGGTGGCGATGTCCTGATACTCTTCTGGCCGGTCAATCTTCCCTTCCATGTTCTCCTGCGGAAAGAGGTTGGGATTGAAGATTGCCTGCCGGATACCACACAGAAAACCGATGCGCTCTGACCAGAAGCCGCCCAGCCCGACGCCGCAAATCAGCGGACGATCGTCGTCGGAGAGCGTCAGCATTTTATCGGTCTCTTTCAGCAGAAACTGCATGTCATGTTTAGGATGGAGGGTGCTGTAACTGAGCAACCTGACATCAGGATCGATAAATTGCAGTTGTAGCACCTTTTCGTGATTGCCCGGACTACTGGAATCAAAACCGTGCAGATAGATGATCATGATAATCCTCAGGTTAGTGATAGCGCCGGGCAGTCACTGCTTACCACGACGCTTTGTGAGCCAGCCAGCGTTCCTGAAGTGCACTCAGTTGCTGGGCATTGTTTTTCCAGCGATGCGTTGCCTGCAGCTCATCGCGGGTGAACCTGCCCTGATGATACAGCTGCGTAACCCGCTCTGACCCGACCGGGATCAGGTTATCCAGCACGCTAATGGCACCCTGACGCTGATTGCAGACCAGAATCATGTCACAACCGGCAGAAAGAGACTGCTGCGCCCGCTCAGGATAGCTGCCCATCACGGCGGCGCCCTCCATTGAGAGATCGTCGGAGAAAATCACACCGTCGAAGCCCAGTTGCTCACGCAGCACGGTTTTGAGCCAGTAGGGCGAACCACTGGCGGGCAGCGGATCAACGTCAGTGTAGATGACATGTGCAGGCATAATCGCATCCAGTGCCTGCTCGGTAATCAGCTTGCTGAAAATCGCCATGTCGTGCTCACGCAGCGTCTTTTCATCGCGTGGATCGCGTGGCGTCTCTTTATGCGAATCAGCGCTGACCGCGCCATGTCCCGGAAAATGTTTGCCTGTCGTTTTCATGCCTGCCTCATGCATCCCCGCAATAAAGCGGCGGGCAACAGCAAGCGCGATGGACGGATCGGCATGGAAAGAACGATCGCCAATCGCAGCACTGATATGACCAATGTCGAGCACCGGCGCGAAGCTGATATCGATATCCATGGCAATCATCTCGGCTGCCATCTGCCAGCCCGCCTGCTGCGCCATTTCACCGGCGGTTTCTGCATCGTGAAGCGCCGCAAAAGATTGCATGGCGGGCAGTTGGGTAAAGCCGTCACGGAAACGCTGCACGCGACCGCCCTCCTGGTCCACCGCAATCACCAGCCGGGCGTGAGAGGCCGCGCGGATCTGCCGCACCAGCTCTGCCAGCTGGGCCGGGTCGTGATAGTTTCGGGCAAATAAAATTAAGCCGCCTACCAGTGGATGCTTAAGGATCTCGCGCTCTTCGCCATCCAGTTCATAACCCTCAACGTCGAGCATCAGCGGGCCGGGTAAATGTGATCTCATAACCTGAATCCTGTAGCGTTACGCACCTGCATAACGCGATTAAATCTGTTCCCAGCTCTGTCGGGCCAGCTGGTGTAATGTGTCGTCGTCACCCTGACCGGCACGCAGCTGATACCAGCTGGCCATCAGCAGACGCAGCCACGGTTGCCAGCGTCTGACCTGCTGCACCAGCACCGGAAGCGGCAGCTGCATCGCTGCGGCGTACTCTGCCAGCCAGTCGGTCTGATGCGGCGGATCGCTGGCACAGACGGCCGCCAGCTCCAGCGCCACATCGCCATCAGCGGCATATTCCCAGTCGATCAGACGCAGGCCCTCCGGGCTCTGTATGACATTTCCGGCATGCAGATCCATGTGCAGCGGTGCCAGCCTTAATGGCTGAGGTTCGCCCTGCTGCGTCAGACGTCTGAGCGCCCGCAGCCAGCGGTGATGCCGCTGTGGCGAGAGCTGCCAGTAGCGCCATAACAGCGGCAACAACTGCAGACGATAGCCGGTTAACGGCTGCTGATGCAGCTGCCGCAGCAGTGCCACAATCTGCGGACGCTGCTGGATGAAGCGTTGTTCATCCAGCGCGTCGCCTGCGCACCAGGTCAGCACAATGCCCTGACGATGACCAGCAACGGGCTGCGGTGCCAGTCCGCTGGCTCGCATTTTTCTCAACAGCCGGAATTCGCGCTGCCGATCCACAAATGGAATTGCCGGTTGTGGCGCCGCCCGCGCGATGAAGGTACCGCGCGAGCTGACAATCTTCTGACTGTGACCGGTCAGACCGGCCAGCGGGATAGTTGATACCTTTCCTGGCTCGCCGGTCGCCTGCTGAATTATCCGCTGAAAGACGGGATTAATTCTGTGCAATGCCGTTGCCGGACCAGATGATCTCGCCGGTCTGAACCAGCATCAGCTGCATCTGCAGAGCTGGCGCTTTAACATCGCCGCGTGCGTTACTGTAGAGCACATACTGGGCATTAACGTTGCGTGCCAGACCAATCGCTTTGCTGCGCGAGTTCAGGCTGTCCTCCGGCGATAATCCCAGCGTCTGCTTGGCCTGCGCCAGCTGATCGGCAGAAACCAGCGTGAATTTGCCATTGTTGTTCAGCGCATTCTGAATAGCCGCTGTTGCTTTCTCGCTTTGCAGCGCGCCATTGGTGCTGTTTTTGATGCGGTCGACCAGCAACACGCTACCCGGCTCGGCGCTGGCGGCCTGCAACATCTGCGCCACCAGCGGCTGTACGCTGGCATCCCAGTTGATAGTGACCAGCTTCGGTGGCTGTGGCACAGGCTGAGGCTGCGGTTGTGGCACCGGCTCAGGTTGCGGAACAGGCTGCACCGGCTCGGCTGGCTGGGTCGGTTCAACCGTGGCGGGCTGCTGCTGTTTCACTACACAGCCGGTCAGAATGAGCGCCATCAGGAGCGCTCCGGTACGATTAACACTGCGTATCACGTAGAAAATCCTTAAAGATAGAGATAAAGACGAACCTTGCTGGCAGTCAGGTTACCCAGCTGCGAGGTGGCGACAATACTGCCCTGCGCCGGAACGGTAACGGTCTGCGCCGGTTCCTGCGGGGTGATTTCCAGACCTTTGTCGTCATACCAGTAATAACGATAGTGCACAACAACCGGTGTTTCGCGCTGATTATAGAGCACGCTGGTGGCTCGTTTCAGTCCATCGTTCTCATCCAGCGTCGGTTCATCGGTAATGATCCCTGCTGACAGCACAGAAGACTCCATCACCAGCGACTGTGAGGTATTGATCATCGGTTTTTCACTGCTGCAGGCCGTCAGGCAGAGCAGGATCGGCAGGCCAGTCAGCCAGGATCGCATAGCTTTTTTCCGTTATCAGGTCAGTCTGAGAGCATCGGGCCCAGCGGTTCGCCGCCCAGCAGATGCATATGGATGTGATAGACCTCCTGACCACCATGTTGATTGCAATTCACAATCAGCCGATAACCATTCTGATCGATCCCTTCCTGACGGGCGATTTTCGCTGCGGTGGTAAACATACGTCCCAGCGCATGCTCATGGGCCGCTTCCGCCTCGTTGACCGTTGGGATCAGCACATTTGGCACGATTAAAATATGGGTCGGTGCTTTAGGCGAAATGTCGCGGAAAGCCGTAACCAGTTCATCCTGATAAACCACATCAGCGGGGATTTCGCGGCGGATAATTTTACTAAAAATGGTTTCTTCAGCCATGGTGCAATTCCTTGAGCCTGAGTCGTAATCAATCAGTATGCGGGAGAAATTTGTTTTCTTTCAACCTCAGTACCACTTTTCTTGCATTGTTCGCCTGCCTTTGCAGCAGCTCCTCTCCTCTGTCACCTGAACAGCATTCCAGATGCTCGCAAGCTGCCTGCCATACCATTAAAATGAAACGCTGTTTTATAAATTAGAATTTCGCCACCCTTTTCTTTATATGGCTGCCACTTCAGCCCAGGCGTTAGCCAAATTGCGAAGGTTTAGCCGCCCGGTCAGCTCTACTTTGCTAACCAGTCCGGGTGAGAAGTCCGGCGTCACCAGGGATATACCGCCATATAACATCAAGGAGCATTAGCCATGCGCTCACGTAAAATTGGTCTTGGCCACTATCTGGCCTATGGTTCCGGAGATTTTCTCGGAGCAGGCACCACGGCGCTCACAGCCGCCTGGTTGCTCTATTTTTATACCACCTTCTGTGGATTAACCCCGATTCAGGCCACCTTAATCTTTGCTACCGCTCGCGTGCTGGATGCCGTGGTCAGCCCGCTCATGGGCTTTATTACCGACAACTTTGGCTCAACCTGGCTGGGCAAACGCTTTGGCCGCCGCAAATTCTTTATCCTGTCAGGCATACCCTGTGTATTCAGTTATAGCCTGATGTGGGTCAGCGACATGAGCTTCTGGTGGTATCTCTGCACTTACCTGCTGTTTGATATCGTCTACACCATGATCCTGGTACCTTATGAAACGCTGGTCCCGGAAATGACTGACGATTTCAAACAGAAAACCCGGTTCTCCGGCGCGCGTATTGGTCTGGCGCAGCTCTCAGCCATTCTGGCCGCATTTTTACCCGGCATTTTACTGGGTATGCTGGGCAAAGATAATCCCGACTCCTTTTTCTACGCCAGCCTGGTGTTCTCGATAATCTGCGCACTGGTGCTGACGCTGGTGTGGTGCTTTACCTGGGAACGTCACCCGGATGATTTCTCTGCCGAGTCGCGGCGTGCTGAGCAGGAAAAACAGCAGCTGACGCTGATGCAGAACCTTAAACGGCTCTATGTCGAGCTGGCCTCAACTTTACGTATTCGCATCTTCCGCCAGCACCTTGGCATGTATCTCGGCGGCTATATCGCCCAGGATGTGTTTAATGCCGTCTTTACCTGGTATGTGGTGTTTGTGCTGATGCAGAGTGCTCAGGTTGCCTCCAGCCTGATGGGCACCATGGCAGTGCTGCAGTTTATTGCTGTGATGGCGATGATCCCGCTCTGTATCCGCATGGGGCCTGCACCTGCCTACCGTCTGGTGGCCATCCTGTTTGGCCTGGCGTCGCTATCCTATGCCGGATTATGGTATGCCGGCATGAACGACAATATGTCACTGCTGTTAGTGATCTCTGCCCTGGCAGGTCTGGGACGTGGCGGCATTAACTATGTGCCATGGAACACCTACACCTATATCGCGGATGTCGATGAGGCCATCACCGGTCAGCGCCGTGAAGGCATTTTTGCCGGCATTATGACCCTGACGCGTAAAGCGTCGCAGGCGGGTGCCGTCATGCTGGTCGGTATCGTGCTGCAGCTCTCTGGTTTTGTCTCTGGCCAGGCAACCCAGGTACCCGGCGTCAGCCACACCATCCTGGCGATCCTGAGTATCGGTACAGTGGCCGTTCTGGCCTGCGGCTTTATCGTGTCACTGCGCTTTAAACTTAATCTGCAGACCCATACTGTCCTGCGCCAGGAAACGCTGAAAATGCGTGAAGCGGACCGCATCGTGCCGGAAAGCATCACCCCGGAAGCACGCGGGATAGTTGAAACACTGGCTGGCATGCCTTACGAAAATCTGTGGGGCAACAATAACATTGGCTTCCTTAACCGGAATAAGCCAGCGCCGGAAAAATTGTCCGCGCATCCCTCTTTACACCCTTCTATAAACTCGACCTTAAAACGACAGGAATAAACCATGACTGTATTTCCCGTTAAACACAGCAAATTATTGTGCCAACCTGAGCATCTGCTGCCACGCAGCGAACTGGTACAGCTGATTCAAAAGCTGACACAAAATCTGGTTAACATCACCGATGAGACAGGCGAATTTTTATTGCGGCTGGACGATGGCCGGGTGATTGATACCAAAGGCTGGGCGGGTTGGGAATGGACACATGGCATCGGTCTGTATGGCATGTTGCACTACTATCAGCAAACCGGCGACCAGCAGACGCTGGCGATCATTGATGAATGGTTCACTGAGCGTCTGGCGGAAGGAACGCCGACCAAAAATGTGAATACCGTTTGTCCTTTTCTGACGCTGGCTTACCGTTATGAAGAGACCGGTAACCCGGCCTGGGTGCCGGTACTTGAGCGCTGGGCTGAGTGGGTCATGTATGAAATGCCGCGCACCGAACAGGGGGGCCTGCAGCACATCGTCTATAACAATGAAAACACCCAGCAGCTCTGGGACGATACGCTGATGATGAGCGTCATGGCGCTGGCCAAAATCGGCCAGTTGCTGAAACGCGATGAGTGGGTGGAAGAAGCGAGCTATCAGTTCCTGCTACACACCCAGTATCTGATGGATCGTGAAACCGGCTTATGGTTCCACGGCTGGAACTTCGACGGTCGCCATAACTTTGCTGATGCACGCTGGGCGCGTGGCAACAGCTGGGTGACGATTGTGATTCCTGACTTCCTGGAGATGATGAACTGGCCTGAGCATCACGCGACCCGCCGCTTCCTGCAGCAGGTTCTGGAGACCCAGGTCAAAGCGCTTAAGGCCTGTCAGCACAGCAGCGGCTTGTGGCACACTCTGCTTGATGACCCGAACAGCTACCCGGAAGCCTCTGCCACGGCAGGATTTGCCTATGGCATTCTGAAAGGGGTTCGCAAGCGCTATCTCCCCGCGGAGTATCTGGAGGTAGCAGAAAAAGCGCTGCGCGGCGTGATTGCGAATATCGATGACGATGGCGAGCTGAAACAGGTTTCCTTTGGAACCGCGATGGGCAGTGACCTGGACTACTACCGCACTGTTCCTCTCACCTCAATGCCTTACGGTCAGGCGATGGCCCTGCTCTGCCTGACTGAGTACTTGCGCGTTTACCTGTAACACGCGCCCCAAAAAAAAGCCCCGCTTAGCGGGGCTTTTTCATTTCGCTGAATCATTACATGCTGCGGATGTAATCATCCATATCGGTTTTCAGGTTATCGGATTTAGTCCCGAAAATTGCCTGCACACCGGAACCGGCTACCACCACGCCACGGGCGCCGAGGTTTTTCAGTTCAGTCTGATCCACTTTAGCCACATCAGCGACGCTGACGCGTAAACGGGTGATACAGGCATCCAGGTTAGTGATGTTCTCTTTACCACCAAACGCCGCCACCAGTTTGCCCGCCATCTCTGTACCGGTCGCGGTAGATTGCTCGCTGTTGCTGCTCTCTTCACGGCCAGGCGTTTTCAGATCCAGTTTGGCGATCAGCACGCGGAATATGGTGTAGTAAATCAGGCCGTAGATGATACCGATAATCGGGAACAGCCAGATTTTGCTGCTGTTGCCGCTCAGCACGATAAAGTCGATAAGACCGTGTGAGAAGCTGGTGCCATCACGCATACCGAGCAGGATACAGATTGGGAATGCCAGACCTGCCAGCAGCGCATGGATCACATACAGGATCGGTGCGACGAACATGAATGAGAATTCAATCGGTTCGGTGATACCGGTCAGGAATGCGGTCAGCGCAGCGGAGATCATAATACCGCCTACTTTAGCGCGATTTTCAGGCTTCGCTGAATGCCAGATAGCAATCGCTGCCGCTGGCAGACCGTACATTTTGAACAGGAAGCCGCCTGAGAGTTTACCTGCGGTCGGGTCACCCGCCATATAGCGTGGGATATCACCGTGGAACACCTGACCTGCCGCATTGGTGTATTCACCAATCTGCATCTGGAAAGGAACGTTCCAGATATGATGCAGACCAAACGGCACCAGTGCGCGTTCGATTACGCCATAAATACCAAAGGCGACAACCGGGTTCTGATAGGCCGCCCACTGCGAGAATTCCTGAATCGCGGAACCAATCGGTGGCCAGATAAAGGAGAGCAGCACGCCGAGAATGATAGCGGCCAGACCGGAAATAATCGGCACAAAACGTTTACCGGCAAAGAAGCCCAGATATTCCGGCAGTTTAATGCGATAGAAGCGGTTGAACATATAGGCGGCGATGGAACCCGCGATAATACCGCCCAGTACCCCGGTGTCGGCGAGGTGTTTAGCCTCGATCTCTGCCGCAGGCATATGCAGCACCAGCGGCGCAACCACCGCCATGGTTTTCACCATGATGCCATAGGCAACAACTGCTGCCAGTGCCGAAACGCCATCGTTATTGGTAAAGCCCAGCGCCACACCGATAGCAAAAATCAGCGGCATGTTGGCGAACACCGATCCACCCGCCTCTGCCATTACATGCGAAACCACTGCAGGTAACCAGCTAAAATTGGCTGAACCGACCCCTAACAAAATACCGGCTATCGGCAGAACCGATACCGGCAGCATCAGCGATTTACCGACCTTTTGAAGGTTGGCAAAAGCATTTTTGAACATAGCGTGAAGCTCCTGAGTATGAGTGCATATTTGCGCAATGCGCATGGCAAAGAGGGAGGATTCTTTGCCGGGCTGGCGGTGACCGCCTTTTGATTTATTACGAAGGGTAAAATAAATCCCCTTTTGTTACTTTGATGGCTATCACGTTTCGACAATCACAGGGGCGCACTTTACGAAATTTCTCACTGACGTGCATCGGTAATTGACGATAAAAAGCTGACCCTGTCTGAAAAAACAGGGTCATATAGGCAGGTTACAGATTAATTACAGAGGCTGAAATAAAAGCCGATCAGGCGCCGAGCTGGCTCATCGGGATATGGAACAGCGTTGAGAAATTTTGCGTGGTGGCGGCAGCCAGCGTTTCCACATCGACACCTTTCAGTACCGCCAGGTAATCGGCAACATCGCGCGTATAAGCAGGCTGATTCTCTTTGCCACGATACGGCACGGGTGCCAGATAAGGTGAATCCGTTTCCACCAGCATCCGGTCCAGCGGCACATAACGCGCAGCTTCGCGTAGCTGTTCAGCATTACGGAAGGTGACGATCCCGGAAAAGGAGATATAAAAGCCCATATCGAGCAGCTTAGCGGCGGTGGGCTGATCCTCAGTGAAACAGTGCAGCACGCCGCCGCAGCGCTCAACCTGCTCTTCACGCAGAATCGCCAGCGTATCTTCGCGCGCATCACGGGTGTGGACGATGATCGGCTTATTCAGCGCGATCCCGGTTCGGATATGTTCCCGGAATGAGCGCTGCTGCTGATCTTTGGTCTCTGGCTGATAGTGATAATCCAGCCCGGTTTCACCGAGCGCTACCACCTGAGGATCGGCAGAGAGCCGGCGAAACTCTTCAACGTCATAAGCCTCTTCCTGATTCAGCGGATGCACGCCGCAGGAGAGCGCAATATTTTTCCGCTCGCCGACCAGGCTCTTCAGGGTATGGAAACCCGGCAGCGTAGTGGCGATAGCCAGCATAAATTTCACATCACGTGCCGCCGCTTTAGCGATCACATCATCAAGGTCACGATGGTTCTTTTCATAATCCAGGCCATCGAGATGGCAATGGGAATCCACAATAAACATAATTACTCTCAGATAGGTTTAGCCGACCAGCGCAGGCTTCTGTTGGTCCGCCCAGCTCAGAAGCTGATCGGTCAGCAATAATTCGCGATTCACTGACGCCACATGCAGTAACTGCTCGCGACAGCGCATCCATGCCAGGGTACTGCTGTTGAGTGCGCAGGCTGAAAAGCATCCGGCCAGCAACTGCACCACATCCTGGCGGTCAATATTACTCAGCCACTGACCTGCATTTTGCTGCCATTTCATCGCATCCAGAAGCAAAGAGAGCAGCCAGCCGATACGTGCTGCCGCATCGTCAGCATTCAGCGCAGGTAACAGTTGCAGGATGTCCTGCTGCAATGCCGCGGGCAGCGCATCGCAGAGCTTTTGCCGCGTCTGCCACGGCCCGTTTTCCAGCAGGCTCAGCGCCGCCCCCGGCGCGCCGGCGCTCAGGCGTAGCGCCGCCAGCAGCATCTGTTCATCGTGCGAGGACTGCTTCTTCAGCCAGAGCAGGCTTTGTCCTTCATCGGGCGGCGTCAGATGCAGCGTCATGCAGCGACTGCGCAGTGTGGCCAGCAGACGTGACGGATCGCGGCTGCTGAGGAAGAACCAGCTGTTGGCTGGCGGCTCTTCCAGCGTTTTCAGCAGGGCGTTAGCGGCCGCTTCCGAAAGCTGTGCAGCATCCGGCAGCCAGACCACTTTCGCGCCGCCCTGTTGGCCAAAGTGATACATTTTTTCTGTCACCTGCCGCACCGCATCGATGCCCAGGGTACTTTTGCCCTTCTCCGCCTCTAACCGATACCAGTCAGGGTGAGTATTAGCCTGCATCAGCTGGCAACCGTGGCACGATCCACAACTTTTCAGTCCATCCGGCTGCTGGCACATCAGCCAGCGGCTCATCCCCCAGACCAGCGCGTCATCGCCCATGCCAGCCATCGCCTGGATCAACAGCGCATGATGCGCGCGATTCTCCTGATGCTGGCCAATCACCTGGCGATAAGGCTGATTCAGCCACGGATACCAGTTCATCACGCCTGCTCCGCCAGCCAGCTCGCCAGCGCCACCTGAAGTGACGCTGTCACCTCGGTCAGCGACTGAGTGGCGTCGATGATCAGGATAGTGGAATCTTCTGCAGCAAGGGCCAGATAGCGCGCTCGGGTACGTTCAAAGAAGCGCAGCGACTCCTGCTCAATACGATCCAGCTCACCGCGCGCACGGGCGCGCTGCAGACCGATCTCAGGCGTGACATCAAGATAGAGCGTCAGATCGGGACGAAAATCGCCTAATACCGCATCGCGCAGCGTCTGCATCAGTCCGCTGTCAAGACCCCGACCGCCACCCTGATAAGCCTGCGAGGAGAGATCGTGACGATCGCCGATTACCCAGGCACCGCGAGCCAGCGCCGGTTTTATTACGGTCTCTACCAGCTGAACCCGCGCTGCATAGAGCATCAGCAGTTCGGCTTTATCCGTCACCTGCTCACCTTCAATACCCTGCTTAACCAAAACCCGAAGCTGTTCTGCCAGCGGCGTACCGCCAGGCTCGCGAGTAAAGACCAGATCACTGATACCACGGGCATGCAGTGTAGCGACAATGGCGTCGCGCGCGGTGGTTTTTCCGGCGCCTTCCAGGCCTTCAATGACGATAAACTTACTGTTCATTTTTTTCCTTCAGCGTCTGCCGGTAGACCTGCACCGCCTTGTTATGGCTGGCGAGGTTGGTGGTAAACGTATGTCCGCCCTTGCCGTCTGCAACAAAGTAGAGATAGTTCGTTTTCTCGGGATGGGCCGCTGCCTGCAATGAGGCTTTGCCCGGCATCGCGATCGGTCCAGGCGGCAGGCCATTAATAATATAGGTATTGTACGCGCTGGCCGTCTCAAGATCTTTGCGGGTCAGTGTACCGTTGTAGCTGTCACCCATGCCATAGATCACCGTGGGATCGGTCTGCAAACGCATACCTGTGCGCAGGCGATTAATAAACACCGATGCCACGCGCGCGCGCTCTTCGCTGACGCCGGTCTCTTTCTCGATGATCGAGGCCATGGTCACCAGATCCTGTGGCGTTTTGTAAGGCAGATTATCCGCCCGTCCCTGCCACACCTCATCGATGGTTTTCTTCATCCGATCATGCGCACGTTGCAGCAGCGCCATATCAGTCGTATTGGCGGTGTAGAGATACGTGTCCGGAAAGAAGTTGCCCTCCAGTTGCTCTGGCTCCACGTTGAGTGCGCTGGCAAGGGTGGCGAACTGATCATCTTTCAGAGTGTGGCGGATATAGGGCGCTTTACGCAGCTCGCTGAGCCACTCTTTCAGCCTCTGCCCCTCCACAAACCGCACAGGGAACTGCGCCTCTTTACCACTGGCCAGCAGCTGTAACAGCGCGCGCACGGTCATGGTCGGTTCAAGGCGATAGGTGCCCGCCTTAAAGGTCGCCAGCTCCGGCTCCAGGCGCAGCAGCGCGCCAAACCAGATACTGCGCGGAATGATGTTTTTCTCTTCCAGCTGCGCCTGGAGTGCGACCCGGCCTGTACCGGCTGGCAATGTGTAGATAGTTTCCTGATTAATGGTCAACGGGGTGGCCGCGAACTGCTTAACCTGCCAGTAACTCAGCACAGCCGCGAGACCCACAATCGCCAGCAGGCTGACGAGAATTTTTTTGCTTCGAATCATGATGCATCCATTATCTTTTTACAGCTAGCGTGCAACTGATTAAACAGCGAGCGCTCAGTAAATTGTACGGCTTCTATCTGTCGGACCGGCAGAACCGGCATCAGCGCGTTACATATCACCACTTCATCAGCATCCAGCAGCTGTGCCGGTTCGCTTTTTATCACCTGACAAGCGTGACCTGCTGCTGCAAGTTGCGCCATCAGACTTCGCCGCATAATGCCGTCCACGCCTGACGCGGATACATCAGGCGTAAAAATTTGTCTGTCCTGCCGCCAGAATAAATTGGCCGCACAGCATTCCACCACCCAACCTTCAGTGTCAAGCACCAGCGCCTCGTCAGCGTCTGTCTGGTCAAGATGAGCCCGAATCATCACCTGCTCCAGACGGTTAAGGTGCTTGATACCGGCAAACTGCGGGTTTCGCGCCAGACGAACCGGACTCAGCCGGAGTGAAGCACCATGCTGCTGTAACCCGGCGTAGTGTTGCGGCCAGGGCGCTAATGAGACGATGCGCGTGGGTTCACCACAGCCCAGGCGGCTATAACCCCGTCCGCCGCTGCCCGCGCTGATGATGACTTTCAGCACTGCCTGCGCCTGCTCCTGTGCGGCCTGTCTCATCTCAGCCTCCAGCTGATCCCAGTCGACGCCGCCGATCCATAACCGCTCGCAGCCTGCTTTAAGGCGCAGCAGATGGCTCTCCAGCAGCAGGATTTTACCCTGAAGGACAGCGGCGGTGGTAAAGCAGCCATCGCCGAACTGCATGCCGCGGTCGCTGGCAGCCAGCGTCGATTGTTTGACTCCGTTAATCCACATCGTTCTCTCCTGAGCGTGAGACGTGATTTCAGCGCATTTTGCAGGATAAAAAAAGGCCCGCATCGCGGGCCTTTTTAGCAATCTGCAACGATTACACTTTACGGAAGATCAACGAACCGTTGGTTCCGCCGAAACCGAAGGAGTTACACAGCGTGTACTCCAGTCCAGGAACCTGACGCGCGGTGTGCGGCACGAAGTCGAGATCGCAGCCCTCATCCGGATTGTCCAGGTTAATGGTCGGTGGAACGGCCTGGTCGCGCAGTGCCAGAATCGAGTAAATCGATTCTACCGCACCTGCGGCACCCAGTAAGTGTCCGGTCATTGATTTGGTTGAGCTGACCATGACGCTGCTGGCTGCTGCCCCAAAGACCGATTTCACCGCCTGCGCTTCAGCTTTATCACCGGCTGGCGTGGAGGTGCCGTGTGCGTTGACATAGCCGATCTGCTCTGGCGTAAGCTGAGCATCACGCAGCGCATTGATCATTGCCGCCGCTGCACCCGAACCATCTTCTGGTGGTGACGTCATGTGGTAGGCATCGCTGCTCATACCGAAACCTACGATTTCTGCGTAGATTTTCGCACCACGTTTCTTCGCATGTTCGTACTCTTCGAGCACCACAATGCCAGCGCCGTCACCCAGCACAAAACCATCACGATCTTTATCCCACGGGCGGCTGGCCGCTTGCGGGTTGTCGTTACGCGTCGAGAGGGCGCGTGCTGCACCAAAACCACCGACGCCTAATGGCGTGCTGGCTTTCTCTGTGCCACCCGCCAGCATCACGTCAGCATCGTTATAGGCGATGATACGTGCGGCATGACCGATGTTATGCACACCAGAGGTACAGGCTGTCGCGATAGAGATGCTTGGACCTTTCAGGCCATACATGATGCTGAGATGACCCGCCACCATGTTAACGATGGTTGAAGGCACAAAGAATGGGCTGATTTTACGCGGGCCGCCGTTGACCAGTGAGGTATGATTCTCTTCAATCAGACCTAAGCCACCGATGCCGGAGCCAATTGCTGCGCCCATACGGCTTGCATTTTCATCGGTAATAACCAGACCGCTGTCCTGCATGGCCTGCATACCGGCCACAATGCCGTACTGGATGAAGGCATCCATCTTGCGCTGATCTTTGCGCGAGATGTAGTCATCACAATTAAAATCTCTTACCAGACCTGCAAAACGGGTTGCATAAGCACTGGTATCAAAATGGTCGATCAGGGTAATGCCGCTCTGACCGGCAAGGAGAGCACTCCAGGTAGACTCTACGGTATTGCCGACAGGAGACAACATGCCAAGACCAGTCACAACTACACGACGCTTAGACACGTTCGTCCTCCAGGGAGGGGAAATAGGGAACTATGTGGGACAAACAAAAAAATCAGGCGGTCGAGCGACCGCCTGAAGATATTCATTAGCCTTTATGGCTATTGATGTAGTCGATCGCTGCCTGAACGGTAGTGATTTTCTCAGCTTCTTCGTCTGGAATCTCAGTATCAAACTCTTCTTCCAGAGCCATCACCAGCTCAACGGTATCAAGAGAATCGGCACCCAGGTCTTCTACGAAAGATGCAGAGTTGGTGACTTCTTCCTCTTTCACACCCAGCTGCTCACTGATGATTTTCTTAACGCGTTGTTCGATATCGCTCATACTATTTAATTTCCTATCAAAACTCGCTTACGCGATGGTTTTCGTAGTGTATAAAATGGTGAAAAAGATGCAACAAAATCCCGGCTGGTCGAACCACGATTTTGCGTTATTTTGCGGTTTTAACCGCAAATAAAGCAAATGATTTCGTGATTTATCAGACCATGTACATTCCGCCATTGACGTGCAGCGTTTCACCTGTGATGTAGGCTGCTTCGTCAGAGGCTAAAAATGCCACAGCATTGGCGATTTCCTGTGCGTCGCCTAAGCGACCCGCAGGGACTTCCGCCAAAATACCGGAACGTTGATCTTCGTTCAGTGCCCGCGTCATGTCAGTCTCAATAAAGCCTGGAGCCACGACGTTGACGGTAATGCCACGTGACGCGATTTCGCGCGCCAGTGATTTGCTAAAGCCAATCAAACCCGCTTTTGCTGCTGCGTAGTTTGCCTGGCCCGCGTTACCCATGGTGCCAACAACGGAACCAATGGTGATGATACGGCCCACGCGTTTTTTCATCATGGCACGCAGGACCGCCTTAGAAAGGCGGAATACCGATGTGAGGTTAGTATCCAGGATATCCTGCCACTCATCGTCCTTCATGCGCATGAGAAGATTATCACGCGTAATGCCTGCATTATTGACTAAAATATCCACTTCGCCAAATTCAGCGCGAATATTCTCTAAAACGCTGTTAATTGAATCAGCATCAGTCACGTTCAGTAACAGGCCTTTACCCTTGTCGCCAAGGTAAGCACTGATGGCGTCGGCGCCACTCTGGCTGGTTGCAGTTCCTACCACTTTGGCACCACGTGCCGCCAGGGTTTCTGCAATCGCACGACCAATGCCGCGACTCGCGCCGGTAACCAGCGCAACTTTACCTTCAAAGCTCATGATTTTCCTCTTATTCCTTACCGAGTGCAGCCGCCAGGGATGCCGTATCGTTAACGGCAGCCGCTGTCAGGGTATCGACAATACGTTTGGTCAGACCGGTCAGGACTTTACCTGGACCCATCTCCAGCAGCTGTGTCACGCCCTGTGCCGCCATCGCTTCCACGCTCTCGGTCCAGCGAACCGGGCTGTAGAGCTGACGAACCAGCGCATGACGGATGGCCGCAGCGTCAGTTTCGGCTTTCACATCGACGTTATTGATCACCGGCACCGCTGGTGCATTAAACGTAATGCTCTCCAGCGCAACCGCCAGTTTATCAGCGGCAGGCTTCATCAGTGCACAGTGAGAAGGCACGCTGACCGGCAGTGGCAGAGCACGCTTAGCGCCCGCAGCTTTACAGGCAGCGCCTGCACGCTCAACGGCTTCTTTGTTACCCGCAATAACCACCTGGCCTGGCGAGTTGAAGTTAACCGGTGAGACAACCTGGCCCTGCGCGCTCTCTTCACAGGCTTTGCGAATAGCCGCGTCATCCAGGCCAATAATCGCCTGCATTGCGCCGGTGCCTTCTGGCACCGCTTCCTGCATCAGTTTGCCACGCAGTTCAACCAGCTTCACGGCATCCGCAAAGTTAAGCACACCCGCACAAACCAGCGCCGAATATTCGCCCAGGCTGTGACCCGCCATCAGGACAGGCTGTTCACCGCCCTGCTGCTGCCAGACACGGTAGATGGCCACAGAGGCAGCTAACAGCGCAGGCTGAGTCTGCCAGGTTTTGTTCAGCTCTTCAGCCGGACCCTGACTCACTAACTGCCACAGGTCATAACCCAGCGCGTCAGAGGCTTCACGGAAGGTCTCTTCTACCAGCGGATAGGTTGCTGCTAATTCAGTCAGCATGCCCACGGTCTGTGAACCCTGACCTGGAAAAACAAATGCAAATTGCGTCATCTTCTGTTCCTGTCAATCAAAAGCGAACCAGCGCAGAACCCCAGGTGAATCCACCACCAAAGGCTTCCAGCAGAATAAGGTGTCCGGGTTTGATGCGGCCATCACGAACCGCTTCATCCAGTGCGCTTGGCACCGATGCAGCAGAGGTATTGCCATGGCGATCCAGTGTGACGACCACTTTGTCCATGGTCATACCGAGTTTTTTCGCGGTAGCGCTGATAATGCGCAGGTTTGCCTGATGCGGAACCAGCCAGTCCAGCATTTCACGATCGAGATTATTAGCCTGCAGCGTTTCATCAACGATGTGGGCCAGTTCGGTGACGGCGACCTTGAAGACTTCGTTACCTGCCATGGTGACATAGGCGGGCTGATCCTGATGGGCACGATCCTGATAAGGCAGCGTCAGAAGCTGCGCATAGCGACCATCAGCATGAAGATGGGTAGAGATAATCCCCTGCTCTTCACTCTGGCCCAGCACGACCGCACCCGCGCCATCACCAAACAGGATGATGGTGCCGCGATCTTCCGGATCCAGCGCGCGCGCCAGGACATCAGCGCCGATAACCAGAGCATGCTTAACTGCGCCATTTTTGATGTATTGATCGGCTACGCTCAGTGCATAGGTGAAACCCGCACAGGCGGCAGCAAGGTCAAATGCCGCGCAATCTTTAATCTCCAGCATTTGCTGGATCATGCAGGCGGAGCTGGGGAAAGCATGGCTGGACGAGGTCGTGGCGACAATAATCAGCCCAACATCGTTCGGCTCAATGCCTGCCATTTCAAGCGCGCGTTGCGCCGCGCTGAATCCCATGGTGGCGACGGTTTCGTCAGGCGCAGCAATGCGACGCTCACGGATGCCGGTACGGGTAACAATCCACTCGTCCGACGTCTCCACCATTTTTTCCAGATCGGCATTGGTGCGAACCTGGCTGGGCAGATAACTGCCCGTACCGATAATTTTGGTATACATCTAGGCTTTGTCACTCCTGGCTAATACAGCATCAAGGCGCGCAGCAATTCGCTCGGGAATTTGCTGCCTCACCGCCTGCTCTGCCTGTTCTATCGCCACGGCGAAGGCGTGTTGATTTGCTGCGCCGTGACTCTTGATCACTGTTCCGCGCAATCCTAACAGACAAGCGCCATTGTACTGGTCAGGGTTGAGTTGCCCGAAGCGTTTCGCCAGACGTTTCTGGATTAAGCGCCCCAGCAACTGAAGCCACCATGACCGTTTTTTACCTTCCCCTGATGACTTCAGCAGAGAAAGAAACATTCTTACCACGCCTTCCATCGTCTTCAGCGTGACGTTTCCGACAAAACCGTCACAGACCATTACATCCGTTTTGCCGGTGAGCAGCTCGTTACCTTCGAGGTAACCAATATAGTTGATTTGCGGTGATTCTCGCAGCACTACTGCGGCATCGCGGATGGTTTCCAGCCCTTTGGTCTCTTCATGACCAATGTTGAGCAACGCGACACGGGGCCGTGGAATACCAAGCACATGCTCAGCCATCACCGACCCCATCACAGCAAACTGCACCAGCATCGCACTGTCTGAGCCCACATTCGCACCCAGATCCAGCACCACGGTTTTACCCTGTTGCTGATGCGGTAAAACGGACATCAGCGCCGGACGCTTAATTCCATCCAGCGGTTTTAATAAGAGTGTCGACAGCCCCATCAGCGCACCGGTATTGCCGGCGCTGATGCAGGCCTCTGCACGTCCCTCTTTCACCATCTCCAGTGCCACGCGCATTGAACTGCCGCGACTGTTCCGGATGGCCTGAGCGGGCCGCGCATCACTTGCAATAACCGATTCGGCAGGGATCACCTGCAAACGCCCCGTCAGGGAGGAATCCGCTTTGGCAAGCAATGGCGTGAGAGTGTCGGGATGTCCGACCAGAAGAAGGAATAGTTCCGAATGAGAGGCCAGTGCCTGCAATGCTGCAGGCACTGTCACGCAGGGACCGAAGTCCCCGCCCATGGCATCAATCGCCAGGGTCAAACGTGTCAAGGTATCGCCTTGCTAAGCAAGAAACTTACTTAACGATAACCTTGCGACCGCGGTAGTAACCGTCCGCAGTGATGTGGTGACGCAGATGAGTTTCGCCAGAAACTTTATCTACTGACAGAGCAGCAGTGGTCAGCGCATCGTGTGAACGACGCATACCACGCTTAGAACGGGTGGGTTTATTCTGTTGTACGGCCATGGACCTTACTCCTATTACTTACGCTTTAAACTGGCTAATACGGCAAATGGATTTGGTTTCTCCGCCTCTGCAGGCAGTTTGCCAAAGACCATGTCCGCCTCGGACACTTCACAGTGTTCAGAATCGTGCACCGGAACGACCGGCAGCGCGAGAATCAGTTCATCCTCGACAACCGCCAGCAGATCGATTTCACCAAACTCGTTGACATCGACCGGCTCGTACGCTTCCGGTAATGCTTCGGCCTGCTCTTCAGAAGAGACAGGGCTGAAGCAATAACTCACTTTTACGTGATGGGGAAAGGTCTGGTTGCAGCGCTGACAACGTAACGTCACCTGTACTTCAGCAGTACCCGTCAGTACCGCCAGACGTTGGTTATCAACCGCAAACGACATGGCACAATCCACATCACTGTCCACACTAACGACCGACTCGGCCACACGCTCCACCTGAACAGATGTGTAGACACCTTGATAATCAAGGCGCTTCTGAGCGGTGCGGACAGGGTCCAGCGTTAGGGGTAATTTTACCTTTTGCATAGGGCGCGCATATTAACTTTGTAATGTCATAGAGTCAAAGAAAAAGGCCGTTAAACAGCATCTTTCAACCACTATTCGCATCCAGTGCGGCGCACAGTTTAAAATGACTGTCACCAATTCGCTATCACTATTGAAAAAAAATGACGCCATCGATTCTTTTAGCTTCAACCTCGCCCTTCCGGCAGGCATTACTGCGTAAGCTGGGCCTGCCTTTTATTACCGCTGCGCCTGAGGTAGATGAGTCACCGCAGCCCGGTGAAAATGCCGAAGCACTGGTGATTCGTCTTGCCGTGGCGAAAGCGCAGGCGCTGGCTGGAACCTATCCCCGCCACTGGATAATCGGCTCAGATCAGGTCTGCGTGCTGGATGGCGCGATCGCCGGTAAACCACACACGGCTGAGAATGCGCGGGCGCAACTGCGTGCCGCCAGCGGTCAGGCGATTACCTTTTACACCGGACTGGCGCTGTTTCATCCGGCCAGTGGCAGGCTGCTGCAGTGTTGCGAACCCTTCGTGGTGCATTTCCGCACCTTGACCGACGCTGAAATCGCCGGATATGTGGAAAAGGAGCAGCCGCTGCAGTGTGCAGGCAGTTTTAAAAGTGAAGGTCTGGGAATTTGTCTGTTTGACCGGCTGGAGGGGCGCGATCCTAATACGCTGGTCGGGCTGCCGCTGATTGCACTCAACGGGATGTTGCAGCAGGCCGGCATCAATCCTTTAACGGAGTGATGCCGGGGAACCGTTATGCTTTCAGCTGACGCAGCTTATTCAGGCACTGCTTCAGGCCCTCATCCAGCGGCGCTTCGACACGCATGACTTCGCCAGTACCGGGATGGGTAAAGGTCAGTGCCGCCGCGTGCAGGAACAGACGTTTCAGACCGGTTGACGCCAGCTGACTGTCAAAGTCACGTTCGCCATAGCGATCGTCGAAGGCGATGGGATGGCCAGCATGCAGCGTATGTACACGAATCTGGTGGGTGCGTCCGGTGACCGGACTGGCTTTCACCAGTGTGGCAAACTCAAACCGCTCTTCCACTTTAAAGCGGGTTTCAGAGGCTTTACCTTCGCTGCTGACGCGCACGACACGCTCACCACTCTGGAGGATATTTTTCAGCAGAGGAGCCTGAACGACCTTCAGATGCGAGGGCCAGTTGCCGCGTACCAGGGCCAGATAATCTTTCTGCATCCCCTTTTCACGCAGTTGCTCGTGCAGGGAACGCAGCGCCGAGCGTTTTTTTGCCACCAGCAGAATGCCCGAGGTGTCACGATCCAGGCGATGCACCAGTTCCAGGAAGCGCGCTTCCGGGCGCAGCGCACGCAGCCCTTCAATCACCCCGAAACTGAGTCCGCTGCCACCATGCACGGCCGTGCCGGACGGCTTGTTCATCACCAGCAGCGACTCATCCTCAAAGAGAATAGCGTCCGCCAGCGAAGCGACCTTCGCCAGCTTAGGTGATACGGCGTCTTCATCGCGCTCCGCGACCCGGACCGGCGGAATGCGAACCTCATCCCCCTCCTCCAGCTTGTACTCAGGCTTGACGCGCTTTTTATTCACCCGCACCTCACCCTTGCGTACGATGCGATAAATCATGCTCTTTGGCACACCCTTGAGCTGGGTGCGCAAAAAGTTATCAATACGTTGTCCGGCATTTTCAGCCGTGATGGCGACAAAATGTACGCCGGGATTCTCTGTTTTCATGGCGGCGATTCTAAATAGTGTCCCCTGATAGCGCCACCCCTTTTTCTGTGCTTAACTCTGGGGTTGATGTGATGGCAGGTCGCTTCTCTGCTGGCTTTTTCAGCAAACCGCTGCTTTGTCCGACACATTAGCAAGTTAAATGTAAAGAAACTTCACAAGCTGGCTAAAGTCGCCTTGCTATATGAAGGTTAGCAATGGAATAATGCCTGAGTTTCTTAACTGAAGCATTTCAGAGCAGAAACCGAGCGAAATTGTCATTTTGCCGGATTGAGCAGACACGCAGCAATGGCGTAAGACGTAATGCGAAATCAGGCACTTAGCGGGCTGCGGGTTGCGGCCTGGACAACAGTATGGGATGCACGGGTTTTCATTATTCTCTCAGGCATTTCCACTATCTGGTGCTGTTTTCCCTTATGAAAAACAGGCCACCGACGTTATTTGCGCCCCTCGCGCGGTCGACAGCCGTGAGGCTGACGACATTGCACTAAGTCACGGGGCCATCGGTTGATACTCGTCCAGGGTAACTATGCCCGCAGCTGTAATCACTCATGAAAGAATAACGAGTAAGTCACGATGAAAAGAATGTTAATAAACGCAACTCAGCAGGAGGAGTTGCGCGTTGCCCTGGTTGACGGTCAGCGTCTGTACGATCTGGATATCGAAAGTCCTGGACACGAACAGAAAAAAGCCAACATCTACAAAGGTAAAATCACTCGCATTGAACCCAGCCTTGAAGCTGCGTTTGTCGATTATGGCGCAGAGCGTCACGGTTTCCTCCCGTTAAAAGAAATTTCCCGCGAATATTTCCCCTCCAGCTATAACGCACATGGTCGTCCGAATATTAAAGACGTGCTGCGTGAAGGCCAGGAAGTCATTGTTCAGATTGATAAAGAAGAACGCGGCAACAAAGGCGCTGCGCTGACAACCTTTATCTCTCTGGCGGGCAGCTACCTGGTACTGATGCCGAATAACCCACGTGCAGGCGGTATCTCTCGCCGCATCGAAGGTGACGATCGTACCGAACTGAAAGAAGCCCTGTCAGCGCTGGATCTGCCGGAAGGCATGGGCCTGATTGTGCGCACTGCCGGCGTCGGTAAATCTGCCGAGTCGCTGCAGTGGGACTTAAGCTTCCGTCTCAAACACTGGGAAGCGATTAAGAAAGCCGCTGAAAACCGCCCTGCTCCGTTCCTGATCCATCAGGAGAGCAACGTGATTGTGCGTGCCTTCCGCGACTATCTGCGTCAGGACATCGGTGAAATCCTTATCGATAACCCGAAAGTGCTGGAACTCGCGCGTCAGCATATCGCGGCACTGGGTCGTCCGGACTTCAGCAGCAAAATTAAGCTCTACACCGGTGAAATCCCGCTGTTCAGCCACTATCAGATAGAATCGCAAATCGAATCCGCCTTCCAGCGTGAAGTCCGCCTGCCTTCCGGTGGTTCGATTGTGATCGACAGTACTGAAGCGCTGACCGCTATCGATATCAACTCAGCTCGCGCCACGCGTGGCGGTGACATCGAAGAGACGGCCTTCAACACCAACCTTGAAGCGGCCGATGAGATTGCCCGTCAGCTGCGCCTGCGTGACCTGGGCGGCCTGATCGTTATCGATTACATCGATATGACGCCGGTACGCCATCAGCGCGCCGTTGAGAACCGTCTGCGTGAAGCTGTCCGTCAGGACCGCGCCCGTATTCAGATTAGCCACATTTCACGTTTCGGCCTGCTGGAGATGTCCCGTCAGCGTCTGAGCCCGTCATTAGGTGAATCCAGTCATCACGTCTGCCCACGCTGTAGTGGCACCGGCACCATCCGTGATAACGAGTCACTGGCGCTGTCCATTCTGCGTCTGATTGAAGAAGAAGCGCTGAAAGACAACACCAAAGAAGTTCACGCCATTGTTCCGGTTCAGGTTGCTTCTTACCTGCTGAATGAAAAACGTGAAGCGGTTAATGCGATCGAAAAACGCCAGGGTGGCGTGCGGGCAATCATCGTTCCTGATGACAAGATGCAGACCCCGCACTACTCCGTGCTGCGCGTACGTAAAGGCGAAGAGACGCAGACCCTGAGTTATCATCTGCCGAAGCTGCATGAAGCCGAAATGGCGATGCCATCGGAAGAGGAACATGCTGAGCGCCGTCGTCCTGAGCAGCCTGCTCTGGCCGCCTTTGTGATGCCTGATGCGCCTCCTGCGCCGGTAGAAGTTGAGCCTGAAGTGAAGCGCACTGAAGCTCAGCCAGCAGCAAAATCAGCCCCGGCTGTTGCTGCTCCAGCGACCGTCAGCACCGGTTTCTTCGGGCGTCTGCTTGGCGGCCTGAAAAAAATGTTGGCTGGCGAAGAAGCGCCTGCTGCTGCACCAGTGGCCACTGAGGTTGCTGAACCGCAGAAAGCGACTGAAGAGCAGGAAAGCAACAGTGGTCGTGGCGAGCGCCGCAGCAACAATAACAACCGTCGTAACAACAATCGCCGTGAACGTACGCCGCGTAACGGTGACAATGCACAGTCCCGTGAAGGCCGTGAACCACGCGAAAGTCGCGAGCCGCGTGAAAGCCGTGAACCGCGCGAAAGTCGTGAGCCACGTGAAAGCCGCGAGCCGCGCGATGGCAACGACAACCGTCGCAACAAGCGTCAGTCTCAGACGGGTGAAGTGCGCGAAGAGCGTCCGGCACTGAGCGAAGAAGCGCGTCAGCAGCGTGATGAGCAGCAGCAACAGCGTCGTGAACAGCGTGCTGAACGTCAGCGTCGTCGTCAGGAAGAGAAACGTGCCGGTGAAGAAGCGGCCAAAGCCGCTGAGCAGCCAGCCGTCGTTGCTGAAGCCCTGGACGTCACTGAGGCGCAGGATGATGAACGCGTTCAGGTTATGCCGCGTCGTAAGCCGCGTCAGCTGAACCAGAAGGTACGTGTGGATGATAACCGTCCGCCTATGCCAGCCGAAGCCAGCGACATTGCCCAGCCTGCTGAAGTGCGTCAGTCACAGCCAGCTGACGTTGCTCAGACACAGCCTGAGTTCCAGGCTTCGCAGAGCGACGAGCAGGATGACAACGACAGCCGTGATAACGCCAATATGCCGCGTCGTTCACGTCGTTCGCCACGTCATCTGCGCGTCAGCGGACAGCGTCGTCGTCGTTACCGTGATGAGCGTTACCCGACGCAGTCAGCTATGCCTCTGGCCGCTGCCGCTGCTTCACCTGAAATGGCATCCGGCAAAGTCTGGATTCGCTATCCGGTGAGCCAGGCCAGCGAAGAGCAGGTTCAGAATGTAACGCATGAGACGCCAGCTTATAACAGCGAAGAGACCGCAGACGCGACCCCTGCGCTGCCGGTTGCTGCCGCCGTTGAATCGGTTGCTCAGGACGCGCCAGTGCACCAGGCCGAGCCGCAGGCAGAAACGCCGGTGGCGATCGTCAACACTGACGATACCCGTGCTATCGACGCCCCGGTTGATGAGCAGCCTTCTGTTGTTCCGGCTGCTGATGAAGCTAAAGCGGAAGCTGTAGCGGCTGAAGCCGTGCCTGCTGAGCCCGTCGCTGAAACGCCCGTGTCACAGCCTGCTGAGCCGGTCACCGAAACAGCGGTGGTAACGCCAGCTGCTGAGGTTTCACAGCCTGTCGACGTTGCACAGCCTGCCGACGTTGCTGAGCAGTCAGCTACTGATGTCAGCGAAGCGATCGCAGCAGAGGTGGAAGAAGTGCTGAACGCGCCGGTTGCTGCTAACGCTGAAATCGCGCCAGTCAGTGAACCTCATGCGCCGGTTGCCGCGCGTGATGTCGCGCCTGCAGCACCGGTAACGGCGGTCGAGTCTGTCTCATCAGCGCCGGCTGCTGAAGCGGTGCCAAATGACGGTACGCGCTGGAAGCACTATGCCTCTGCGCCGATGACCAAAGCGCCTGCGCCGGTCTGGCAGTCAGAACCCGCTCCGCACAGTGACTGGGTCCGTGCGCCGTATGAGTTCGACGGTCGCGGTTCTGCGGGTGGTCATAGCGCCACCCACCAGGCCACTGCCCCGGCGACAAAGCCGTAACCCATAAGTTGTTGTGAACTGAACCCCGGCCTGAAAGCCGGGGTTTTTTTATGGCATCAATTCAGTCCGCAGGCAGACAAAGAATTAATACCGCCCCGTTTACGTTGTCAGCCATCAGGAAAGACGGCGTCAGTCATTTTGGCCGTAACAAAGTGCGGGGAAGCATCAGGCATGCATGGCTGCGGGATAGTGTGAAATGAGGAAGCAGGAAAGCCATACAGGCAGACTTTATGAAAAATCGCCCTGCCACCAGCTGAATCACAGACAAAAAAATCCCACCCTCCTTTATCGGGAGGGTGGGAAAAAGTAAGCGCATCCGGTTAAAGTACGCTCAAAATTTCAGGTCAGACTACGAATTCATCTGGAACAGAGACATCTTGGACATATCAGTGAAGGTCTTATAAGAGGCCTGAAGTGCTGTCTGCTGCATGGTATAGCTGGACGCCGCTTCGGTTAAATCGACGTTGACCAGATCACTCATCTGCGAGCTGTAAATCACACTACGGTCATCGCCCTGCGCATTCAGCGTATCAATCTCTGACAGCTGAGTACCAATCTCAGAACGCACCGTTAAAACATTATTCAGTGAGTTACCCAGGCCGCGGTTGGTTTTATCCATCGCATCCTGGAAGGTCTGTTTGGTTGCAGCGTCCGCATCATCCTGTGGCACTTTCAGTGCCGCAATGGCGCTATCCAGCATTTTAAACACGTTGGTTTCACTGGCGCTGCCATCCGGCTCTTTGGTGGCATTGCCGGAGATTGCCATAAAGATATTGTCACCGGTATGTCCCACGGTCATGGTCCGGCTGGTGTCAACCTTCTGGGTAATCGCATCGGTGCCGCCTGCGTAGCTTACGCCGGTGCCCGCCGTATCCACAAACGGCGCGCTGTCGGTTTTATAACCGGCAAAAATATAGCGGCCATTGGCATCCTGACTGTTTGCCTGGTTCAGCAACTGGGCGCGAATACCTTCCAGCTGGGTGGCAATCGATCCACGGTCACTATCGCTCAGGGTACCGGTTGAACCGTTGACGATCAGTCCTTGTGCAGCAATGATCCCATCGGTGACGCCTTTCAGCGTATTCTCTTCCAGTGACAGGCCCTGCTCGGCAAAGGTACGCGCCAGCGCATATTGTTTGCCCTGCTGCTGGGTTTGTGACAACACCACAGCACGGGACGCCGCAATCGGATCGTCCGAAGGATTATTCACACGGCGGCCGCTGGAGAGCTGCTCACCTGATTTCAGCCAGGAGGCCTGTGAGTCAGTGATGCCACGCACCTGCTGCTCAAAAATCATATTTGTACTGATTCGCATGTTATCTCCTGCCCTTAGCGAATATTGATCAATGCATTAAACACGGTGCTGGCAGTCTGCAGCACCTGCGCATTGGCCATGTAATATTGCTGATATTTAGTCAGGTTGGCGTACTCCTCATCGAGGTTTACGCCAGAGACCGATTGCTGGCGCTCAGTCAGCTGACTGACCACGCTTTTCTGTGTATCGCTGGTGGTTTCCAGTGAACTGGTTTTATTGCCCACGCTACTGACGATGGTCGCGTAAGCCTGTGACAGCGTGGCATTGCCGCCGACCAGCTTCGCGTCCTGCAGAGCCAGCAACTTTTGTGCATTGCGGTTATCACTCTCACCGCCTACGGCACCTGCTGCGGCCACCTGAGATTCATTGGTGATGGCGACGGACATGTCGTTAACCACATTCTGGACCGGCTTCACCAGGAAGCTGTCTTTAGCGGCAGGTGCAGGCGTGGCGCCAACGGTCAGTTTCAGGCCGTCAAAGCTCAGCGTGGTATTGCCACTGGCATCGGTACTCTGCGTGATGGCGGCTGCGGTGCTGTCAGAGGCACGCGTGGCAGTCCAGTTCGTGCCGTCAAAGCTGACGTTATAGTTAGTGGCTTTCAACGCGCTGGTATCGGTCCACTCTGCGGTAACCGAGGCAGCGGTGCTGTTTTTGCTGTTGCTCACGACCAGCGGGCTGCCGATATTAAAGAAATCGACGCCCTGGTCGCCGTTGCTGTCAAAGCCCTGTTTGTGGACATCGTTAAAGCTGGTAGTAAACGCAGCCGCTAACTGACCCAGCTGATTCTGTGCCAGATCCAGATCCTGAGTACGGAAGGCCAGCAGACCGCCCAACGAACCCGTGGTGATCAGTTTTTCCGGGATCTCAACGTTGCCCGCCTGCTTATCGACATAGCCAATAGTGGTGCGCGTCGGATCGCTGCTGGAATTCATCGCCACCAGATCGTGAGATTTGTCGCCATTCACCAGCGTCAGGCCATTTGCCATCGCGACGGTATAGCCGCCGCCATCCTGCTGCGATACGGTCACGCCAACCACGTTATTCAGGGTATTCACCAGCTGATCGCGCTTATCGAGCAGATCGTTGGGTGCGGCACCGTTGGCGGTACTCAGTTTGCCAATCTGCTGGTTAAGATCGGCAATCTGGCTGGTAATCGTGTTGACCTGCTTGATGCTGGAACCGATATCCGCATTGACGCTGTTCTGCATATTGTTCAGGTATTGCGCTGAGGTCTGGAACTGACTGACCAGACCCTGGGCATTGCTGAGCATTGATTGCCGCGCGGACGGATCGTTGGCGTTGCTCACCACGTTCTGCAGGTTGGTAAAGAAGCCCTGCAGCGAGGTCGACAGGCTGGTCGTCGAGGTCGACAGCAGGTCGTCAATGTTTGAAATCTGACTGTGCTGAGTGCTTACCGCGCTGTAGTTCGCGCTGGAACCGCGCAGCTGCGTAGCAATGAACGCATCATATTCACGTTGTACACCGGTGATATTCACGCCGTTACCATAATAGCTGTTGCCCTGCAGGGTACTGTTCGCCTGCGCCAGTACCGTGGTCTGACGTGAATAGCCCGCCACGGTGTAGTTAGAAATGTTGTTACTGGTAGTGCTCAGAGCGGCCTGCGCGGCACTCAATCCGCTCATCGCGGAGTTAATTATGCTGGACATCTCGGTTCCTTACGTTCCCCGTCAACCGGGCTGGCAGACATCAAAGTGGGCGCCAGCAGGCGAAAACGCTTCTGGCTATAGGGATGTTATCGGCTTGCTTAAGTGAAACTTGAGGCGTAATGATCAGAACAGGTCGCCCATATCCTGGCTGTACGCTTTGACGACTTTGTCGCCCATACTTTTGAATTGCTGAATCATTCCCACCAGCTTTTGCGCATATTTCGGATCGGTGGCGTAGCCTGCCGCCTGTAACGCCTGCGCACCCTGCTCTGCCGATGTGGCGTTGGTTACCGCCGCATAGCGTGGGTTATTGGACAGGAGTTTGACGTAGTCCGTCAGCGCCTCGAAATAGGAGTTATACACCCTGAAGCTGGCACGCACTTTCTTCGCTGCACCCTGCTCATATTCGGTGGTCATGATATCGGTGGTCTCACCTTTCCAGTCGCCACTGGCTTTAATGCCAAACACGTTATAGCTCGGCTTGCCGTCGCGGGTCAGGATCTGACGCTGGCCCCAGCCCGACTCCAGCGCCGCCTGCGCCAGAATCAGGTGATGCGGAATGCCACTCTGCTGACTGGCAGCCTGTGCCGGTTGCGTCAACTGGGCGATAAACTCACGGCTGTCGCTCGGCAGCCCGGTCGGTGATGCGACCGGCGGCAGACGCGGCATCGCCTTACGCACCATCTGCTCCAGCTGCTGGGCGGGCAGTGGTGTGGCCCCGCTGGTGCTGAGAATAAAGCTGTTATCCAGCTTCATCGGCACCGTACCGGCTTTTTCATCCGGCGCGGTGGCGGGCTGCATCTGTTTGACGATGGTTTCCGCCAGGCCGAGGCCACGCTTGCCCATCTCCTGTGCAATCTGCTGGTCATACATAGAGGTAAAGAGTTTGGTCTGCTCGTTGCCCATAATGCCGTCCTGCGGCAACGCATCACGCATACTCTTCAGCATCATCTGTACAAACATCCCTTCGACCTGACGTGCAACCTGCAACGCATGTCCTTTCGGATCGTTGCTCGCCTGGCGTTTAAGATCATTCAGGGAGCGGCTGTCGAAAGCCGGACTCGTGACAGATTGCATATCAGCCATCAGATAATTTCCAGTTTGGCACGCAGACAGCCGGCACTTTGCATCGACTGCAGAATCGACATCAGTTCGATAGGTGATGCACCCAGCGCATTCAGCGCACGCACTACGTTGTTCAGGTTAGCGCTGGCATTGACGCGCTGCAGCGCACCGCCGGTCTGGCGCAGATCGATCTGGGTCTGCGTCGTCGCCACGGTCTGACCACCGGCCAGCGGTGTATCAGGCTGACTGACGTTCTGCTGCTGGTTAACCGTCACTGACAGGTTGCCCTGCGCCACTGCACACTGATTCAGCGTGACTTCGCGGTTCATGACTACCGAGCCGGTACGGGAGTTGATGATCACTTTGGCATCTTCAACCGGAATCGAGACATCAATGTTCTGGATCTCGGCCAGCAGACGCACCTGCGCACCATTATTGGGTGACACGCGGATCTGCACGGTACGGGCATCCAGCGGCTGCGCTGCGCCATAACCGCCACGGGCGTTGATCGCATCAGCAATACGCTGCGCCATTGAGAAGTCTTCGTTATTAAGCTGCAGGTTAATGGTGTTCTGCGAACCAAAGTTGCTCTGCAGTTCACGTTCAACCGTTGCACCGCCGGTGATACGGCCACCGTTCAGCTGGTTGACCTGAACGCTGCTGCCACCCGCAGAGGCACCCGCACCACCGACCAGGATGTTGCCCTGCGCCAGCGCATAGACCTGGTTATCAACCCCTTTCATCGGCGTCATTAACAGCGTGCCGCCGCGCAGGCTTTTGGCGTTACCCAGTGATGAGACCACCACATCCAGGTTCTGTCCCTGACGGGCAAACGACGGCAGCTTAGCGGTCACCATAACGGCTGCCACGTTTTTCAGCTGCATGTTGGTGCCCGCAGGCACGGTGATGCCAAGCTGTGACAGCATGTTGCTCACTGTCTGGGTAGTAAATGGCGTCTGCGTGGTCTGGTCACCGGTGCCATCCAGGCCCACGACCAGGCCGTAGCCCAGCAGCTGGTTATCACGTACGCCCTGTATCGTGGTTAAATCGCGAATCAAATCGGCTTTGGCCAGCAGGCTGACGCCCAGCAGCAGCGCCAGCCCGGCGCGTAACAGCGTTAACTTTTTCATTGAAACCTCTTACATCGGCGAGATGTTCAGGAAGAAACGCTGGAACCAGCCCATGGTCTGCGCCTCATTGATGTAACCATTTCCGACGTACTCAATACGTGCATCGGCGACAGCGGTAGATAACACGGCGTTACTGGCGCTGATGGTGCGTGGGTTGACCACGCCCGAGAAGCGAATGAACTCCGTGCCCTGATTAATGGCGATCTGTTTTTCACCGACCACGTGCAGGTTGCCGTTTGACAACACCTGATCCACGGTGACGGTAATGGTGCCGGTAAAGGTGTTATTGGCAGATGCGCCGCCTTTACCTGCGAAGTCGTTTTTGCCTTCGGCGCTGAGATTGGCTTTTTCGCCACCTGCACCCACCAGGCCTGCCAGACCCGTCGGCACGCCGCTTACACCAAAGCTGTTGCTGCCGTCGCGGCTGGCACTGGCTGAGGAGCTTTTGCTGGCGCTGACGTTTTCCTGCAGCGTGATGGTCAGGGTATCGCCGATGTTGCGTGGACGGCGATCTTCAAACAGCGGCTGATAGCCGTAGTTAAGTGGCGCGACGCCCTGGAATATAGAGCCGTTGACCACCGGTGGCGCGGACGGCATTGGTTGCGCTGTAGTTGCACCTTCGACCAGCGGGGTACGCGGGACCAGGACACATCCGTTGAGGGTTAGCAGCAACGAGGCGACTAACCAATGTCCAGGCTTGAGAATCTGTTGCTTCGCCACGGCGTCACGACCTTATTAATGTCTGTCATTCAGGCCAGCACGGGCTGGCCCTGTTCGGGATTAAAGCTGAGTTAATTTCGCCAGCATCTGATCAGAGGTACTGATCGCCTTGCTGTTGATTTCGTAAGCGCGCTGCGTCTGAATCATCGTGACCAGCTCTTCCGCCACGTTTACGTTCGAGGTTTCGGTGTAGCCCTGATAGAGCAGACCCGCGCCGTTCTGGCCTGGGGTGCTGTCTGTCGGTGCGCCCGATGCCTGCGTTTCTTTGTAGAGGTTTTCACCCACGCTATCGAGACCGGCGTCGTTCATAAAGGTGCTCAGTGTTAACTGACCGACCTGCGCGGCCTGGGCCTGCCCCTGCTGCGTCACGCTGACCACACCGTCACGCGACACCGTAATGCTGGTGGCGTTGGCCGGAATGGTAATGCCTGGCTGCACCGGGAAACCGGAGTTGGTCACCAGCTGGCCGTTCTGATCAACCTGAAACGCGCCATCACGGGTATACGCAGAGGTGCCGTCCGGCATCTGAATCTGAAAATAACCCTGACCGTTAATAGCGATATCTTTTGAGTTACTGGTCTGCGACAGGTTGCCCTGGGTGTGCAGACGCTCAGTGGTCACCGGACGAACACCGGTACCGATCTGCAGGCCCGATGGCAGCGTTGTCTGTTCTGATGACTGCGTGCCCGGCTGGCGCATAGTCTGGTACATCAGATCTTCGAACACGGCACGTGAACGTTTAAAACCGTTGGTGCTAACGTTTGCCAGGTTGTTGGCAATGACGTCCATGTTCATCTGCTGCGCATCAAGACCGGTCTTAGCGATCCATAAAGAACGAATCATGTTGTTATCCTCGCGCCTTAGCTCATGTTCAGGAGCTGATTGGCTTTTTGTTCATTTTCGTCGACGTTGGTGATGACTTTCATCTGCATCTCAAAACGTCGGGCGTTGGCGATCATATCGACCATGGTTTCCACTGGTTTGACGTTGCTGCCTTCCAGCACGCCAGGCATCACCTGCATAGTGGCGTCAGCCTGCAGTGCAGCACCGCGGGTCGCCTGCGTCGACGCAGTAGGACGGAACATGCCGTCATCACTGCGCTGCAGCTCCTGCCCGGTTGCCCTGACCAGCTTCAGCTTGCCCAGCTGAACCGTGGCGTTCGGTGAATCACCGGCATTCAGCCCGGTGATGGAGCCGTCTGCCGCAATGGTGATTTCCGTACCCTGCGGGATCACAATCGGACCGCCATCGCCCATCACAGGATTGCCCTGAACCGTCAGCGTACCGGTCGGACTGATTTGCATATTGCCGTTGCGGGTATAGGCTTCGCTGCCGTCAGCGGTACGCACCGCCAGCCAGCCATCCTGCTGCACCGCCACATCGAGCGGACGCTCGGTGTAATCCATCGCGCCCTGACTCATGTCGGCGCCGGGTGTAGAGGCGGCGACCAGCGTACGGGTCGGCAGCGACCAGCCACTCACCGGCACCGCGCGCAGCGCATTCAGCTGTGCACGAAAACCGGGGGTAGAGGCGTTGGCGAGGTTGCTGGCGGTAACCGCCTGCTGATCCAGCGTCTGGCTGGCCGCGCCCATCGCGGTATATATCGCGTGATCCATATGGCAATCCTGTTAGCGAATTAACGTAAGTTAACCAGCGTGTTGAGAATCTGGTCCTGAGTTTTGATGGTCTGCGCATTCGCCTGATAGTTACGCTGTGCGACGATCATGTTCACCAGCTCTTTACTCATGTCGACGTTGGACGATTCCAGTGCGCCCGCCGTCAGTGAGCCGAAGGTGCCGGTGTTAGCCAGACCAATGGCTGCCTGACCGGATGCACTCGAAGCCTGCCAGACGTTGTCGCCTTTCGATTCCAGACCTTCCGGGTTTGAGAAGCTCGACAGGACAATCTGACCCAGCAGCTGGGTTTTCTGGTTTGAGTAGCTGCCGGTAATGGTGCCGTCATCATTGATCGCGTAGCTGGTCAGATCGCCTGGCGCATAGCCATCCTGCGTCGGGCTGCCAAAGGTGGTAGCGCCGGTGTTCTGCTGCAGGCTGCCCAGCATGCTCAGGTTGATCGGCTGATTGGCGACCGCGCCATTGGCGCCGCCTACGTTCAGCGTCAGGCCGACGGTGCCATCCGTGGTGGTGCTCACAACGGCACCGGTGGCATCGAGCTTAGAGACGCTGGTCAGCTTACCGCTGGTGTCAAACGCCATTCTGAAGTCACCCGCTGAGGTGCCGGTGTTGCCATCAATGGTGTGGACGGTCCAGCTGTTGCTGGTAGTGTCTTTCACGAAATACATGTCGAGCGCGTGGTCATTACCCTGCGAATCGAACACGGTGGCGGTGGTTTTCTTGTTGTAGCTGTCTGCGTTCGCCGTCGAGAAGGTGGTCACCGTTGGCGTGGTATCCGTTGAGTTCAGGTTGGCAACCAGACCGGCGGTAGTGGTGGCGCGGGCTGACATCTGCGTGGTAGGGATCTTCAGCGCCACCGGGTTCGCACCCGCCTGGATGGTGGCCGGTGAACCGCTTGCCGGATAGCCGGTCACGTTCAGACCCTGGGTGTTCACCAGGTTACGGTTGGCATCCAGCGTTAACTGGCCGTTACGTGAATAGAAGACGCCGCCGCTGCTGTCGGTCATACGGAAGAAACCGTTGCCGCTCAGCGCAACGTCCAGGCCACGGCTGGTCGTGGTGGTCGCGCCATCGTTAAAGTTCTGGATCACCGCAGCGACTTTGGTACCGAGACCGACGTTAGAACCGGCAAACATATCGGCAAACGCGATGGTGCTGGATTTAAAGCCCGCTGTCGCGGAGTTAGCAATGTTGTTACCGATGACATCAAGGTTACTTGAAGCAGCACCAAGGCCGCTGACCGCTTGGGAAAATGACATGTGTTTGTTTCCTGTCTACAGGTTAATCAGAGAATCTGACGTACGTCGTCAAGGGTGGCGGAGCCCATGGTGCCGAGATCCAGTTTTGTGGTGTTGTTCGCAGTACTCACCCCATTGACGTAGGCGTAGTTAAGCGGTTGTGCCACCAGTTGTGTGTTGCCATTGCTTGCGGCAATCGCAACGCTGTATTTACCATCCGGTGCGACAGAGCCATCAGTCAGCTTGCCATCCCACGAGAAGGTGTGGACGCCAGCGCTCAGCGCGCCCAGATCGACGGTGTCGATCACCGTGCCATTGGCATCTTTAATGGTGGCGGATGCGCCGGTAGAGGCGGAAGCCAGCTCCACGCCAAATGGCGTTGTGGTGCCGTTGCCTACCAGAATCTGTCCGCCATTAACCATCACGCCATGCCCAATCAGCGTGGAGCTCTGCAGCGACTGGCTGGTGCTGATCTGTCCGGAGATAGATCCCAGTGTGGTATTCAGTTTTTCAATGCCGCTCAGGGTATTGATCTGTGCCAGCTGCGTGGTGAGCTGGCTGTTATCCATTGGATTGGTTGGATCCTGGTTTTTTAACTGCGTCACCAGCATGGTCAGGAACTGATTCTGCAGATCCTGCGCGTTGTTGCCGGTGCCACTGGTGCTGGATGAGCTAAGGACCGTGGGGTCCAGCTTTTCATTAACGCCTACCGCGATAGCCATAATTTTTCTCCGTTATTGCCCGATCGTCAGGGTTTTCATCATCATCGACTTCACGGTGTTGAGCACCTCGACGTTGGCCTGGTAGCTGCGTGACGCCGACATGGTGTTGACGCTTTCAGAAACCACATCCACGTTCGGCATCTTCACGTAGCCTTTGGCATCGGCCATCGGGTTACCCGGGTCATAGACCAGCTTCGCAGGGGTAGGATCGTCCACGACGCGTGCCACTTTCACACCGCCGGTCGCTGAACCCGGTGCCGCATCAGTCTGGAAGACCACCTGCTTTGCCACGTAAGGCTTGCCATCGGGGCCGGTGACGCTGTCGGCGTTTGCCAGGTTACTGGCACTGACGTTTAATCGCTGTGATTGCGCGGTCATCGCTGAGCCGGCAATGTCAAAAATATTCAGCAAGGCCATAATTATTGCCCTTGTAACACGCTCATCATGCCTTTGATCTGGCTACTGATGAGGGTGAGGTCGGTTTGATATTTCAGGCTGTTATCCGCGAACTGTGTACGCTCACGGTCCATATCTACGGTGTTGCCGTCGGCAGCCGGCTGGTCAGGAATGCGATAAAGCATATCCATTGATGGCGCCCCGTTTGTCTGTGCTTCAATGTGGCGAGCTGATGTGACTTTTAACGCCATGCTGCTGCCTTCCGCACGACCATTGGACATCACCCGACTCAGCTCGCTGGCAAAGTCGATATCCCGGGCCTGATAACCAGGGGTATCGGCGTTGGCAATATTTGACGCCAGGATCTCCTGACGTTGAGCACGCAGGTTGAGGGCCTCCGTTCCAAATTTCAGCGCCGCATCCAGTTTGTCGAGCATGTTTCCTCCGCATATGAGAATTTCGAGCTCGCAGCTTAATTTGAAAAAGCAAGCCGTCATCGTCTGAATAACGCCTTAAATGACCGCTATTTTGACAATTGAGGATTTTTCTTAACGGGTACACTCGTCGCCATCATCAGTGAGGAACTGCACAATGCGTCGATATCTGACTCTTCTGACCAGCCTGCTGGTCGTGATCGCCCTGCCGGCTGCTGCCGGGGATCTCAATGCACAACTGAATCAATTTTTTAAAGCGCGTGACGCTCAGCATGCTGAAGGCATGGTGGTAGTAGTTCGCACGCCGAAAGAGCAATGGCCAGCCTGTGAGACGCCTAAGTTTACCCTGCCAGGCAATAGCCGGTTATGGGGCAACATGAGCGTGGCGGCAAACTGCGATGAGAATCGCCGTTATATCCAGGTACAGGTTCAGGTCACCGGTTCCTATCTGGTAGCGACCCGGCTGCTGAACCAGGGCAGCAGCGTCAGCGAAAGTGATTTCACGCTGCAGACCGGCCGCCTTGATACCCTGCCTGCCCGCGCCCTGCTGAATGCGGACGCAGTCGCAGACGCCGTAGTGCTGCGTGATATCCAGCCAGGACAGCCGATTAATCCCTCCACGCTGCGTCAGCCATGGCGTGTTAAGGCGGGTCAGAATGTGATGGTGATTGCCAGCGGCGACGGCTTTGACGCCAGCGGTGAAGGCAAGGCGCTGAACAATGCCGCCCGCTCGCAGTCAGTTCGGGTGAGGATGGGAAATGGCCAGATTGTCAGCGGTAAGGTGCGCGAGGATGGGAATATTCTTATAACGCTGTAAAGTGTTAAAGAAGCCCGCAGTGCTGCCGATAGAAGAATCAACAAAGCGATAACGCTATTATGATTCAGGTGGCAGACTTCCCCTGACCGTACAGGAGCCCGAATATGAGCATTGACAGAACGCAACCTCTGAAACCCGCCAGCACCGTACAGAGCCGCGACAGCAGTGAGTCTGGCAGCAGCAAAGTGCGTCAGAGTGCCAGCCCGGTAGCAGCCACGACCCCCGCTGCAGCTCAGGTCAGCCTGAGCAGCGCGCAGTCGCAGCTGATGCAGCCGAGCAGCAAAGATATTAACGTCGAGCGCGTTGAACAACTGAAAACCGCCATTCGTAATGGCGAACTGAAGATGGATGCCGGCAAAATCGCCGATGCGCTGATTGCCGACACTAAGGCGTATTTAGAGGGTAATTAATTCCCATGAGTAATTTGCAGACCACATTAGATAAGATGCAGGACGTGCTGGCGTCGCTTTCAGCGGTGCTGGAAGAAGAGCAGCAGCAACTGGCAGCGGGCAGCATTAACAGCAACCTGTTACAGCGCATCACCGAAGATAAAAGTGCGCTGCTCAGTACGCTGAACTATCTGGATGAGATGCGCCGCACCGCTGAACAGAGTCAGGCGACATCGGCACCTTATCGTGGTCAGAACGACATGGCGCGCCGCTGGGACACTATTCAGCAGCATACCCGTCGTCTGCAGGATGCCAATGTTCATAATGGCATGCTGCTGCAGCATCAGATTCGCTACACGGAAAATGCACTTGAAGTGCTGAAGCCGCATCAGACTCAGGCCTTCTATGGCCCGGATGGGATGGGTAAAGGCCAGGCGACGTTAAGTCGTAAAGCCTGAGCCGAAAAGTAGCGAAAAAAAATCCCGCCTGGTGCGGGATTTTTTATTGGTGCGTTTTTTCCTTCACCATGATTAGCTTTGAAATTGAGCCTGCACAGGGAACAGGGGCAGATCGGAAAGACGCTAAAGCCAATCCCTGGCCGCTCGGCCCGCGCGATTACGCACCTCATCCCTGAGGTGCGCCCGTTGCCGGGCCAACGCTTCGCATTGTTCAAAAACGCTCCCGGCGTTTTTGTCCAGGGCGCGGGACGCTTTCCTCCTCTGCCCCTGTTCCCTGCGCGTTGAGTTTATTTATTGCGGCAAGCTTTACACAGCCGTGCGCCGCGCATAGTCACGCAGCCGGAAGCCCAGCAGCCCCAGCGCCAGGAAATAAGCCCCGCCACCCACTGCACAAACCGCCGCCAGACGCAGCAGTCGCCACAGCATGGCGCCCTGTTCCCAGGCCGGCATCCACTGCAGCATGGCAAACAGCGCGCCGGCCATCACCACTACAGCGATCAGCAGGCGGAGCAGGAAGCTGCTCCAGCCCGGCTGCGGCATAAAGATATTCTTCTTACGCAGCTGCCAGTAGAGCAGCGACGCATTCAGACAGGCCGCCAGACCAATCGACAGTGACAGACCGGCATGTTTCAGCGGGCCAATAAACGCCAGGTTCATTAGCTGCGTCATGATCAGCGTGATAATCGCGATTTTCACCGGCGTTTTGATGTCCTGACGGGAATAGAAGCCCGGCGCCAGCACCTTAACCACAATCAGGCCCATCAGTCCGACGGAGTAGGCGATCAGCGCACGCTGCGTCATCAATGCATCAAAGGCGGTGAACTTACCGTACTGGAACAGCGCCACGGTCAGCGGACCGGAGAGCATGCCCAGCGCCACGGCACTCGGCAGCGCCAGCAGGAAGCAGAGGCGCAGACCCCAGTCCATCAGTCGGGAATATTCATCATGGTTGCCGCTGGCAAAACTTTTAGCCAGCGACGGCAGCAGAATGGTGCCCAGCGCCACGCCCAGCACACCCGAAGGAAACTCCATCAGGCGATCCGCGTAGTACATCCAGGAGACCGAACCCGAAACCAGAAACGAGGCGAAGATGGTGTTGATGATCAGCGAGATCTGACTGACGGAAACGCCCAGAATGGCCGGTCCCATCTGACGCATCACTCGCCACACGCCCGCGTCGCGCAGATTAAGACGCGGCAGCACCAGCATTCCCAGCTTTTTCAGGTGAGGAAGCTGATAGCCGAGCTGCAGCACGCCGCCCGCGACTACCGCCCAGGCCAGCGCCATTACCGGTGGATGAAAGTGCGGCGCAGCAAACAGCGCAAAACCAATCATGCTGACATTCAGCAGGGTTGGCGCAAACGCCGGCACCGAGAAGCGGTTCCATGTGTTCAGCACCGCCCCCGCCAGCGAGGCCAGCGAAATCAGCATAATGTAGGGGAACGTCACCCGCAGCAGCGAGCTGGTCAGGGCAAACTTATCGGCACTGTCGGCAAAGCCGGGGGCCGTGACCATGATGACCCAGGGCGCAGCGATCATCCCCGCCACCGTGACCAGCGCCAGTGCCAGCGTCAGCAGGCCTGAGACGTACGCCAGGAACAGTTTCGTCGCCTCTTCACCCTGCTTGCTTTTATATTCAGCCAGAATCGGCACGAACGCCTGAGAAAATGCGCCTTCAGCGAAAATACGGCGCAGCAGATTGGGCAGTTTAAACGCAACAAAAAAGGCATCGGTCGCCATTCCGGCACCAAACACCCGCGCCACGATGGCATCCCGGGCAAAGCCCAGTACGCGGGAAAACAGGGTCATAGAACTGACCGCTGCCAGCGATTTCAACAAATTCATAATTGACGGCGCATCCTGAAAAGAATCGGCAAAAAAGGAGAATTAGCGCGGGCACCCGAGGATGCCCGGCGACAGTCTACTGCCACGGAGGGAAATGACCAGCACGGAGTGTTACAAGGCGTTATTCCTGCGTCGCCTCACGCCACAGTTTTTCCACCACACGCTGCGCCATCAGCGCCTGCTCACCGCTGGTTTCAGGCTTCGTCTGATTTTGTACGCAGTCAATAAAATGGCGTGCGGCACCGCTGAAGCCGCGCTGTGTCAGATGACTCTGCCAGGCGGGCGGCGGGGTGATTAGCAGGCCATCACTGCGCTCTTCCTGCCAGTCGCGCATCTCGCTGATGTCGATGCACTTACCGTCACACACTGCGCTGACCCGCTCGCACTGACTGCCTGCGCGCCGGTGCATACTGGTGGTGATCGCCAGGCCTTCAACAGCGAAATGGTGTTCGGCATAGAGCATCTGCCCCTGCTCGTTGGTATCAATGCGTCCCTGAACCTGGCGAAACGGCTTGCCGCCCAGCCAGAGCGCGGTGTCCACCACATGCAGGTAGTCATCAAGCAGGGTAAAGCGAAGATCCCATGGTCCGACGCTGTCGCTACGGTGCTTTTCAATCCGCAGAGAAGCCGCGCCAGCCATCTCCGCCCGCAGCTGCTGATAGCGCGGGGCGAACCGGCGGTTAAAGGCCACCATCAGTTTACGCTGGTGTTTTTCCGCCAGCGCCACCAGCGCTTCAGCCTGCTCCAGGGTTTCAGCCAGCGGCTTGTCGACGCAGACATCTTTTCCTGCCAGCAGCAGCGCCCTGACCACCTCATAGTGGGTGGCGGTGCTGCTGTGAACAAACACCGCGTCGCAGGCTGCGGCTAACTCATTCAGTGAGCCAAAGCACTGCATGCGATAGCTGTCACAGATCGGGCGGGCTTTGGCCTGATTCGGGGAAAACGCCCCCACCAGCGTCCAGTCTGTCGCAGCCGACAGCACCGGCAGCCAGGCTTTCTGTGCAATACCGCCCAATCCCACCACGCCAATACGTAATGTCATCTCAGCTCTCCGGTTGCAGCAATTGGGTGAGTTGTGCCTGAAGTGCTGCGACCTGCTGTTCCAGCGTAGTGACGCGCGCCGCCAGGTCGCCCTGCTCCTCCGGCGCGTCGGCAGCCTGATGCGCGTCATCTTCATCGCCCAGTAGATGCATAAAGCGGCTTTCACGCTTGCCTGGCTCACGCGCCAGGCGGATGACCTGTGCACTGTCTTCGCGCTGCATCAAGCCTTTCAGCGTCTGCTCCACTTCGCCGACATCACTGAACTCGTGCAGACGACCGCTGCGGGTACGCAGTTCACCTGGCGTCTGCGGCCCGCGCAACAGCAGCAGGGTGAGAAGAGCGACTTCCGCACTATTGAGTTTCAGTGTACCAAACGCGGAATTACAGAAACGCTGCTCATATTTCACCACCCGCTGTCCGGCGGCGCTGCTGCCGGTGACCAGATGACGCTTTTCAAGCTGATCGAGCTGATTCTGTACCTCGCTTTCACTCAGCTCCATCACCGGCTCGCGATTCGATTTCTGATTACAGGCCACCACTACGCCATTCAGTGACAGCGGATACTGCTCTGGCGTGGTGACCTGCTTCTCCAGCAGGCAGCCCAGCACGCGCAATGCCTGCGCGGATAAAGCCATCTTCATGCTCGCGTCCTCATTATTGTCCACGCCGGTCAGGCGTCCATTCCCGCAGGGTTAAGGCCGTCAGCACGTGATCCTGCCAGCGTCCGTCGATCAGCAGATAATCTTTCGCGTAACCCTCTTTTTCAAAACCGAGTCGCGCCAGCAGATCGCCGCTGCGCTGGTTGTGCGGCATGTAGTTCGCCATGATGCGGTGAATATGCTGCTGGCGCTGCATATAGCGGATAGCCGACTGCAAGGCTTCAAACATCAGCCCCTGCCCCTGCCACTTTTCACCCAGTGAATAGCCGAGATAACAGGCGTGAAAGGAACCGCGCAGCACGTTGCTGAAGTTCGCCACGCCCCGCACTTCGGTTTCATCGCTGTCCATTAAAATGAAATAGAAGGCCGACCCCTGCTTATGCATGTCGGAAATCAGCCCGAGGCGCGCCTGCCAGCCCGACGGGTAGCAGTGGCTGTCATCGCGCACCGGCTCCCACGGTTTTAAAAACAGGCGGTTTTCCGAATAGTAATCTGCCATTCGCCAGGCATCACGTTCGTGAACCAGACGGACCACCAGTCGATCGGTGGTTAATCGCACCCTGGGCGCGGCAGAACGATAGCCAAACATCCTGACTCCTGAAATCAATGGCTGTGAGTGAAAGCCGTCATTACCCGGCTTTCACTATAACCGCCGCCTGGGCTGCGGTAAAACGTTACAGCGGTTTAGCTTTAAAGAGGTTGATTTTGCTCTGTTATCACAGCGATGACCCGTCGGTTCGCCCGGCTACAGCCACCAATCCTGGCTGGCAGGTTTGCCCTGCAGGGTAATCTCTTCCATACTTTTTGAGCGCCCGAAAACAGGATGAATTGATTCACTCTGTTAAACACTAAACCTGTAAAAATCCGGGAGATCAGGATGAAACTCTATATCTATGACCACTGTCCTTTCTGCGTTAAGGCGCGAATGATTTTCGGTCTGAAGAATAAGCCGGTTGAGCTGGTGGTGATGCTCAACGACGATGAAGAGACGCCAAAACGACTGATCGGGCAGAAAATGGCACCGATTCTGCAAAAGCAGGATGGCAGCGCAATGCCTGAAAGCATGGAGATCGTGCATTACGTCGATCAGCAGGATGGCGCGCCGCTGATCACCGGCGCGCTGAACCCGGCGATTGGCGACTGGCTGCGCCACATGAACAGCTATGTCAATAAACTGCTGCTGCCGCGCATTGCCGAAGCGGCCTTTGCCGAATTCGCGACACCTGAGGCGCGTGCCTATTTCCGTAGCAAAAAACAGGCGAGCCTCGGTGATTTTGAAACGCTGAAGAGTCACTCTGCCGGGCTGATTAAGAATGTGAGTGAGGATCTGCGCAAACTGGACAAACTCATCGTTCAGCCTAATGCGGTAAACGGCGAACTGTCGGAAGATGATTTTAATCTCTTCCCGCTACTGCGCTCCCTGACGCTGGTCGCCGGTATCGACTGGCCGAGCCGGGTGGCGGACTACCGCGATAACATGGCCAAACAGACCCAGGTTAATCTGCTCTCTTCGATAGCGCATTAGTCCCGCCCTGATGAGAGACGCTGCGGCGTTTCTCATCCCTTTCCTGATGACACCCGTCACGCATTCAGGCAGGCTATGGCCTGTTTACTGGCTCTGATATTCAGGATAAAGATCGATGAAAAAGGCTTTTTTCGGGCTGACTGCCCTGTTGATGGCGCTGCTGGTCAGCGGCTGTAATCAACTGACGCAATACACCATCAGCGAACAGGAAGTGAATCAGGCGCTGCATAAGCACAACAACTACGAGAAAGATATTGGCGTTTCCGGACTGGTTAACGCACACATCGTGCTGAACAATCTGACCAGCCAGATTGGCCGCGAAGAGCCGGGTAAAGTGACGCTCTCCGGCAACGCTAAAATTAATGTGACCTCACTGTTTGGCCCGCAGCAGGCCGATATGCAACTGAAGATGCGTGCTCAGCCGGTTTATGATCAGCAGCAGGGCGCCATTTATCTGCGCGATCTGGAGATTGTCGATGCCCAGGTTGCCCCGGAAAAAATGGCCTCAATCATGAAGACGCTGACGCCTTACCTGAATCAGTCGCTGAAAAGCTATTTTGATCAAAAACCCGCCTATGTGCTCAGCGCTGACCGCAGCAAAGGCGAATCGCTGGCGAAGAAATTTGCCAAAGGACTGGAAGTGAAGCCTGGCGAACTGGTCATTCCCTTTACGCAGTAATCCCGATTTCCGCGCCTACTGGCGCGGATTTTCTCTGGCGGCATAAAAAGCAGGTGCAAACGGTTGCCTGAATCCTTATGCTTAGACCCCGGCCAAAACACGCCTTTTGTTTCCTTTCTGCCGGAGCTTCACTGATGACAGCACAACCTCAGCAACTTACCCTGCGTCGCCCTGACGACTGGCATATTCATCTGCGGGATGATGAGATGCTCAAAACGGTCCTGCCCTATACCAGCGCGGTGAATGGTCGTGCCATTGTGATGCCAAACCTGGTGCCGCCGGTAACCAGCGTGGCGGCCGGTGAAGCGTACCGCGATCGCATTCTGGCGGCACTGCCCGCCGACCACGCCTTTACGCCGCTGATGACCTGCTACCTGACCGACTCGCTGGATCCTGATGAGCTTGAGCGCGGTTTCACCGCCGGTCTGTTCACCGCGGCGAAGCTCTATCCGGCGCACGCTACCACCAACTCCAGTCATGGCGTGACCAATATCGCGTCGATTGCCCGCGTGCTGGATCGGATGCAGACGCTCGGTATGCCACTGCTGATCCATGGTGAAGTGACTGATGCACATATCGACATTTTTGACCGCGAAGCCCGCTTTATTGAAACCGTAATGGTGCCGCTACGCAGCCAGTTTCCGGCACTGAAAGTGGTGATGGAGCACATTACGACGCAGGACGCCGCTGAATATGTTGCTGATGCCGGTGAGACGCTGGGCGCAACCATTACCCCGCAGCATCTGATGTTTAACCGCAACCATATGCTGGTGGGCGGAATTCGCCCGCACCTCTACTGCCTGCCCATCCTTAAGCGCAACGTGCATCAGGAAGCGCTGCGTAAAGTGGTAGCGAGCGGGAATCCACGCTTCTTCCTTGGCACCGATACCGCGCCGCATCTGCGTCATCTTAAAGAGGCCAGCTGCGGCTGTGCGGGCGTTTTTAATGCGCCGACGTCGTTGCCCGCCTACGCCACCGTTTTTGAAGAGCTGAATGCGCTGGAACATTTTGAAGCGTTCTGTTCTGAAAATGGCCCGCGTTTTTACGGTCTGCCACTGAATGAGGGGACGATCACGCTGGTGCGTGAGCCGTGGCAGGTGCCGGAGTCAATTGCGCTCGGCAGCCACTCACTGGTGCCGTTCCTGGCCGGTGAAACGCTGAACTGGCGCATCGCATAATTTTACTTGCCTCCGGACCACCAATACTGTAAATATATACAGTATCTTAACCGGAGGCTATTATGCGCGTTGAAATTACCGTATCCAATACCCGACCTCTTCCTGCTGGCGCGATAGAAGCGTTAAGCGATGAATTATCGCGCCGCATCGACGAACAGTTCCCTGACTCGACCAATCACGTCAAGGTACGTTACGCCAGTGCTAACAATCTCAGCGTGCTGGGCGGTGGAAAAGAGACGCGCGACCAGATCAGCGAAATCCTGCAGCAGACGTGGGAAAGCGCTGACGACTGGTTCATTACTGATTAACCGCCACTGTGCTTTTTTTCCGGGTGTCGCCACCCGGTTTTTTTATCTTTTCTCCCCTCTCGCACTTCCCCCTCTCTGCATCTAGACTCTTAATGATCAATGCCCTATCCTTGCGCTCGTCACGCATAACAGGAGGTGCGACACCATGACTACTGATAAACCGGAAGAGGCGATGACCTTTGGTGAGTTGTTAGCACTGATTGGTGATCAGCAGCGTCGTTTAACGGTGCTGGAAAATGCCTTTTCCAGTCTGATTTTCTGTCTTGACGATCGTGCCAGTCAGTTGCTGGTGCACAATCTGTCGCTGGAAGCCCAAAATCAAAACCATGATGAGCAGCTTCAGCAGCACTTTGCCCGTCTGGCAGAAACACTGCAAAAACGTGGCGGCGGCATCGTGCCGGAAACCCCGGCACTTTAAGCCCGTTCACGCGGCTTAACCCGCTTTTTGCATGCCCATTGAACAGTGATAAAAATGCCTGCCCGTCAGGCATTTTATTTTTCAACGCCCTCCTTTCAAACGCAAATATTCTGTGAGAAGCTGGCTCACGGCATTTTTTAAACAGTGATACCCGGGTTTACTGTTATAATTGTTTCGCTATCGGAATAAAAAAGCCGCATTGAACCTCATCATGCACTTCGTTTAACGAGTAATAAGGAGGTTATAATGGACAGAAGAAAAGACGTTATCCAGACCCATCCACTGGTGGGCTGGGACATCAGTACCGTTGATAGCTATGACGCCATGATGATCCGCCTGCACTCGCTGTCGTCGCAGGATCAAAAAGAAGAAGAAGCGGATGTTGGCCCGACCTACTGGCTGACAACGGATGTGGCAAGGCAGTTTATCTCGATCCTCGAAGCAGGCATCGCCAAGATAGAATCAGCCGAGCAACCAGAACGACTCCTCAATAAGCATTAATTTCTGCCGCATCAAAGAGGCGCCCTCAGGGGTGCCTTTTTCGTTTCTGTTTCTGGTATGCTTTTGATTATGTGACTCTTAGAGTGTCGTTATCATGATTTATGATCTTATCGTCGTCGGCAGCGGCTCAGTGGGCGCGGCGGCTGGCTACTATGCTACCCAGGCGGGTTTATCGGTACTAATGATCGACAGCGCCCATCCTCCCCACAATCAGGGAACGCATCATGGCGAGAGCCGGCTGATTCGTCACGCGTATGGTGAAGGCGAACGTTATGTTCCGCTGGTTCTGCGGGCGCAGACGCTGTGGGATGAGCTGGAACAGCGCGCCGGTGAGCGCATCATGCACCGCAGCGGCGTACTTAACCTTGCACCTGACCACTCCCCCTTTATCCGGAACGTTATCGACAGCGCGAGCCGCTGGCAGCTCAATATCGAAGTGATGCAGCCCGATGACGTGCGTAAGCGCTGGCCGCAAATCAACGTGCCAGAGGGTTATCTGGGCGTCTTTGAGCCGCAGTCCGGCTTTCTGAAATGTGAACAGGCGGTTCGGAGCTGGATCCAGCTGGCGGAACAGGCGGGCTGTGCGCAGCTGTTTAACTGCCCGGTCTCAGAGATTGGTCGTGATGGCGACCTGCAGCAGGTCACCACTCTGGATGGCATCTATCGGGGCCGCAAAATGCTGATAAGCGCTGGCACCTGGGTCGGCAAATTAATCCCTGGCCTGCCGGTCGCCCCTACCCGCAAAGTATTTGCCTGGTATCAGGCAGATGGCCGCTACAGCGAGAATAATAAGTTTCCCGGCTTTACGGTTGAAATGGCAGATGGCAGCCAGTTTTACGGCTTTCCAGCGGATAATAACGCACTGAAGGTAGGTCGCCATGATGGCGGTCAGCTGATGCAGCAGCCTGAAGATCGTAAACCTTTTGGCGCGGTAGCGGCGGACGGCAGTGAGGCCTTTGGTTTTCTCCGTCAGTTTTTACCTGGCGTCGGCGTCTGTCTGCATGGCGAAGCCTGCAGCTACGATTTCAGCCCGGACGAAGACTTTATTATCGATACCCTGCCGGGTGAACCTGACCGCCTGTTAATCACTGGACTCAGCGGACATGGTTTTAAATTTGCCAGCGTGTTAGGCGAGCTTGCTGCGGAATTCGCACAGCAAAAACCGTTCTCCTTTGATTTGTCCCCCTTCCGCCTCTCGCGTTTCTGACTCTGATAACGGGTGGCATCAGTCTGATGCCGCCCTGTTGACATAATCTGACGAAAAATGAATCTTACTGACATAATGGTGATTTATATTTCGCCCATATCGTTAATTAACGTTATTTAACGTTGACGACTAACCCGCCAGAAATATCTCATTCAGTAATACTGGTCATTTCACCGCAGTTTTATTCAACCTTTTCATCCCGGAAATTAAAATTTATAGAAGCGTAAGGTCGATTGCTTTTATATTTCATAATGTGGATGCTTATTTCAGATTATTTCTTCATGAAAACCACATTATGTTATTACGTAATACACCTCATCAGTTTGGACTGGTTGCTGTGCTACTACACTGGTCAATGGCGCTGGCGATTTATGCCATGTTTGCACTGGGACTCTGGATGGTGGGTCTCGGCTATTACGACAGCTGGTACCACGATGCACCGGAAATCCATAAAAGTATTGGCGTCATCCTGTTGCTGACACTGATCCTTCGCCTGCTGTGGCGCGTTATTTCCCCGCCGCCAAAGCCGCTGAGCAGCTATTCCCCGCTGGTGCGCATCAGTTCGGTAGTGGCGCACCTGCTCCTTTATACCCTGTTGCTGGCCATTCTGATCAGTGGCTATCTGATCTCCACCGCCGATGGCAAACCGATCGCCGTATTTAACTGGTTTACGCTGCCCGCGCTGTTCAGCGGCGCAGGCGAACAGGCAGACCTGGCAGGCGACATTCATCTCTGGCTAGCCTGGACGGTTGTGGTCCTGTCGGTACTGCATGGTCTGGCTGCGCTTAAGCATCACCTTATCGATCGCGATATCACCCTAAAACGGATGTCAGGTTTACGTCTCCCCTCTCCCTCTGAAAAGGATAAATAATATGTTTAAGAAGACCCTGCTGGCGATGACCGGTGCCAGCCTGCTGCTCGGTTCAATGACTGCCAATGCCGCGGACTATAAGATTGATAAAGAGGGCCAGCACGCCTTTATTCAGTTCCGTATTCAGCATCTGGGTTACAGTTGGCTCTACGGCACCTTCAAAGATTTTGACGGCAGCTTCACCTTCGATGAGAAGAACCCGGCCGCAGATAAAGTTGACGTGACCATTAACACCAGTAGCGTTGACACCAATCATGCGGAGCGTGACAAGCACCTGCGTAGCGCTGACTTCCTGAACAGCAGCAAAAACCCGCAGGCAACGTTCAAATCTACAGCAGTGAAGAAAGAGGGTGACGAGCTAAAGATTACCGGCGATCTCACGCTGAATGGCGTGACTAAACCGGTGACGCTGGAGGCGAAAATGCTGGGTGAAGGCAAAGATCCGTGGGGCGGCTACCGCGCAGGCTTTGAAGCCGAAGGCGAAATTACACTGAAAGATTTTAATATTACCAAAGATCTGGGGCCAGCTTCGCAGAAGGTTGAGCTGATGATCTCGGTTGAAGGTGTGCGCCAGTAAAACAGCAAGCCGCCTGAAGCTCACTTCAGGCGGCCACGCTTATTTCTTCACTGGCGACGGAATAGTCATGTTTAACAGGCCACGCGACTTGTTAAAGATCTTGTTGCCATTCTCACGTCCCGCCCGGCGAGCGCGCTGCTCCTCCGGTGAGAGTTTTGCTTCTTCCTGACAGATCGGGCTACAGCAGTTCTCAAACTTCTCTGCGCAGCTTTTGCACTGGATAAACAGCAGATGACAGCCGTCATTCACGCAATTGACATGGGTATCACAGGGTTCGCCGCACTGATGACAGTTCGACAGCACGTCGTCAGAGATCCGCTCCCCCATCCGCTCATCAAACACAAAGTTTTTGCCTTTGAAGCGAACCGGTAATCCCTGTTCACGGGCGCGTCGGGCATACTCGATGATGCCGCCTTCAATGTGGTAGACATCCTCGAAGCCGTTATGCCGCATCCAGGCGCTCGCCTTTTCACAGCGGATCCCGCCGGTGCAGTACATGACGATCTTTTTGTCTTTCTGATCCTGCAACATATCAACCGCCATCGGCAGCTGATCGCGGAAGGTATCAGCAGGTACTTCCAGTGCATTATCGAAGCGACCCACTTCATATTCGTAGTGGTTACGCATGTCAACGAACAGGGCGTCAGGATCGTCCAGCATTGCGTTAACTTCTGCCGCTTTAAGATACTGACCCACGTCGCTGGCATCAAAGCTGTCGTCTTCAATACCGTCCGCCACAATGCGGTCGCGCACTTTAAGACGCAGCACCCAGAATGATTTTCCATCGTCATCCAGCGCAATATTCATTCGCAGGTTGTTCAGCGCCGGGTCAAAGCCATACAGCCACGCTTTCATCTTTTCATACTGGCTGGCGGGCACGCTGATCTGCGCATTGATGCCTTCATGTGCGACATAGACGCGGCCAAAGACTTTGAGTGACGTCAGGCCAAGGTAGAGCGCATCGCGGAAGGCTTTAGGGTCGGCAATCTGGAAATATTTATAAAAAGAGACAGTAGTGCGCGGCTCGGTTTCAGCCAGCATGCGCGCCTTTAGCTCTTTATTGGAAACGAGGTTATGTAACACTGGCATGGTGTTCTTTCCTGTTATCAATAGGAGAAATTTAGCGGGCACATGATACCTGATTTCACCGGGATGCAAAGGCCAGTCTCGGAATTATGCGCGGATTGCTGTTTTTTCCGGCACTATCTGGTTATTTAACATCAGCCTGCAGTAGCCTGTTCTGTCAGTGATATTTATACGCACGATAAAAACTGGCACAATGGCGTAAATCAATGAGATATCAGCACTGAATGGTGCGCGACGCAGGAAAATTAACCTTCACATGACTCAGTTGCCTCAGTTTTCACGAGAACTGCTTCACCCGCGCTATTGGCTGACCTGGCTGGGTGTCGCTTCTCTTTATCTTTTGGTGCTACTTCCTTATCCCCTGCTTTATGTGCTCGGCTGCAATATTGGTCGTATTGGGATGCGTTTTATGAAGCGCCGCGTCAATATAGCCCGACGTAATCTGGAATTAACATTTCCGGATATGCCGGTTAATGAACGCGAAGCGATGGTTAAGCACAATTTCGAATCAGTCGGCATGGGATTGATTGAGACCGGTATGGCGTGGTTCTGGCCGGACTGGCGCATCAACAAATGGCATAAGCCTTCGGGACTGGAGCATATCCAGCAGGCGCGCGATAGTCAGCGTGGCGTACTGCTCATTGGCATGCACTTTCTGACACTGGAGATTGGTGCACGCATGTTTGGCATCCATAATCCTGGCATTGGCGTCTATCGTCCTAATGACAACAAACTGATCGACTGGCTGCAGGTAAAAGGCCGGATGCGATCGAATAAAAGCATGATCGACCGGAAAGATCTCAAAGGCATGATCCGCGCACTGAAGAACGGTGACATCATCTGGTACGCACCCGATCACGATTATGGCCCGCGTAGCAGCGTCTTTGTGCCCTTTTTTGCCGTGGAAAAAGCAGCCACGACGGTGGGCACTCATCTGCTGATCCGCACCGGCAAACCGGCGGTTATCCCCTTCGTGCCACGTCGTCTGCCCGGCGGACGTGGTTATGAACTGATGATACTGCCTGACATCAGCGCCGAATTTACGCTGGAAAGCGATGAAGTGACCGCCGCCAGAATGAATAAAGTGGTCGAAGAGGGCGTCCTGCTGGCCCCCGAACAGTACATGTGGCTCCACCGCCGCTTTAAAACGCGCCCCGAAGGCGAGCCTTCACGTTATTAATCAGTTCGCGCTAAATGTCCGCCAGGCATTTAGCGCGTTTCTGACCCGACATCCAGCTAAATAAATCAGTCGCTCATCACAGAAGAATCCTTTCAGCCATATTTCAGTGCCAGTGATGAGTATGGGACTATAGACGGAATATAATTTCTTTCTGTTTACCGTTAAACTCGCTAACCCATTCCTTTACCGGAAAGCGCTGCGCGCGCACTTTAGCTTTTTATTAATTAATATTGCATCGATCTCGGTTTAATTTCATCTGGCGCTATTTATTCCGTATTCCAGGCCTAATCCTATTTAGCCAGCCTTAATGGTATCTCCGCGCTTATGAATCTATAAAAATTAACTTATTTTACAATCAATTACTTGGTTAATTTGGCTTATATTCCATTTTGATTTTTTTTAACGTGCTGATAGATCGTTATGGAATTTGTAGTCGTTTATGCTTATCGGTAATTTCATTTGTAACAGTCAGACCTTTAATGGACCTGACTAAAATTATAAAAAGACAATACACAGCAACCTCTAACGGGACAGATTATATGAACAAAGGTCTCTACTATTACGTTACTATCAGCACCGATCAGGACAATTATCATTATCTGCATCGAAAGGGGTGCAAACGCCTGCCAGATAAAGACGAGCTGATATTTATCGGCACACTATATAATCTGAGTCAGGCACTTTCGATCGCCAGAATTAATTTTAAGAAAGTGAAGCCCTGTATAAAATGTTGTATCCGCTACTCCGCACCGGTGATTCATGAGTCTGTTCAACCTGTTCTGCACTTCCCGCAAAAGATGATCTGACCCTGGCTGGCGGGAAATGGCTTATTTCCCGCCAGTTGCACCGCCCTGCCCTTTCCCTCCCTCAGATTTCGTCTATCCTTCACTGAAATCAAAACAATCCGTAGTTAATGAACCCGTAAGGAGAAGAGCGATGAGCATGTACAGTACGTTAGAGGAAGCGATTGATGCTGCACGTGAGGAGTTTCTCGCTAACAACCCTGAAGTGGATGAAGAAGAAGCCTCAATCGGTCAGTTTGGTCTGCAGAAATATGTGATGCAGGACGGCGATATCATGTGGCAGGCTGAGTTCCTGGCAGATGAAGGTGATGCGGGTGAATGTCTGCCTTTCCGCAGCGGTGAAGGCGCACAGGCTATTTTTGATGCTGACTTTGATGAAGTGGAGCTGCGTCAGGAGTGGCTGGCGGAAAATACGCTGCACGAGTGGGATGATGGCGAATTCCAGCTGGAGCCGCCGCTTGACACCGAAGAGGGTGAAGCAGCGGCACAAGAGTGGGAGGATGATAACAGCGACTCCGATCGCAGTTATTCGTAAGGACCGTGACTGGCATCCACCGGTAACAATAGGGTGTCCATCACCAGGGACAGCGGCAGATCAAGGATAGTCAGTACCCGCCACCCGCTGTCACGCACATCCCACTGCACGCCGGGATAATATTGATTACCGTGCCCCTGTCCGGGCACGGTACGGCTGATAATACTGCCGCATCCGCTTAAACAGAGCACAGCCGCAACGATAACGCCTGTCTTTAATAACCCTTTCACCACTGATATCCGCCCTGAACAGCCGTTGAAGTCGTCACGCGCTACCTGCGGTAGCGTCCAGCACTCAATTTATCATCCTGACGCTGTTTTAATCCGATAAAAAAAGCGGCATCGCTGCCGCTTTTTCAGATTACGCGTTTTTTGCCAGCGCGTTCGGGTTGAGGTTAAGTTTCTGATAACTCTCTACCCACTGATGATACTTGTCCGCATTTTCCCAAAGTCGGGTGTGAACACGGGCCAGCACCACCGGATCGCTGATCAACTGCAGACGCTGTTCACGACCCAGTTTATCCGGAGCATCGCTCAGCGCCTGATCCACACGGCGGTCACGCGCATAGTCCAGTAACTGACTCTGCTTATGACGCGATGTCGCCAGTGCCGTTGCCAGCGCGTTGAAGGCGGGATGGAACAGGGCATGCATAAAGCCATTTTCCAGCGCGCGTTCGCGGTTCAGCAGCACATAGCGATCGGTATCGACCAGCTCCTGCGGCGGCGAGTACTCTTCCGGGATCAGGAACAATTTGGCTTTCTTGCTCTTAATCCCCAGGGTTGAGCGACTCGACATCACCGAAACAAACGGCGACAGGATCAGTGAGAAGACAATCGGAGCCAGCCACCACAGGAAGTTAAGATCCAGCAGTCCCATACCAGTTGCCCACACCAGACCTAATGCCATCTGCGAACCGTGACGTTTAAACGCCTCGCTCCATGGAGTGGCATCGTCATCACGCTGCGGTGAGTTCCACACCACTTCCCAGCCAAGGAAAGCACTGACGACGAACACCGTATGGAACAGCATGCGCACCGGTGCCAGCAGCACCGAGAACAGCGTTTCCAGCACCAGTGATGCCAGCAGGCGCAGCGGACCACCGTAGGCCTTCGATCCTTTAAACCAGATCAACACCACACTCAGCATCTTCGGCAGGAACAGCAGCACCATCGTGGTTGAGAACAGCGCTATCGCCAGCTCAGGACGCCACTGCGGCCAGACCGGGAACAGCTGTCTGGGTTGCAGGAAGTAGGTCGGTTCCATCAGCGTATGCACCACCTGTAAGGCAGTGGAGAGCGCCAGGAACATGAACCACAGCGGAGCCGACAGATAGGACATGACACCGGTCAGGAATACCGCACGGTGAACCGGGTGCATCCCTTTTACCAGGAACAGGCGGAAGTTCATCAGGTTACCATGACACCAGCGGCGGTCACGCTTCAGCTCATCCAGCAGGTTCGGTGGTAGCTCTTCATAAGAGCCCGGCAGGTCATAAGCAATCCAGACGCCCCAGCCTGCACGACGCATCAGCGCGGCTTCAACGAAGTCATGCGACATGATCGAACCGGCAAAGGAGCCTTCACCCGGTAACGGGGCCAGCGCACAGTGCTCAATAAAGGGTTTCACGCGGATAATGGCGTTATGGCCCCAGTAGTGAGACTCGCCCAGCTGCCAGAAGTGCAGACCGGCAGTAAACAACGGACCGTAGACGCGGGTAGCGAACTGCTGACAGCGCGCATAGAGCGTATCCATACCTGAGGCTTTCGGCGACGACTGGATGATACCGGCATTCGGATTCGCGTCCATCATGCGCACCAGACCGGTCAGACACTCACCGCTCATGACGCTATCGGCATCCAGTACGACCATGTAGCTGTAGTTGCTACCCCAGCGACGGCAGAAGTCATCGATGTTACCGCTTTTACGCTTCACACGACGACGACGGCGGCGATAGAAGATCTTGCCCGCCCCGCCAACATCCCGCACCAGTTCCATCCAGGCTTTCTGCTCGGCAATGGCGATATCCGCATCGTAACTGTCGCTGAGAATGTAGACGTCAAAATGTTCAGCGTTCCCGGTGCGAACCACGGATTCCCAGGTTGCACGCAGACCCGCATAGACACGTTCAACGTCTTCATTACAGATCGGCATAATCAGCGCGGTACGATGTTCCGGATTCAGCGGCTCATCTCCGACCGTTGAATACGAGATACTGTATTTGTCACGGCCAATCAACAGCTGCAGGAAGCCCATCAGGGCAGTCCAGAAACCGGCTGAAACCCAGCAGAACAGGATAGCGAACAGGAACAGGATGCCGGTCTGCAACACATAGGGCAGGATCTGCATCACCGACTGCTGCCAGTTCTGATTGATCATCTCCATCGGGTCCAGCAGCGTCCAGCCCTGATAGGGCAGAATGCTCTTCATGTACCAGGTGGCAACCACGGTCTGGAAAATGGTCAGGATCAGCAGGATGTAGCGGCGAATCGAACCGACATGACGCCACTTCTCTTCGGCACGCTGCTCTTCCGCATTGGCATAACGCGGCACCGATTTGTGTCCACGCAGTGAGTCCCAGGCACGGGCAACCGGGTTGGTACGCCAGGCTTCCGGGAACATCAGTGAGCGTTTGACCTTCGGCATCGCTTTCAGCGTGGTGCGGTCGAGATAATCTTTACCTAACTGCTGGCCGTCAGCCAGCGAATCGGGCCAGGCCATTTCGACCCGCGATGAGACCGATTTTAACGGCGCATCGTCGGGACGATCACTGGCTGCGACATCCCTGCCCAGCGCATCATGGATGAAGTGGAACTCGCCGGCATTCTGCAATGAGACGCTCAGGCGGGCCTTCCCTGCCGCATCCAGCGGCAGAGATTCCACATAACGTTGAGGTGTAAAAGTGGATTTATTCATTGGCAGGTAACTGATAGCTCCAGGTTTCCGTCAATGTCTTGTCGCCGCTTACCAGGGCCGCACGCATTTCGGTGGACTGCTTGGTATCTTTCACACGCAGACGCAACACCAGACGCCAGCCTTTGGTGACCGGGTTATAACGTACGCTCTGCTCAACCACATCGGCATTTTTGCCGACGCTGACCTGCGGGGCCACCTGGCTGTTTTCCGCCATCTTACTCATGTCTTTACCCACGAAGTCGATGGTGAAAGCCACGGTGCCATCCGGCTGACGCACGAGATTAGACTGCTTCACGTCACCCGCTGAACGGAGGGTATTTTTGACCCAGGCCGTATCATCGGAGTGCAGCTGGTTTTCGTCGCGCGAGAAATGCAGACGGTATTTGAAGTTCATCTCTTTGCCAGGCTCTGGCAGTGTCTCTGGCGTCCAGAACGCAACGATGTTGTCGTTGGTTTCGTCTGCCGTCGGGATTTCAACCAGTTCAACCCGGCCTTTACCCCAGTCGCCGATTGGCTCAACCCAGCCGCTTGGACGCAGGTCATAGCGGTCATCAAGATCCTGATAGTTGTTAAAGTCACGCCCGCGCTGCAGCAGACCAAAACCTTTTGGATTTTCGATGGTGTAAGTGCTCACCGCCAGATGACGCGGGTTATTCAGCGGACGCCAAATCCACTCCCCGTTGCCATTGTGGATGGAGAGACCGTCCGAGTCGTGCAGTGCCGGACGGAAGTTGTTCACCGTGGATGGCTGATTCTGACCAAACAGGAACATACTGGTCAGCGGCGCAATACCCAGTTTGCCGACGTTATCACGCAGGTAAACTTTTGACTGCACATCAACGGTTGACGCCTCACCCGGATGCAGCACAAAGCGATACGCACCCGCCGCGCGCGGCGAATCGAGCAGTGCATAGATCACCAGCTGTTTGTCCTGTGGTTTAGGACGCTGAATCCAGAACTCTTTGAAACGCGGGAACTCTTCACCGGACGGCAGTGCCGTATCGATGGCGAGTCCACGCGCCGACAGGCCATAAACCTGACCGGCACCGATTACCCGGAAGTAGCTGGCACCCAGGAAGCTGGCGATCTCATCGTTTTTACCCTTGTTGTTAAGAGGGTAAAGCACTTTGAAACCGGCAAAACCGAGGTTTTTCACCGCATCCGCGTCATGTTTTACATTACCGAAATTAAAATAATCGGGGTTGTATTTAATCTCGCGCACCGCGCTGGCGGTCACTTCGTTAATCTGCACCGGGGTATCGAAGTACATACCCTGATGATAGAACTCCAGCTTGAATGGCGTGCGCAGTTTGCCCCAATACGCTTTATCGTGGTTAAACTGGATCTGCTGATAATCAGCAAATTTCATTTCACGAAATTGAGAGGGTAAATTGCTTTTAGGCGCTTCGAAGCTTTTCCCTGCCAACGCTTTGGCTTGTTTTGCAACATCATCGATGTTAAACGCCCAACTGTTATTAGCGTACAACGCCAGCAGAACCGCAGTACCAATCCAGCGTACCTTCATCAGTCCGGCTTTATTTTTTTCTTTAGTCAGCACATCCCCCCCTTTCGTGTGCTTAAATCAAACCCGTTTATCTTAAAGGATTATTCGGTTTTCCGACAGCTTATGCGCAACATTGTTCCCGCATTTCGTCAGGCTTAACGCTACTTTTAGGACAATTAGACACTACGGATTCCACTGATAGTATACCCGGTTTATCCCAGGTAGAATTCTGCCAGAGCATAATCCGGTTTCAGGGTGAAACTGGCCAAACGTACTAACGAACTGGAACTTTATGAGTACTGTAAAACCTGAACGTGAATACTTCCTCGACTCCATCCGCGCATATCTGATGTTACTGGGGGTGCCGTTTCACGTTTCCCTCATCTACTCAGCACAGAAATGGGCAGTAAACAGCCAGGAGGCCTCGTTATGGCTGACGCTGCTGAATGATTTTATCCATGCGTTTCGCATGCAGGTCTTTTTTGTCATCTCGGGCTATTTCTCCTACATGCTGTATCTGCGCTATCAGCCACGCCGTTTCCTGAAGGTGCGACTGGAACGCGTGGGGATACCGCTTCTCACCGCCGTTCCGCTGCTCACGCTGCCGCAATTTTTCATGCTGAAAGCGTGGACAGATAAACTGGCTGACTGGCCGCGTTTCACGCCGTATCAGAAGTTTAATAACCTGATGTGGGAGCTGATTTCACACCTGTGGTTCCTGGTGGTGCTGGTGATGCTGACTACGCTGGGCATGGTGACGTTCCGCTGGTTGCGCGATCAGCATCGCACCATTGATTACACGCGGGTTGGCTGGGGTGCACTGACCGCTGGCATGCTGGCGTGGGCGCTGGTGTGGTGCGTGTTCCGCCGTCTGGTGTTTATGTTTCAGCCCGCCTGGCTGATGGATGGTTTGTTCAGCATTGTTGTGATGCAGACACTTTTCTATCTGCCATTCTTTATGCTCGGGGCGCTGGCGTGGAAGCATCCACCGCTGAAGCAGCTGTTTGTACGGTTTAATCCGGTGATGTGGATTGGCGCGGTGTTGATGTTTGTCGCCTACTGTACCAATCAGCGACTGAGCAGCGGCGATGGCTGGTTATATGAGCTGGATGCGATCATCACGACGCTGATGGGCCTCTGCATGCTGAACGTCTGCTTCTGCTTTGGTCACAAACTGCTGAACGCGCATTCACCGCGCATCATGTATCTGGTCAATGCATCGCTGTTTATCTACCTGGTGCACCATCCGCTGACGCTGCTGTATGGCATTTATGTCACGCCGCGCATCGAAAATAACACGCTGGGCTTCTTCGTTGGCCTGTTGATGGTGTTTGGCATCGCGTTTCTGCTGTATGAGATTCACCTGCGCATCCCGCTGCTGCGGTTCCTGTTCTCCGGGAAGTTTGAGCGCAAACAGGCCGGACAAGGGAATTGATGGTGTTATATACAGACAGCACAAAAAATTAAAGCGATGGGAGCAAACGCCAGTAGCAAAGCATAGCGGGCCAGGGATGGCCCGCGCTGAGCCCGCCATGGATGGCGGGTTTTGCGTCTTTGCGAAGGGCGTATGCTCCCTGAGCCCGCGCAGGGTCCATCCTGGATCTTACAGCAGCCACTCAATCGGCAGTCGCCACACTAACCGCACCTGAAGCCGTTGCCACCAGGAGCAGCCCGGCTCGTGCTTGTGCACGATCTGCTGCGGCTCATCCGGATACTCCAGCCAGTTTACCCGTCCCCACTTATCCAGCCGCAGTGTCCATACCCGATCGCGCATCGACTGGCTGAAACGTTGATGCGTTTCTCCGGCCAGCGCCGCACTCTCGATAACCAGTCCCATCTCGGTATTCAGCACGGCTGAACGGGGATCGAAGTTAAACGAGCCGATAAACAACGTTTTTTGGTCCACCGAAAAGGTTTTGGCATGCAGGCTGGAGCCAGAATTACCGGTTAAGCCCCGGTCGTGCGGGGCTTCAGGGACGCCCGCCTGCGGTTTCAGCTCATAAAGCGCAATGCCGTGGCGCAGCAGCTTTTTGCGCCATTTAGCGTAACCGGCATGAACAATCGACACATCGTTGGCCGCCAGCGAGTTGGTCAGAATGGCAATTTTCACCCCTTTGCGCTTCAGCGCCAGCAGCTGGGCGACACCTGCGCGGGTTGGCACAAAGTAGGCCGAGATGATGTCGAACTGCTGTTGTGGCGTGCCAATCACCTCCAGCATCCGCTGCGGCAGCAGGCTTCTGGCGCGTGCTTTACCCAGCCCTTTACGCGGATCGTCACTCAGCAGGCGCGCTTTTGCCCAGGTCAGCGCCAGCGTCCCCTCTTCCAGCTCCTGCAGCAGCGATGAATTTTCCAGCCGCTGCAGGTAGCGCTGCACCGGTTCACTGTGACGCCATTCTGCTGGCAGACTCACACTGTCCTCTTCCGGCGCCTCGTCATCCAGCACCTTCTGCAGCGGGGACACCGGCTTACTGTGCCAGTAGCGCTCAAAATCCTCTGCAACCTCTTTCACCACCGGGCCAATCGCCATCACGTCGAGATCGGCAAACAGCGGTTCATTACCGGTGCCGAAATATTCGTCGCCGATATTGCGCCCGCCGACCACGGTCGTCACGCCATCCACCGTAAAGCTTTTGTTGTGCATGCGGCGGTTCAGACGGGCAAAATCAGTGAGATAGCCCAGCGCTCGCAGCGTGCGAAACGAAAATGGGTTAAACAGCCGGACCTCAATATTGGGATGGCGATTAAGCTGGGCCAGCGTCTCGTCCAGACCCGGCGTATTATTGTCATCCAGCAACAGCCGTACCTTCACGCCGCGCCGGGCTGCTTCCAGTACAGCGCTGAACAGCAGCCGGCCAGAGAGATCGTTTTGCCAGATGTAATACTGAATATCGAGTGAACGCTCCGCTTTCTGCATCAGCAGATAGCGGGCAGCAAAGGCATCCAGCCCGTCGCTCAGCTGATGGACACCGCTCAGCCCTGGATGGCGCTGACACTGAGGCTCCAGCCGTGTTTCCAGCCAGCTGGTCTGTTCTGATGGCTGCGAGAGCTCAAACGCTTCGGTCATGAAAATTCCCTGTAAAATGCAGTTATTTTTATTATTCCCCGGCCCGGCGTCTGACGCCATACCTCTGCTCCGATTGAGTGAGCGGTCACGGGCGTTTTTTAGTCTAGACTTAACCGGACGATCTGTGACCGGCATTTGTCCGGCAGGAGAGGAATATGTCTCATCAATCCCTTACAGATGCCCGCCAGCGCTACCATCCCAGCCTGTTTCGCAGCTTTTTCCAGGGAAGTTTCCCCTGCTCCACCGCCTGCCGTACGCCAGGGAAACGTCTGGATATGGTGATCAGCAGCGGACACGATATGCTGCTGGAAAAAGATTATGCCGCGCTGGCTGAGCAGCATCTGCTGACCGCCCGCGACGGTGCGCGCTGGCATCTGATTGAAAAGATTCCCGGTCAGTATGACTGGCAGAGCTTTCTGCCCATGGTTGACGCCGCACGACGTCAGCAGATGGAGATCATCTGGGAGCTGGCGCACTTTGGTTATCCCGATCATCTTAATATCTGGAAAGCCGAATTTGTTGATCATTTTAGCCGGTTCGCCCGCGCGATGGCGCAACTGATGCGCGACCAGGGCATTGAGCGCCCCTTTTTTACGCCGGTGAATCAAATCTCATTCTGGTCGTGGGCCGGTGCGGATGTCGCCTGGTTTAATCCCCATGCCGCACAGCGTGGTAAAGAGCTGAAGCGCCAGCTGGTCCGCGCCTCGCTGGCGGCGATTCATGCGATTCGCGACGTCTATCCGGAGGCACGCTTTGTGCTGACCGACCCGCTGGTTCAGATTGCCCATCATCCTGATAACCCGGACAGCAAGCCTTATGCCGATGCGCATCACCAGGCGCAGTTTGAAGCCTGGGATATGCTGGCTGGCCGCGTTGATAAGGAGTTAGGCGGCAGTGAAGATTGCCTGGATATTCTGGGCCTGAACTACTATCCCGACAACCACTGGTTTTTCCCCAATCAGCCAATGTCACAAGATGATCCGGTGCGCGAGCCGCTGCATATTCTGCTGGCGCAGTGCTGGCAACGCTTCCGGCGTCCGATGCTGATTGCCGAAACCGGCGCAGAAGGTGATGCACGTGCGCCCTGGCTACAGGAGATCAGTGAAAATGTGGCGGTGGCGCTGGATCAGGGCATTGCGGTGGAGGGGATATCGCTCTATCCGGTGGTGGAATATCCCGCCTGGGCCGATGACCGACGTTCGCCAGGTCCGCTGCTGGGATTAGCCGATCCCAATGGCAACCGGAACCTGCATGAGGCGTTAGCGCTGGTGTTGCGCAGTCAGCAGATTAAGTTTGCGACGCGTAATCAGACAGGCTGAGACGGTGACTTTTTGGGGTGACAGGACTGAACGTCGAGCGTGGGGTCGGCAGGATGACGAACGTCGGTAAGCCAGACCATCGTAAACAGGAAGGTCACCCCGATCAGGCAGGCAGCCAGTAAACCGATAATTGCGATTAATTTATCATCTCCGGAGTCCATCGCCTTCTCCTTATTCAGTCCGTTGGATCCCCTGTCTGCGTCAGCTCATCCAGAGCGTAATCATCAGCACAAAGATTATAAGCGTTACCGAGGTCACCGCAAGCACCACTATCGCAAAGTGCGCATCGTCAAGTGACTGGCGAATCGGCTCATCGTGATCGTCGGGCGGCAAGGGCAAAGACATAACTATCCTGTGAAAAATAGGGATCGCCGACAGTGATGCGGCGGGTGACAGTGTAAATCAAAGGCTGATTATCGTCCGGTTTTTTCTTCTGAAAGATAAACCGGCCCGTGCCAGTGCAGCACGGGCCTGAGATCAGACGCCGCGCCAGCGCCTGAAGATCAGTGAGGTATTAATTCCACCAAAGGCAAAATTGTTGCTCTGGATATAGTCGGTCTCCAGCTCTCGAGGCTTACCCATGATGTAATCCAGCTGACCACCGTCGGCGGTGGGTTGTGTCAGGTTCAGGGTTGGCGCAAACCACCCTTCGCGCATCATCTCAATGCTCATCCAGGCTTCCAGCGCCCCACAGGCACCCAGCGTATGACCAAAATAGGATTTCAATGAAGAAATGGGCGTGGTTTCGCCAAATACCGCCGCAGTCGCCAGACTTTCGGCCATATCACCGCGCTCAGTGGCTGTGCCGTGCGCATTCACGTAGCCCACCTCTGACGCTGTAATTCCTGCACTCTGTAATGCCCGCTCGATGCAAATCTGCATGGTTTCCCGCTGCGGCTGCGTGATATGGGCCGCGTCACAGTTGGTGTGAAAACCGGTGAGCTCGGCGTAAATGGTGGCGCCGCGCGCCTGAGCATGTTCCAGCGACTCCAGAATCAGCGTGCCTGCCCCTTCACCAATCACCAGACCATCGCGCTGCTGATCAAAAGGCGCGGGCGTGGTGTGGGGAGCGTCGTTACGCTGGCTGGTGGCAAACAGCGTATCGAACACTGCGGCTTCCGACGGACAGAGTTCTTCGGCTCCCCCCGCCACCATCACCGTCTGATAGCCGTGACGAATCGCTTCCCAGGCATAGCCAATCGCCTGACTGCCAGAGGTGCAGGCGCTGGAGGTCGGGATCACCCGGCCGCGCAGGCCGAAAAACAGCCCGGCATTAACGGCAGCGGTATGCGGCATCATCTGCACATAGGTGGTGCCGGTAATATTGTTAGTGTGCTTTTCCGTCAGCATGGTGGCGAACTCGCTGACCGGCCCGGTGCTGCCGGTCGACGAACCGTAGGCGATACCCGTTTCTCCACTGGTCAGCACCGGATGATCAATCAGGCCCGCCTGAGTCAGTGCCAGCTCGGTCGCGCGCGTTGCCAGCAGCGAAACCCGGCCCATGGCGCGGATACGCTTGCGGGTGTAGTGCGCAGGCAGCACAAAATCATCCACGGGCGCGGCCAGCAGAGTATGCAGTCCGTCATAAACCTGCCACTCCGGCATAAAACGTACCGCATTGCGGCCAGCACGGATGCGTGCCGAGATCTCAGCCCAGGACTCCCCAAAGGCGGTCACGCCGCCCATGCCGGTTACGACGACCCGCTGGATCACAGCATGCCTCCATTAATCGAAATCACCTGACGCGTCACATAACCGGCGATATCGGACATCAGATAGCTCGCCAGCCCGGCGACCTCTTCAGCCGCACCCATGCGCTTCATCGGCACGATCTTCATCGCCTCTTCAATCACCTGCGGCTCCAGCCCTTCCATGCCGGTGTCGATCAGCCCCGGCGCGATGCAGTTAACCGTGATTTTACGTTTAGCCAGTTCAATCGCCAGCGCCTTGGTGGCACCAATAATGCCTGCTTTCGCCGCACTGTAGTTGACCTGGCCGCGATTGCCCATCATCCCGGATACCGAAGAGAGCGTGATAATGCGGCCACCGCGTCGCAGGCCGATCATCGGCATCACGCAGGGCTGGATCACGTTGTAAAAGCTGTCGAGATTGGTATGGATTACGCTGTCCCACTCCTGATCCGTCAGCGCGGGAAAGGCTGCATCACGGCTGATACCGGCATTGCTCACCACGCCATAGTAGGCACCGTGTTGCGCAATGTCCGCCTCCAGCGCGGCGCGGGTTGCCGCCCGGTCAGCAACATCAAATCCCAGCACCCGTCCACTGCCGCCTGCAGTCTCGATCTGTTGCAGGCACAGCTCAGCGCCATCGCGATCGCGGTTGAAATGTACGATAACCTGATAGCCATCCTGAGCGAGACGCAGCGCTATTGCGCGGCCTATGCCTTTACTGGCGCCCGTGACCAATACTGAATCTGTCATGGCTGATTTCCTTGTGACATTAATTGCTGTAACTCTGCTTCATTGGGTTGATAAGTATTCAGACGGCCGCTGGCAAGCCGCTGCGTGCCGTAACGAATGTCGCCTTCAAAGCTGCCCATGCGGTCGTCGCGCATCAGCAGCGTCATCCGGATATCCAGCGTGACATTAGCGGGAAACCGGGGATGCTCTGCCCGCCAGCCGCGTCCGCCCAGCAGCATACCGGGTGGGATCAGGGTTGCACCGCCCTGCTTTGCATGCCAGCCCGACCAGACGCCCACAGTTTGCGCCATCATCTCCACGCCAAACCAGGCGGGCAGTTCACCCTGTGGCGTCAGGAACGGTGCCAGTAAGCCACCAGCGCAGGTCGATACCTGACAGTGAACCTGCTCATCATCGACGGCAATCAGTTGATCAAGCAGCAGCATCGGTGCAGCGTGCGGCAGCCAGAGCGCCGCGGGAGAGTTAATCATTATCAGGCCGCCCCAGAATCAGACAGGTGTTGTTACCGCCAAAGGCGAATGAATTAGAGGCGATGACCGGCCGTTGCAGCGCCTGTGGCTGTAACAGCAAGCCGCAATCCGGCAGTGTCTCATCCTGCGCCGCCTCACTGAAATCCTGCGCGGGCAGCGGCAGATTTTCCTGCAGGATCAGCGCACTGAGTGCGGCTTCGCATACGCCCGCCGCACCGAGCGTATGGCCGGTCAGATGTTTGGTCGAACTGCACGGCACTGCATTGCCAGACAGACGCGCTATCACGGCGGCTTCCATTTGATCGTTCAGCGGCGTCGCTGTGCCGTGCAGATTGATATAACCCACCTGCTGCGGCAACAGATTCGCCTGTTGCAGCGCCATGCGCATCGCCCGTTCAGCGCCCTCACCCTGCGGATGGGGCGCAGACATGTGCCAGGCGTCAGAAGATTCGCCGACGCCCAGCAGCGCCAGCGGCTGCGGTTCGCGCGTCAGCAGCATTAGCGCGGCCCCTTCGCCAATCGAGATGCCGTCGCGATCGCGGCTGAACGGGGCGCAGCGGCGTTCCGACAGCGATTCCAGACTGTCGAAGCCGTTAATCGGCATCCGGCTCAGCGAGTCCGCACCGCCCACCAGCGCCACATCCACCAGCCCTGCCGCGATCAGCCGCTGGCCGCTGATAATGGCGCGGGCACTGGAGGAACAGGCGGTGGAAATGGTATAGGCCGGGCCATGCAGATGCAGATAGTGAGCCAGAAAACGGGAAGGATCGCCCAGCTCCTGCATCTGGTAGTGATAATCCGGCTGGCTACCGCAAATCTGCTGATCGCCCTCATCCACGCCCGAGGTGCTGGTCCCCAGCACAATCGCCACTCTGCTGGCACCATAGCGCGTAATCGCCGCATCAAGTGCCGGGCGGATCTGCGCCAGCGCGGCAAGCAGCAGCTGATTATTACGGGTGTTGTGCGCACTCAGGGCGACCGGGATCGGGGGCAATTCGCCGTCAACCCTGCCGAGCCAGCAGGTACGATCACCGCTCAGCCAGCCATGACGCAGTTGCATGCCGGGTGCCTCACCTTTTTTCAGGCTGGCCGCAATATGCTGACTGTCATTACCCAGGGCATTCAGCATGCCGATGGCAGAGATGTAGATCATGAGGCGTCCAGATGTTGAATGCGGATCTGATAGCCAAAGGCATGCTGCTGAATGCTGATCGGCTGGCGCTGATTACCGCGTTGCAGATAATCAATTTCGGTCACCAGCTGGTTATCGGCATCGATCAGCAGGCGCTTTAACCCCTGATCCTGCAGCGTCCAGCCTGGCGGCAGCTGTTTTTGCCACACCTCCAGCGGCCAGTAGCTGAGCATGATGTCCGCCAGCACCTGACTGGCGGGTGGCATGTGCGGCAGCGGCATCAGCTGCTGAGTGTGAATACCGCTGGCATCGTAGCGCAGACTGAACAGGCGGATACCCACCGAAGAGAGTCCGGCCAGATCGATTTGCTGTTCATCGGCGCTGAGCAGTACCAGCAGTGACTGACTCTGACCTTTAACCTGCCCGGTCAGCAACTGCTGCTGCTGGAAGGCCGGACGGATGCCCGGCGGTGGCAGCGTCACTTTCACGCCTGGTTTCAGCCAGGCAGAGGGACGGCTGCTGTCGGGTGCATGGCCGGCACAGGCGCTGAGCAGCAGAGCCGTCAGCAGAATAAAGGCGGCGCGGATCATCGTTTACTCCTTGATCGGGTGGGTCGCATCGCCAGCGGCGACAGCAGGAACGCGCTGAAGATGCCGCTGCATAATACGGTGCCAAAACTGGCAATCGCGCTGGTGCTGCTGAAGACCAGCATTCCCAGCGTCAGTAAGGTGGTTATCATCGCCAGCGATACCGCCAGCAGCGAGGTCAGCGGCGTCCCCTGTGGGTTGCTGAAAAATAGCGTGTAGTTAATTCCGATGCCCAGCACCAGAATCAGCGCCAGCAGCGCGAACAGGTTGAGCGATGCACCGATCCAGCCCAGCGTGGCCAGCGCCATCGCCAGCGACAGCAGCGACGGCAGCGCGCTGCGTAAGCCCGCCTTTAATCCCAGCCGCACGACAAAACTCAGGGTAATCAGTAGCAGTGCCAGCGCCAGTAATCCGCTCAGTAACGTCCGCCAGAAGCTGAACAGCGAATCGTAACTCGCTTTGCGATCGATCCAGCTGATGCCCGGATGCTGCTTAGCCAGCTCTGCGAGTGCGGCGCTGTTTTTGACGCCGCTGGTGGGGATCAGAACGCCGCTCTGCCCGTCCGGCAGCGTCAGCCACAACAGTCGCCAGCCTTCACTCAGCGGACTCGCCAGCCAGGCCTCTGGCGTCACCGGCATCGGGGTCAGATCCGGCGCGGCCAGCGCTATCCCCGCCTGCTGCACGCGAGCCGTAATCGTTGGAGCGGCCTGCTGCAGCAACTGCAGATCCTGCTGTTGCTGCGCCAGTGACGACAGCGGCAGCAGACGATAGCGCTGCAACCAGCCCTGCTGCTGCGCCTGGTGCAGGTCCGGTGCCAGTTTTTCCAGCCGCTGCAGCGTCTGCTGTGCATCGTCGCCCCAGACCACAAACCAGGTCTGATCGGCGCGCTGGCCGGTCAGGGTTGCCAGCTGGCGATCCTGCTCCAGCAGCTGCGCAGGCGCACTTTGCAGATGCGCGATGTCATCATCCACTTTTAGCTGAGCGATCCCGGACACGGCGAAGATGGCCATCAATACGGGTAATCCGACACGCAGCCCACGCTGACGACGCCAGGCAGCAAGCCAGCGGGCCAGGGGCACCATCAGCGGCACCGGACGCACCGGTAATCCAGGAACCAGCCACGGATAGATCAGAATCACCGTCAGGCAGGAGGCGGTTAAGCCGCTGGCGGCAAACACCGCCAGCTGACGCAGCCCCGGAAACGGCGCCAGCAGCATCAGCAACCAGGCAATGGCCGTGGTCGCGAGCGCCAGCAGCAGCGTGCCGCGCACTTTACGCAGGCTCTGCCACGGTGTCTGCTGATCGCCGTGCACCATGCGCTCGGTGAGATAATAGAGCGTGTAATCCGCCGAAATGCCGACAATACTCAGGCTCATCACCAGCGTCATCAGATGTAGCTCGCCGAAGCAAAGCAGCGTCATCACCGTGCCCGCCATTGCGCCAATGGCCACGGAGGTCACCGTCAGCAGCAGCGGACGCAGTGAGCGGAAGACCAGCAGCACCAGCAGGACGACGCCAGCCAGCGTCACACTGCCCAGCGTTTTGACATCATGCTGAGCACGCTGACTGGCGTTGTCGCTGAACAGCACCGTGCCCCGCGTCAGCAGTTTCGCCTGCGGCCAGCGGCTTTTAAGCTGCTGTTCCAGCGCGCTGAGCCGGGTCACCAGCGCATGACTTTGCTGCATACTGAAGGCGTTATTTGCCAGTTCGCCATGCAGAAAATACCACTGCTGGTCCTGCTCATCTTTTACGGTCAGCCAGCCATCATGCAGCGTCATGCGCCCGGCGTTTTGCGCCAGCGCCAGCTGCGAACCGCGCACCAGCATCAAAGGATCGCCCTGCAACTCTTTGCTACTGACGCCCGAGAAGGCCGAGAAGAGCTGTGCCAGTAACCAGTCCGCCTGCGCCCCGCCGCCGTTCTGCAACCGGCTGCGCGTCGCCTCATCCATCAGTCCGTTACGGTGTTGCCAGGCAAAGCGGCCCCACTGCTGCTGCTGTTGTCCATCAAGATCGCCCTGCACCTGTTTCAGATCAGGCAACGCGCGCAGCTGAGCCAGCCACCAGGCGGCGACCTGGGGATCGTCCTGCTCACCGGGTGAAACCAGCCACACCATCTGGCGATCCAGCCGCTGCATAAAGCCCTGCTGCAGCGCAGGCGGTGCCGCGCCCAGATTCTGCTGCGGCAGAAGCGCCAGCACGCTGCTGTTGAGCTGACTGCGCGGCAACAGAAAAGCGAGCGCGGCGGCCAGCAGCAGGCAGAGGGCCAGCCACAGAATGGCCAGCAGCCGATCATTACGGCCCCGCAAAACGCGCCTGCTCCTCGTCGCTTAACTGTGGCGGTTCAATACGGGTGTTGCTGAGCTGAATCTGCGTCTTATCGCCCTGCTTATCGTCCAGGTTGATACTATCCAGGAAGGCGCTGCCCGCCAGCGAGATACGGTTGAAGATTTTGTTGAGCGGCGCGGCTTTCGGCATCAGTTCCAGCGTCCAGGCGCCATTGCCACGATCGCTGAAGACCACGCTGAAGTTCTCATTCAGCACCTTCTGATCGGCCTGGAACAGCGCCCGCAGCAGATGGTTGAACTGGAACATCTGCGGATTACTGTCGGCGGTGATCACCTGCGGCTTCTGACCGCTGAGGCTCTGCACCATTCGTTTATCATCCAGCAGCAGGGTCATCACAAACGGCGTCTGTTGATGCCACCACAATCCCTGTTCGCGGGCGATTAGCATCTCTCCGTGCGACACCAGCGGCTGACGCATGCCTGCGATGGTGCGCGTCTGGGTGAAGTCTGCCCGGATCACCGGCTGGCTGGCAAAACGCTGTTGAAGCTGATCCAGTGTGACCGCACTGGCGGCACCGGCCCACAGCAACAGGCTGGTAAGCACTATTTTCAGCATCCTTTCACTCCTAAACGTTCCAGTAAAATGTCGGGCGATACAAAGCATAACGCCTGACTTTCCTTCTCCACCGCTACCTGCAGGGTATGTGCTTTGGTCGTGATCAGATCGGCAGCGTTGCGCACTTCATAGTCGATGCGCAGGCGGTTCTCATATTCAGTAATCCGTGCGCTGACGCGAATCGTCTCTTCGCAGCGCAGGGGCTGACGATATTTGACCCGGGTATCGACCACCGGCCAGACGTAGCCGCTGGCGGCCATTTCGGCATAGCTGTAATTAATGCTGCGCAGCAGGGCTTCGCGCGCCACTTCGAAAAAGCGGAAATAGTTACCGTGCCAGACCACGCCCATCGGGTCGCAGTCGTGGAATGAGACGGTCAGCACGACTTCAGCATGATGTTCAGTCATGGTCAGACTCCTTGTGGTGCGCCTGTTGCTCAGGCAGCGTCCAGAAATCGAAAAAGTTGAACCAGTCGAGCGGTGCCAGCAGCGCATAATGGGCCAGCCGTTCCGCGTAATGATCGACCGCCTGTTGCAGCGCCTGCTGACGCTGCGCACGTGGCAACAGCAGCGGATCGGCATACGGCTCACAGTGAATGCGCAGCTTACCCTGTTGCTGCAGGGCGAACATCAGCAGCACCGGACAGCGCAATGCGGCCGCCAGCACAAACGGCCCCTGAGGAAACGGGGCAGCACGACCCAGAAAGTCGCTCCAGATCACCCGTCGCTCGCCACCGCGCTGCGGATTCACCGCCGTGCGATCCCCGACAATCGCCACCCATTCGCCTGCATCCAGCTTCTGCTGCAGCAGGATCGCCGTCTCCGGGCCGATATCGCTGACCGGCATCAGATTGACGCCCGCCTGTGGGGCGATGGTTTCCAGCACCGCCCGAAAACGCCGGGCGTTGTCGGTAAACACCAGCGCGTTAATCACCAGCCCGCTAACCTGCTGCGCCATGGCGCGACAGGCTTCAATGTCGCCAAGATGAGAAGCAAGAATCAGCTTGCCCTGACCCGCAGGCGCGCGGATTACCGCTTCCGCGCCCGGCGCAAAATCGATATCTCGTCCCCAGCGCAGATCGCCGCGCCAGCTGGCCACTTTATCCAGCATCGCCCCGGCAAAGCGCAGGAAATGGCGATAGCTGTTAAGCCGGGGCGGTAACGCTACCTGCCGCTGCTGTGCGGCGGCCGTCACCTGCGCCAGCCACTGCCGGGAGGCCGTGCGTGCGCGCTGACCGCTCAGCCAGTAAATCGCCACCACCGGCCAGAGCAGCAGCGTAAAAGGCAGTCGGCCGCCATAACGATAGACCGCCAGCATAAAGCGTAATCCCCACTGTCCGCGCCGTTCTGTTTCCACTGACCAGTGCGCTGGCGGTTTACGCATCGTCAGCAGCCGGGGAATGCGCGGCAGCATGCCAAAGAAGAGCCGGGTGTGCATCCAGGAGATGCGCAGGTTGTCATAGAGTGCATCGAAGTGAGACAGCCCGCTGGCGGGATAGGTTACGCGGGTCGGGATAAAGCGACTGTGGATGCCCTGCCAGTAGAGTCGCACCATAATTTCGGTATCGAAATCCATGCGCTGGCCGATAGCACGGCGATCGCACAGCGCCAGCGTCGCGGCCAGCGGATAGACGCGGAAGCCGCACATGCTGTCGCGGATCGACAGCGACAGCGTTTCAATCCAGACCCAGAAATGCGTGATGTAGCGACCATAAAGGCGTGATTTGGGGATCGAGTCGTCATACAGCGGCTGACCGGAAATCAGCGCATCGGGATAACGTTCAGCTTCTGCCAGCATCAGCGGCAGATCTTCTGCCTGATGCTGGCCGTCCGCGTCGAGCTGCACTGCATGAGTGAAACCACGTGCCGCCGCGGCCCGCAGACCGTGGATCACTGCCGCGCCTTTGCCCTGATTACTGTCGAGCCGCAGCAGGCTGAGCTGCGGAGCGTGCAGCGTCGCCAGCTGAAGCTGGGTGGCGGCATCGCTGCCGTCATCCACCACGATCACCGGCAGATTAAAGGGAGCCAGCCGCGCCAGCACCGACGCCATCATTGCGCCGTGGTTGTAGCAGGGGATCACCACGCAGGGCGAAAATGCGGTGTTTAACACAGTGCAATCTTCCCGCTGCTGGCACTCTGCTCGCCGTTGTCACTCAGCAGGCTGTAACGGAAGCTCAGACGCGACTTTTCAGCGTCCCAGTCAAGATGGAGCTGTAACAGGGAGTCGGGTGTGACCGGCTGCTGAAATTTTATGTTTTCAATGGCGGCAAACTGTTTTCCGGGCGCAAGCAGCAATATCCCGTAGTGCATGACCCAGTCGAGCTGTGCCACACCAGGCAGAATCGGCAGGGTCGCGAAATGGCCCTGGAACCAGAACAGTCCGGCTTCAATCTGCAGGGTCAGCGTCACGCTGTCCGCCTGCAGCTCCCGGCTGCGTTCAATCGGCAACATGGAAAAGTTCCTCTATTTGCGGCCAGGCGCGTTTACTTTGGGTGGTGACCGGAATGGTGGCGACAACACGCCAGTAGCGCGGAATCGCCAGCGGTTCCAGCCAGCGCTGCAGCTGGCGCTTCCACTGCTGTCTGCGCTGATGCAATGCTGCTTCGTCCAGCGTGCTGTTCAGCGACAACACGACGCCAATCGCCTGACGCTCATGACGCGTGACCACCAGCGCCGCAGCATCGTCTATCTCCGGCAGGTCGGTCAGACGTCGCTCCACTTCACTTAACGAGATGCGCTTATCGCCGATTTTTACGATGCGATCGTGACGTCCTGCCAGCTGGAATCCGCCGTCCGGCTGCATATTCAACCGATCGTCAAGCGGAAGGCCGCATTCACCCGCAATCAGTGGCGACCAGACCTGCCAGCGATCGGGCGTCACCTGCTCCAGCCTGACTGCCGGGAAGCAGCGCCACGGCGCGTTGGTTCTATCACACTGACGCCAGGCCAGCGTGCCGGTTTCGGTGCTGCCATAGATCTCACTGACCGGACAGCCAAAGCACTGCCACACCCGTTCCGCATCGGTACCGCGCAGTGCGCCACCGGCAGAGACAATCAGTTCACAGGCGGGCGCGACAAGCCCGCTGTCCAGCCGCGATAAAAAGGCCGGGCTGCTGATAAACGCATAACGACAGTCGTGCAGGAGCTGAGCCAGCTGTTCACCGTAAAACAGTGGCTGGGCGGAAAACGGCAGCCTGAGCATCATCGGCAAAAAAATCCGGAACGATAGACCGTAGAGATGCTGATGGCTGACCGAAGCGATGAACCGGCACCCTCGCAACTGCTCGCCCCACAGGTTGCGCAGCCACTGGCTCTCCTGCTCCATCACCGCCAGCGACTTCACCACCTGACGCGGCGCGCCGGTGGATCCCGAAGTGAAGAGCACCAGCGCTGAACGTGCCGGCAGCGGCGGTAACTGCCCCTGCGCTTCTGCGTCGTCACTCGCCAGCAGCGGAAGACTGACCGCCAGCGGCATGTCACACAGTACGCCATCCAGCCGATCAGCCATCTCATCCAGCAGCGCGGCACGGCTGTGTCCCGGCATCACCGGCGTTTTACCGGCGTACCAGCATGCCAGTAGCGCGACACAAAATCGGTAACTGTCATCGAAACAGAGCGCCCAGTGCCTGCCCGGCTGTGCCGTTAAGCGCTGGCTGAGTGCCAGCACCTGACGATACATCGTGCTGAGCATCAGCGGTTGATCGCCGCGCCAGGCGACCTCGCGCTCATCTCCTGTCAGCCAGTCAGCCACCCTCATGCTTTCCGCCTCACGCGCTGACGAATCAGCCATTCAGCCCCCATCAGCGCGGCGATGAGCAGATAGCTGATGCCGCCGTTCCACAGCGTCCAGAGCCGCAGATCGCCATTCAGACAAGTAAACAGCGCCATGCTGCCGTTGCCGATGAAAAACAGACACCATATTTGAGTCACGCGGCGGGTATAAAGTATCGCGGCAGCAGGCAGCTCAGGCTCACGTAGCCGGGCAATGCGTTCCACCAGCGGCATCGCACTCCAGAGTGAGGCGCCAAACACCAGCAGCATCGCCAGATTCACCGCCATCGGATACCAGAGCAGCAGATGCTGAGCGCGTAACAGCTGGCTGCTGACACAGAGCAGCGCGCCGAGTAGCGCCAGCCAGCCCATGACCGCGCCCATAGCATTCTGCTGACGACGCAGCTGCAGCCAGCGCAGACTAAACAGCAGCGCCAGCAGCCAGAACAGCCCCTGCCAGTGCGACTGAGTCAGTGCCAGCCAGACCAGCAGTGGCCAGGTCAGCAGCGTAAGCAGATTGAGCAGACGAAGAGTGGCAGCAGGCACAGGGGATCAGGCGTCTTCGCGCATCAGTTGTTCTACTGCATCCACCACGTCCTGGACGGTACGCACCGTGCGGAAGGTTTCCGGCTTAATTTTACGGCCGGTACGTTTTTGCAGGTGAACCACCATATCGACGGCATCAATGCTGTCGAGTTCAAGATCTTCATAGAGCCGTGCCTCAGGATGGATATCCTCAGGGGCAATTTCGAACAGGCTGGTAAGCAGCGAAGCCACTTCCTGATAAATCTCTTGTTTGTTCATCATAAGGTTGTCTCCGCTTTCAGCCGCGCTGTTGGTTGACGAACGCTGCCAGCGTCGCAACAGAGAAGAAGTGGGCACGCAGGGTTTCACTCTCCGCAGAAAGTGCCACGCCATAGCGATTTTTCACTGCCAGGCCAAGTTCCAGTGCATCAATGGAGTCCAGCCCCAGTCCGTCGCCAAACAGCGCCGCGTCGGTCTCTATATCATCGGGGCTAAGATCTTCAAGGTTCAGCGTGTCGATAATCATCTGTTTGATATCGTTAATTAATGAATCCATACCGGTTTTCGTCTTACCTGTTCTGGGGGACCAGCGCCTGCTCTAAATGGCGGGTCAGGCGACGCGCGGCCAGCGGCTGTGCATCGGGATTGCTTTCACAAAACGACTGACTGTCGATTCGCGTTTGTACTCGCACGGTAAACAGCGGTTTAACCGGCGGAATCTGATACCAGCGGCTCTGTTTATCGAGCATCCGCTGGCTGCAGGTGATGTGAACCACGCGCAGATCGCATCCGGCACGCACCGCGATATTGGCGGCCCCACGCTGCAGCGTCAGCGGCTGACCATAGCGGGTACGGGTACCTTCCGGAAAGATCAGGATGTTGTCGCCGCGCGCCAGTCGCTGCTGACTGTCCGGCAGCAGCGTCTCTGCTTCACTATTGATCAGATAGTCGGCGGCGCGGATCACCCCACGCATAAAGGGGTTCTTTTGCAAATCGGCCTTAACCAGACAATCCATCTCTGGTAGTACCGAGGCGATCATCACGTAGTCGATCAGTGACGGATGATTAGCGACAATCAGGCAACCGCGATCCTGTTGCAACTGCTCTGCCCCTTCAATGCGGTAGTCATAGACGCCGGTTATCCGGCAGAACCGCAGAAAGCAGCGAAAGCTGAAGGCGATAGCGCGTCGGGCCAGTTGACGGCGGCGCAGCGAATCACGCTGAACCAGCAGCAGCAGATTGAAGCCAATCAGTGACAGCAGCAACCCGCCAAGGCCAAATAGCGTAAAACTCACCGCCGTCATCATTAGCCGCCAGCAGTAGTTAACGCGACTGCCCGCGAACAACGCCGGTTGTGAACAATCAGCCATGATTTCTCTCCCAGTGCCATGTCAGGCGTTCGCCTGGCAGGCTGAAGGTAGTCGATTCCGCCAGCCACTGCTGCAGAAAATGCAGGCTCTGCGGCAACCGCGGTTCTGCGCGCTCCTCTTTTCCGGCGCGGCCCGTACAGTGCAGCTCTTCGCCCGCACGCAGCAGCAGCGCCACCGCATAGGGGACATTCACGCACTGTTCCGACAGCCACGGCAGATAATAATCAGGCACGATACCGTCAAAATCGACCAGCAGTACCTGCTGATAACCCGACTGATGCAGAGCACTGACTTCAATCAGCCCCTGCTGAAAAGAGTCCATGCCTGCCGCAATTGAGGTGGAGACCAGTGGCGCTTTTGCCGCAATGGTCAGACTGCCGACCGCCGAGTTGTGAACCGACATGGCGAAATCCGTGGGGGACATGGCCTGCTGATCCGCCAGGGTGGTGAGAATACGCAGATTACGCTCCAGTTCACCGTGACGACTGGTAAACACGATCGCGTCAACCTGCTGACGCGCCAGCAGCGCCAGCCCGCACTCTACTGCCGCACGACTGCCCCCGCTCAGACGACGTGCTGTCATCATCGGTAAAAATTGCGGCTTTGCCATCACCTCAGTCGGGTCGATAGCCATGCCCTGTTGTGCCCAGTTCTGCCAGGCCTCGCGCCCGTGTAATCCCGGAGCCAGAGCCTGCCAGTCGACCAGTGAGTAAGTGAGTTTCATCTCAACACTCTTTTCGTCATACGTGTGGAGTCGGCGTTCATCGGATCGTCACCCCTGCCCTCAGCAAAAAAGTGCGTACCGGAAATCCTCTGCCGATCCCGCATCGGGGATTCACGGTAGAGGTTTATTTGGTGGTTCAGCAATAGCAGCTCATCTGATTTGTCGGCCGGATGCCGGCGATCTTTATGCTCCGATCGTCTGTCGGCAAATCATTGCGACAGCGCACGCATTACTGAGCGGCCAGGGCCGAGAGTCGTAACTGAATATCCTGATCGAGATTGGCAATCCAGCGGTTGTAGTTATTGTGGATCTCACCCTGTCCCGCTTTCAGGTTTTCACTGCTGACATAATCGATGCGGTAGTTCTGGCTGGTATAGGTAATGCGAATGGTCGCCACGAAATCACGCTGGGCCAGACGGCCATTGATCACGCCAGGAGAAACAGGCGTCATCACCCATTTACGGCCAATGCCCGCTTCAATGATCGCCAGTTTCATCTGGTTATCGGTGTAGCGCTGAGTCAGGGTCTGATTCACGTTATGAATCGGTGCCGTACGCGCGCAGCCGGTTAATAACACAGCAGCGACGACTAATGTAAAAAATGTATTTTTATTCATGATGAATCCCTTCTTTTGTTATTTATATCAATTATTTATGTGAATAACTTGCCGTGCGCAGCCTGAACTTTTCGTGCGCTTTTCCGTCTGGCTGGCTTAAAACCCGCGCATGATACCATCGAATGTAAAGACAGGTAAGCAGAAGTATGCATGGGTTTTTAGTGGTTATTTGGGGGATTAAAGCGGGGTAAGATGCGCAGTCATAGCCACAGCGCAGAGGCCGATCCTGGCCGCAGAAACTCTGGCTGCGGCTGGATCGGACCAGGCAATTACGGTGTGGAGGCCGGTGTCCAGCCACCGCCCAGCGCGCGGTAGAGATCGATTTGCGCCAGCAGCAGGTTATTTTTGACCGTCACCCGATTGAGCTGAGTTGAGAACAGGGTTCGCTGCGCATCCAGTTCATCCAGATAAGAAGCGTAGCCGTTCTGATAGCGATTGCGGGCAATGCGCAGCGCCTCCGTTACATAGGCTTCCTGCTTTTGCAGCTCCTGGAGCTGTTCCTCACCCCGTCTGATGGCATCGATGGCATCGCTGACTTCCGCGAAGGCGTTGCGTACCACTTTTTCATAGCCATAAAGTGCCTGATTGCGCGTCGCCATGGAGACATCCACCTGCGCCGTCAGCGCTTCACGGTTCAGCAGCGGCGCCAGAATGCTGCCGCCTACGCTCCACAGCCGGAACGGGTCATCCGCCAGCTGATGCAGCACCGAACTCTGCAGGGTGCCGGTGGCGGTGAGATTCAGCCCTGGCAACAGCTTCGCCCGCGACGATGCCAGGCTCGCATCTGCGGCCAGTAACTGACGCTGTGCCTGCACAATGTCCGGACGGCGATTGAGCAGCTCTGAGGGTAACAGTGACGGCATCTGCTGCGGTAAGATCTGGTCGAACTGCTGACGACGGGCGATGCTGCGCGGATTCATGCCCACCAGAATGCTCAGCGCGTTCTCCTGCTGGGTGATCTGATGCTGCAGCTGCGGCAGTTGCGCTCTGGCTGACTGATACTCCGAGGCCGCCTGCATCCACTCCAGTCTGGAGGTGTAGCCGGTTTCAAACTGACGCTGTGCCAGCTTCAGGGAGTTGTTGCGGGTCGCCAGTGTCGCCTCCGTCACCCGCAGCTGTTCATCCAGCGCGCAGAGGTTGAGATATCCTGACGCCACCGAACTGGCGATGGTCAGCTCGGCGGCAGACGCGGCAGCCTGCTGCGCCGCTAAGGTCGCCTGTGCCGCCGAAATGCTACTGCTGCGCGCTCCCCAGAGATCGACCTCATAGTTCGCCTGTAGTAAGCCCTGGAAAACATCGGTTTCATACGGCTGGCCCGTCACTGAAGAGAGCGTGCGCTCGCGGGTCGCAGCCACCCCGGCGCTCAGCGTCGGAAAGTTATCGCCCTGCGTGGCGCGCAGCTGTGCGCGATACTGATCGACCCGGGATCGTGCCGTGAGAATATCGGGATTATTGCGTAGCGCCTGGGTCACCAGCCGGTTGAGATATTCATCATGAAACGCGCGCCACCACGCCGCCTCCGGTGCGGCAGAAGGACCGACACTATTACGCCACGCGCCGGGGATCGGCAGAGAGGACGGTGCCTTTTCAACCTGGGTGGCACAGCCTGTCAGCAGCAGCGCCATCACACCGATCAGTAAACGAACCCTCATGGTGCGCCCTCAGCAGCGGGCTGGGCGGCGGTGTCGATATTTACTTCGACCGACATACCCGGACGCAACTGATGCATATCCTGATCGTTGATGCGGATGCGAACCGGAATACGCTGTGCGATTTTAACGAAGTTGCCGGTAGCGTTATCAGGCGAAATGGCGCTGAACTCCGAGCCTGCGGCCGGCGAGATAAATTCCACCTGCCCGTTAAAGCGTTTGCCATCCAGCGCATCGACCCGAATAGTCACCGGCAGGCCGGGCCGAATATTGGCCAACTGGGTCTCTTTCAGGTTCGCGATGATCCATTTGTGATTGGGTACCACCGAGGTCAGGCGCGTACCGGCCGTGACATAAGCACCGGTGCGAACCGACAGCTGACCAAGCTGGCCATCGTCGGGCGCAGTAATCCGGGTATTCGCCAGATCGATCTCTGCCAGCTCCAGCGCAGCGCGGGCGCTGTCGACATCGCCTTCCAGCGCGTCGCGGTTAACGATGACGGTTTGCAGATTCTGTTCGGCGACAGCGATCTGCGCCGCCGCCTGACGCACCTGCGCCTGGGCCTGGGCATTTGCAGCGCGGGCGGCGTCACGCTCGCGCACCGACAGCGATCCATCCGCCGTAAGATTTTCAACGCGCTTCAGATCAAAGCCGCTTTTCAGCGCCTGGGCTTTGGCATTCTCCAGCGCCGCTTTATTGCTCTGAATCGTCGCTTCTGCGCTGCGCCGCTGCTGCAGATTATTGTTAAGTGCCGCCTGCTTCATCGCCAGCTGCGCCTGCGCCTGATGCACCCGCTGGCGATAGATACGGTCGTCAATCGTCATCAGCAGCTGCCCTTTTTTCACCGGCTGCAGGTCAATCACCTCTACCGAAGTGAGATAGCCATTAACCTGCGGACTGATAAAGGTTACCTGACCGCGCACATAGGCGTTTTCGGTACTTTGTATGGCGCTGGTGAAGGGCCAGAGTTGCCAGGCGTAGAGAATAACCAGTACGCCAATCACCACAATGCCGCTGCCTGCGGCAATAGAAAGAATACGGCGGCGATTGGCGCGCTCGCGTTCCGCCGCCTGAAGATCATCCTGATGACTCATTGTTTCTCCGTTGATTCCTGTAACGCGGCCAGCTGTTGCTGCTCACGCAGGTTAAATTGCGCCTGACGCCAGTCAAGATAGCGACGTCGGGTTAAACGCCAGATCACCCACATCAGCGTGACCAGGGCAAGCGCGGCAGTTAACAGGTAGGTGTCGTTATAAGCGAGCACGTTGGCCTGCAGCGTGGCAACCGTCTGTAACTGGCTGGTGCTCTGCGCACCGCGCAGAACGTCGTCACCCACCAGCGAATTAAACAGCGCGTTGTACTGGCTGAGCCGCTCGGTAACGTTGGGATCGAGCAGTGAGAGCTGATCGCCCAGCAGGCTGGAGTGATATTTTTCCCGCCAGACCTGAAACGTTCCCAGAATCGCCGAGCCGATCAACCCGCCCAGATTCTGGCTCATGCCAAACAGCACCACAAAGCTCACCAGATTTTTCGGCTGCGTGACCACGCTGCCAATGCCCATCAGCATGGCGGGTGCCATGAAAAATGCGCTGCTGAAGCCCAGCAGAAACTGGCTGAAATACATCTCGGGGCCACGGGTCAGCGGACTGGATTGCGCATCCATCAGCGAGGCGATAATCATCACCACCAGCGAGGCGACAATCGGCCAGTTAAGATGCGCGGGCTTGATGGTCAGCGCACTGGCAGCGATGCCCACAACAACCCCGGCCATGATCGCCAGCGCCAGACCGCGCATCTGATCGTTCTGCAGGCCGATCTGCTGCAGAAAGCCAACCGCACCGGTGTTCTGTTCCGCCAGCACAATACGGATCATGATCATCACAATGCCCAGCCGCACCATCATGCCGCTGCTGAGCCAGCGAGTATTAATCAGCGGGTTGCGCCGGTTATGTTCAATGACCATGGCCGCGACAATCAGCGTCAGGGCAATCGCGGTACAGATACCGAGCCAGGGCGTGGTAAACCACCACTCAATACGGCCCAGCGTCAGTACACCGCACAACAGCGCCATGCCGGGCGCCAGCAGGATAAAGGTGACGAAGTCCATCTTCTCAAACGTTTTGATGCGATCGCCCGGAGGCAGTTTCACCAGCAGGACTCCACCGAGCGCAATCAGCGCCAGACCGAGTTCAAACAGATAGAGACCGCGCCACTCATTAAGCTGCAGTAATTCCGACGAGAATAAGCGGGCCAGCGGGATAGCCAGCTGCGAGGCCGTCAGCCCTATCACCAGCGCTTTCAGCCTGTGTTTCGCAGGCCAGGCCTGTACCTGATAGTAGATACCCAGCGAGCTGAGTGCTGCAGCTACCATGCCGTGGGCCGTGCGCACAACGATCGCAGAGCTTAAATCGTTGGCGAACAGATGAAAGAACGCCACCAGCACATAGAGCACCAGAAACGCTTCGGTAAAGACACGCAGGCCAAACTGCTGACGGAACTTCACCAGCAGCAGGTTAATGGAGATATTGCCCATCACGTAGACCGCAGGCAGCCAGGCAATCTCGTTCGACCAGGCCCCAAAGGTGCCCTGCAGATTAATCAGGTTCGCCGTGACCAGCGCATTACTCAGCGCACCAGTCAGCGAGATCAGTAAGCCGATCAGGCCAAACGCCAGACGTTTTGGCATCGGATGCAGCGGGGTCGAGGGCGAACCCGGCAGCATCGGTTGTTCATGCGGCAACCACTCGCGTGCAGCGTAGGGATTTCGCTTTGCCACTGCTACATACTTCCCATGCGGCTCAGCAGTTGTTGCAGTACGCGCTCGGTGACGGCCAGATCCTGCGGATCGATATCGGCCAGCATTTCAATACGGAGTGCATCAGCTTCGGTTTTCACTTTAGCAAACGCTTCGTTGCCCTTTTCTGTCAGCACCAGGTGACGTTTGCGGCGATCTTCCGGCGGCTGTACCCGCGTCAGCAGTGACTGTTTGACCAGCCGATCCACCAGCGGCACCATGCTGGCATCTTCCAGTCCCAGCAGCTGCGCCAGTTCGGTCTGAGTCATGCGTTGCGGTTCACTGGCAATCAGCCCGATGGCCATCCAGCTGCTCATGCTTAAGCCGCTATCTTTGAGGTGGCGATCCACCGCCAGCCGCCAGGCGTGGGCGGTCAGATGCAGTAAATGGGTAAAGGTACGGGTATGCTGAGACAAATGTTAGCAGCCTAATAGTAAGACATCTAATTGAGTGGAAGCGTTATTATACGCAAAGCGAAACACGATTGAAAAGCGTCCGGTCTGTTAAAAATTAGTGGATCACGTCAGAATGTCCAGAGGCCGTAACCGGGAGCCGGATAACATGAAACAGGCATCAGCAAACTGGGTCGATCTGCGTCGCGACGCCGTGAGTGGTATCGAGGCCCTGCGCGCCCATTTTACCGGCCACGCCTATGACCCGCACTGGCACGACAGTTACCTGATTGGCGTGACCGAGCAAGGTGTACAGCAGTTTCATTCGCGACGCAAACAGCATCAGAGTCGTCCCGGAACGGTCTTTATGCTTGAGCCGGAGGAGCTGCATGATGGTGATGCCATCAACGACAGCGGTTTTACCTATCGGATGCTCTATCTTTCGCCACAGCAGATTGCCCGCCACCGCGCCCCTGAGCAGGCTGATGCGCCCTCACCGCGTGAGCTGCGGTTTGCCGCCACGCTGCGCGATGACCGCCCGCTGGCGTATGCCGTCTGGCATGCATTTGATGCGCTGTGGCACAACCATCCTGCCATCATCAAAGAGGCAGCGATGGATAGGATGCTGAGACAGCTCACCCCGCACCAGCAGTGGTCCCTGCCCGCGCAGCACACAGACAGAGATGCCCGGCTGGCGCTGCAGGCGCGTGACTGGCTGATTGCCCATCATGCGGATAATCCCGGTCTGGCACAGATGGCACAGCATCTTCAGACAGATCGCTTCCGGCTGTCGCGCCTGTTTCAGACGCACTGGGGTTTGCCGCCCCACGCCTGGCTGGTGCAGTGGCGACTGAGCCAGGCACGACGCCTGCTGGCGCAGGGCCAGCCTGTCGCCGATGTGGCCGCTGCGCTGGGTTTCGCCGATCAGAGTCATCTGGGCCGCTGGTTTAAGCGCGCCTGCCAGCTCTCCCCCGCCCGTTATCAGCACGCCTGCACAAATCTTCCAGACCCAGGCTGAGTCACTTGCCACAATGCGTTTTTTTCGTCAGGAGAAGCGCAATGCAGGACAAACGATGTGTGATGATACTTAATGCCGCTCTGCCGCCAGGCAAAGCGACCAACGCCGCCGCCGTGATCGCCTTAACCCTGGGACAGCGCCATCCGACATTGGTTGGTGACGCGCTGGAGGATGCAGAGAACTACCCCTCACCCGGTTTGATTACTACCGGCATTCCGGTGCTGGCTGCCTCCGGCCAGGAGCTGGATGTTTTGCGGGAACAGTGCGAACAGGCAGAGTACGATCTGGTGCTGTTTCCGGAAGCAGGCCAGAGTACCACCGATTATCAGGCGCTGGGTGACGTACTGCGGCAACAACCCCGACAGCAGTGGCGTCTGCTGGGGCTGGCTATCGTCGGCGATAAGAAAGCGCTGCGCAAACTGACGGCAAAACTGCCGCTTTTCAGTTAGTTTTTCAGCGGGAAGCAGGCTGAAACTTCCCTTGCTCCTGCGTTTCATCAGCCGAACCCATCGTTTGTATAGGTTATTTGTACAGATTTGGGTTCGGATTAATCCTTATAAGCTGCTGATAAGTGACTAATAGCACGTTTTGCCAAAGGATCCGATTGTACAGATTGCCCTTCATTGTATAAGTTTACTGCCATGAGTTGTCATGCGACTCTGTAACGAATGATGCACTTGCGTCGCCTCTGAAGGTGTCAGTGGATTTCCACCTTCAGAGGTTATTTTTTTATCTGCTCAGTTTTTGCAGCTGGCACCATCGCATCTGTCCATGTGATGGTTTTTTGATCGATTTTGTCCTGACATCCGAACCGGAATCGGGCTGTTATGAAGGGCTTACACATGCAATATATTCTTCCCCGGACCAATCAGGAAATTGCTGATTACTTTAATCCTGCCGCCAATAAGCCAGCCAGCGAGATGGAAATGCTGGGTATCCTTGTTGCAGAAATCCTGCAATCAGGCATGCCAGTGAATAATAAAGCCATTATCTCAAAGCTTATTCACCGGCTGGAATTGGAAAGCGACAGGGAGATGCTGGACATCTACCGGCAACTGCTTGACCTGGTGGTGCATAAAACCCCGGACGATTTTTCACTGTAATCGCGACTCCACGGAGGGAGTGACCCGCCTTTTTCTGGCATCTTCGCCAGTCGCCCGGTACTATCTGCCCCTCACCATTATCCCAATCTTCCCGCCCCTCGCGCGGGAGCAAAACAACTAAAGAGCCTGCAAAACTTTATGACTCAGACCAATGATGTTGCCGCAACCGACGTTGTGGCGGGCGATATCAGTGTGGGGCGCGTTCTGCGTTCGCCTGCGCTGCTGACCCGTGAATGCCTGGCCGGTGTGATTACCGCGCTGGCGCTGATCCCTGAAGTGATCTCTTTTTCCGTTATTGCCGGTGTCGATCCGAAAGTCAGTCTGGTCGCCTCGGTGGTACTCTGCCTGACGCTATCGATACTGGGCGGTCGTCCGGCAATGGTCACGGCAGCGGCTGGTTCCGTGGCGCTGGTGATCGGGCCGATGGTCCATCTGCACGGTGTTGAATATATTCTGCCTGCGGTCGTGATGGGCGGTGTGATTCAGATTCTGTTTGGTGTGGCTGGTCTGGCGCGCATGATGCGCTATATCCCCCGCTCGGTCATGCTGGGATTTGTGAATGCCCTTGGCGTGCTGATTTTCTTTGCTCAGGTGCCGCACGTCTGGGGTCAGTCATCCCTGGTGTGGATCTTCTTTGCCGTCACCCTGGCTATCGTGCTGTTGTTGCCGCGCCTGCTAAAGAGTGTTCCTTCACCTCTGGTCGCCATTGTGGTGGTGACTGCGGTCGCACTGTTAATGGGTTATCGCATGCCGAACGTGGGCGATGAAGGGCCAATGAGTCCTGGCCTGCCCGGTTTTAACAGTCTGCTGGTGCCGCTTAACCTGCAGACCCTGCAGATTATCTGGCCCACCGCACTCAGCATTGCCTTTGTCGGGCTGATGGAGTCACTGCTGACCGCCAAACTGGTTGATGACCTGACCGATACGCCTTCCAGTAAGCGACGTGAAGCCTGGGGCCTTGGGGTAGCAAATATTTTTGCCGGTTTTTATGGCGGCATCGCCGGGTGCGCGATGATAGGTCAGACGATTGTTAACGTTGAGCTGGGCCGGGCACGCAGCCGTGTCTCCACCCTGGCCGCCGGTCTGGTGCTGCTGTTACTGGTGACCGGACTCAGCCGGATTATGGCGCAAATCCCGATGGTGGTGCTGGCCGGGATCATGATGGTGGTGGCGGTGAAAACCGTTAACTGGCATAGCCTGCAGCCCGCTACCCTGAAACGTATGCCGTGGTCAGAAACGCTGATTATGGTGCTGACGGTGGCTGTGACGGTCTGGACAGGTAATCTGGCGCTGGGCGTGCTGGCTGGGGTGATCCTCGCGATGCTGCTGTTTGCCCGTCGTATTGCGCACGTTATCCATGCGGAACGCCAGCTGAGCGACGATGGAAGCTCAGTGCGCTATGTGGTGCGTGGTCCGCTGTTCTTTGCCAGCAGCAACGATCTGTTTGAGCATTTCGATTATGCCCATGACCCGAAAAAAGTGACGATCGATTTAACCCACGCACAAATCTGGGATGCATCCAGCGTCGCGGCACTGGATGGCATTGAGTATCGCTATCAGCGTTATGGTGCAGAGGTGACCATTGAGGGGCTGGATCCACGCAGTACTGATTTCCATCAGCGCCTGACCGGTAATTTCGGCTAAGAGGGTGCGTTCTGCTGCCTCTCCGGCAGCAGAATTTACTCAGCCTGTTGTCGGCGCGCCCGGTAACGGCCCACCATCGTAATCAGCGCCTGATAGATTAAACCGGCGTAGAGACTTGTCAGAACCGCCAGACCAGGCTCCTTGCCCTGCTGCTGCCATGACATAAACCACATGAATACGCCCCACAGAACAGAGAATACCAGCCAGCCGCGGACGAACTTCATCATGCCATTCATAACGACTCCTCTTAAATGAAGCGCTACCTTAGCGTGCTCATGCCCGCAACGCATTCCCGGCTTGCAGGAGTTGAGAGGCGTCTCAAATAATCGCCATTAATTTACGTTATGCAGCGGACGCCCGACGCTGACTGCGCGATTTTTTGTCGATTCTCTATACTTTACGTTCCGCTTACCTGATCAGGGAATTACGATGAAACGTACGGCTTATCTGTTATCGACGCTGGCTATTCTTGCTACCCTCACCGCCTGTGCACCGCCACCGCCGGGCAGAGATGCCCCACCACCGCCACCGCCAGGCGGACAGCAGCCGGTTGGCGCACCGGGTGGTGTCGGTCCGGCAGGACAACCGCAGGGATAATGTATTTCAGGCCAGCCTGTCTCGCAGGCTGGCTAGTGCCGAAAGGCGCAGCCGCAGGCTGACATCTCACCCGGAATGACTTTGCCAGAATGAGAGTGACGCTGCTGTAATTGCCCCTCTTCATCGCTGTTTTCTGCCTGCTGACCCAGCCAGCGATCTAATGCGCGGCCGATGATTTGTCTGACGTCCGGTGACCAGCTGGTAAGATGCCAGGTCGGACTGCGGGCTTCCTCAGTGTCACCAAACCCTGCCACCGCCAGATGCGTACCCTGACCAAAATCGCGTACTGCCTGTATCGCACCAAACGCCAGCAGATCGCTTTCACAGAAAAGTGCCTGAATGCGCTCAGCGGCACGGGTCTTTTTCAGATACTGCATCATCGCCTGATAAGCGCCGTCACGGTCGTCAGCGGCAGCAGTGAGTTCTGCATCCAGCGTCATGCCTGCCGCCTGTAATGTGGTGCAGTAGCTCTGCTTCTGCGCCACGTCACCGGGCTGGATCTGCAAAAAGCCAAACCGCTGATGCCCCTGTGCGAGCAGTAACGCTGCTGTCACTTCGCCCGCCCGCAGCGCATCCGCCTGCCATTCAGGCTCTGCGTCAATCTCCAGCACCGGCAGATTACAGGCACTGATGGCCTTGTTTCCGGGCAACAGCAGCAGACCCCGCAGCGCAAAGGGCGTCGCCTGCTGGATGAGAGCTGTCAGTGCCACGTCAGTTTCGGCATTCAGCAGCACCGTGATAACCCCGCGCGCATTGAGCTGGCGCGTGACCTCATCCAGTATTTTCTGTTGAGAGGGATTGCGCAGCTGGCTGGCGACAACGCCGATAATCGGGGGTAAAGCCGGTTCCGTTAAGTCAGGAATAGACAGTGTACTCATTGGCGTTAGCTTCTCTGAGACGGCAAACAATCCTCCACTTTACGATAAGCCAGGGTGTTTCAACAGGTTACAGAGTTCGATGTGGGCCGCAAAAATGAGTGAAATCAGATGTAACTGAGTTTGCGGTGGCAGAGCAGCAGGCGTTAAGAAGATGCGAGAGAAGGACCGGGCAGCAGGAATTGAACCCGCATCGTCAACCCATTAAGAGTTGCAGTAATACCTTTATACCATGCCCGAAAAGTTTGCCTGGAAAGCACACTGTGTAGACTGTAGACAAGGTTAGTGCTCCTTTCAGAACTGACAAGCGCAAGCGGCGTGTTTATTCAGCAATCGCTGCTTAAACCCGTAAACCAGGCGCGGGCACCTGCAGACATTGATTATTCCGCTAACCTTAAATTTCAGGCAGCCTGTCCCGCCCGGGACGTATGGCCAAACTTATATAGAGGTCAAGACTATGCCTTCAGGACAATTCTACGTGGTTGATCAGCCCGAACTGAGTTTTACCGCCAACTATCGTCTGGATAAGGTCAATGACAAACCCTTTGCCTCGCGGATGGTTCTGGAGATTCAGAAGCAGTCGCAGCCAACAGATGCATTCGATGCTATCAGCATCGGGCATGAAGTGACCTTTGTTTCATCCAGTGGAGAGGCGCAAAGAATGGTGCTGGTAAGTGATACAGCTGATGAGCTGGTGTTCAGCTCCCGCGGCTAACGGCGGCTGATACTACCAGTCGGATGTTTCGTCACCGTCGCGCCAGATAACAGACACAAAAAAACCGCCCTTGGGCGGTTACGACATTACTGCATATTACTTTGTTTTATTCTTTTTCTGCGGCAGAAATATGGTGCCCGGGGCGGGACTTGAACCCGCACAGCCTTACAGCCGAGGGATTTTAAATCCCTTGTGTCTACCGATTTCACCACCCGGGCAGGGTGTAACTGGAGGCGCGTCCCGGAGTCGAACCGAGGTACACGGATTTGCAATCCGCTGCATAGCCACTCTGCCAACGCGCCTTAAACTGATGTGCCGTCAGGCTAACCTGACCTGCGAATCTGGAGCGGGAAACGAGACTCGAACTCGCGACCCCGACCTTGGCAAGGTCGTGCTCTACCAACTGAGCTATTCCCGCAATTTTCAGCAATTTCGTCGAACCTGCTGATTTTATTTATCTTCTGGCAGCCTGGCTGCCGTTCGATGCGTTGCATTCTACTTAGATGACGCAATGAGTCAATAAAATTATCCTCACAGCGTGTCCGTTTGCTGCTTTTTAAATCGTATCGATCACGGTTCGAGCAGATCGCCGCGCGCAGCGCTTAAATACTGGAACATAGACCAGAAAGTCAGCACTGCAGCAATGTATAACGCGACTACGCCAACCGCCACAACGGTAGCATCAGGACGCCACAGTAAGGCAAACAGGGAGAACATCTGAGCGGTGGTTTTCACTTTACCAATCCAGGAAACCGACACGCTGCTGCGTTTGCCAATCTCCGCCATCCATTCACGCAGCGCAGAGATAATGATCTCGCGGGCAATCATAGTGGCTGCAGGCAGCGTAATCCACCAGGCGTGGAAATATTCCGCTACCAGCACCAGCGCAATCGCCACCATCACTTTATCCGCTACCGGATCGAGAAACGCACCAAAGCGCGTCGTCTGCTTCCAGCGGCGCGCCAGAAAGCCATCAAACCAGTCGGTGATGGCAGCAAAAACGAAAATCAGTGCGGTAGCCAGCGGCGCCCAGGTGAACGGCAGATAGAAAGCCAGCACAAAGAACGGAATGAGCACGACTCGAAACAGGGTGAGACACGTCGGGATGTTTAATTGCATATGCCGGTAACTGTCTGGATATAGGTAAAATTTAGCCTATGTTCCTACATTGCCCCCCCTGTTTCAATGCTAGTGTTTCAACGAGTAGTATATTTTTTCTGCCAGCGCGTGTGAGATGCCAGGTACATTGGCGATCTCCTCCACTGACGCATTCATCAGCGGCTGCAGGCCCCCCATGTACTTAAGCAGTTGCTGACGCCGTTTCGGCCCTACGCCTTCGATGCTTTCCAGTGCGCTGGTGTTCTTTACTTTGGCTCGTTTTTTACGATGACCTGAAATGGCATGATTGTGAGCGTCATCACGAATGTGCTGAATTACATGCAGTGCTGGCGCATCCGGTGGCAGCGAAACACCCTCACCTTCCGCCTCAAAGAACAGCGTTTCCAATCCGGCTTTACGGTCGCTGCCTTTGGCGACACCGAGTAAAATGGGCCGTTTTTTGTCCCAGGGCACATCCAGCTCCGCGAAAACCTGCTTCGCCTGAGAGAGCTGGCCTTTACCGCCATCGATCAGAATCACATCCGGGATTTTATCTTCTTCAATCGCTTTACCATACCGGCGTCGTAACACCTGATTCATGGCAGCATAATCATCGCCCGGCGTAATGCCGGTGATGTTATAGCGACGATAGTCAGCACGCAGCGGACCATTCTGGTCGAACACCACACAGGAGGCGATGGTCTGCTCACCCATGGTGTGGCTGATATCGAAACACTCCATGCGCGTGATCCGGTCGAGCTCAAGAAACTCTGCCAGGGCCATCAGCCGCTGATGAATCGTGGAGTGCTGCGACAGACGTGTGGTTAATGCCGTCGCGGCGTTAGTGCGCGCCAGCTTAAGATAACGGGCGCGATCGCCGCGCGGCTTGCTCTGGATATTCACCCGGCGTCCTGCCAGTGCACTGAGCGACTCCGCCAGCAGCTCACGCTCCGGCAGGGTAAAGTCCAGCAGAATATCACCCGGCAGCGTGCGTGCCTCGCTGCCCTGCAGATAGAACTGCCCGACAAAGGTCTGAACCACTTCGGCCAGGTCGGTATCCACCGGCACTTTCGGGAAATAGCTGCGGCTGCCCAACACTTTGCCCTGACGGATAAACAGCACGTGAAGACAGGCCATGCCTGCTTCATATGCCACACCCATCACATCCAGGTCATCACCCTGATTGGAGACAAACTGCTTTTCGGTGATACGGCGCACAGCCTGAATCTGATCGCGCAGTCGTGCCGCTTCTTCGAAGCGCAGGCCAATGCTCGCCTCTTCCATACGTTTGACCAGCTGATTGAGAACCTGATCGTCTTTACCGGCTAAAAACAGGCGTACGTAATCCGTCTGCTGCGCATACTCCTCTTCACTGACCAGGCCCGCGACACAGGGTCCAAGACAGCGACCGATCTGATATTGCAGACAGGGCCGGGAGCGATTGCGGTAGACGCTGTTTTCACACTGGCGGACAGGAAAGACTTTTTGCAGCAGGCCCAGCGTCTCGCGCACCGCATAGCCGTTGGGGAACGGGCCAAAGTATTCGCCTTTGGCATGCTTTGCACCACGGTGCATTGCCAGCCGCGGATGGGTATCGCTGCTGAGAAAAATGTAGGGATATGATTTATCGTCGCGCAGCAGTACGTTATAGCGCGGCTGATAGAGCTTAATGTAGTTATGCTCAAGCAGCAGCGCTTCGGTTTCGGTGTGGGTAACGGTGACATCGATGTGCTGGATATTGCTGACCAGCGCTTCGGTTTTGCGGCTGCCGACCTGAGTGCGGAAGTAGCTGGTGAGACGCTTCTTCAGGTCTTTGGCTTTGCCCACATAGATGACGGTGCCTGAAGCGTCATACATGCGGTAAACACCGGGTTTGCTGGTTACCGTACTCAGAAAGGCTTTGGAATCAAAAACGTCATTCACTACTGATTAACGGCTCCGCATTATAGAGGCCATGTCGAATGGCCAGATGCGTTAACTCTACGTCGCCACTGATATTCAGCTTACTGAACATCCGGTAGCGGTAACTGTTAACGGTTTTAGGACTGAGATTTAACTGCTCGGAAATTTCCGTCACCTTTTGTCCCCGGGTGATCATCAGCATAATCTGCAATTCCCTTTCCGACAAACAGCTGAAAGGCGATTCCGCTTTTTGCGGCTCAATCTGGCTCAGCGCCATCTGTTGAGCAATGTCTGACGCGATGTAGCGCTGACCGGCATTTACCGAGCGAATCGCATTAATCACTTCCTGTGGCGCAGCCCCTTTACTGAGGTAGCCTGCTGCACCCGCCTGCATAACCTTCGCAGGCAGCGGATTTTCCGTGTGAATGGTCAGCATGATAATTTTGATATCAGGATTATAACGCACGATTTTGCGCGTCGCCTCCAGTCCGCCGATCCCCGGCATGTTCATATCCATGAGGATCACATCAACCTGATTGGCACGGCACCATCTGGCGGCATCCTCGCCACAGTTGACCTCTCCGACCACGGCCAGACCTTTCACATCCTCCAGGATGCGACGGATACCCGCGCGGACAAGTTCATGGTCATCAACAAGAAGCACACTGATCAACGGGGAAACTCCAGAGGCTAAAAAAGAAGAAGTAATTCACGATTTCAGGCATCAATCATACCCGCTTTTACCTCAAAAGCACATCAACAAAGCAAAACAGTGTAAGCATTACATGATTGCTGTCAGGCCCGTCCGGAAGAGATTAACCGGCGGTGATGATAAAAGATCGGATCGCGAAAAAATAAATAAATGTTATTATTTTCAGTGGATTAACACCGTCTCGCTTTAAGGTTTAGTGCCGTACATCCTCGCCACGGCTGAGTTGATGAAGCCTGTGATTACTTTCAGCGATTGATTAGTTGTACTGGACAAACCAGCCTTTGAAGGCGAAGCGAAGCGCCCGTCTCAGCAACTTACTGCCCCTGTGATATACTCACGCACTGCTGTTCGGACAAATTGCCGACACGTTGTCATTCACCAAGGAGAAACGCATGAGCGATGAAGATTTTGCAACTTCCCAGGAAGCCCGGAAATTAGCGGATGAAATCGCAGGCCTGAAGATGATGATCACCCTGATTCTGAAAGGTATGGGACAGGCTGATGCCGGAAAAGTGATTATTAACATGGAACGCTATGTGCAGACGCTGGGCGATAAGCCTCAGGCGGAAGTGTTCAGCAATACCATCAAACAGATCAAAACAGCCTACCGTCAGTAAGCTTTTTTGCCCCCAGCAGCGGGGGCAAATACGCTAACTGTGCGCCTGCCAGTTAACCGACACGCCCAGCGTTGGCAGCACCTCTTCCGGGCTGAAACGACGTGTTCCCCGATATTTCTCTGCCAGAGCGGGCTGAACGACCGGAATACGGATCGCAAACAGATTATCTTCTGACAGAATGAGTCCCGGCGTCAGCGGCTCATACACCACGCCATGCTCTTCAAACATCTTCTCCAGCATCGGCGTTGCCGAACTGATGATGTATTCCATGCCGTTCAGCTCTGCCAGCTGTACCGCGTGCCAGAGAATGTTCAGCGGCAGTTCCGCGTCGACTTCCAGCCGTGCCGAGAAGCGCGACATCTCCCACACTTTCTCATGGCTGAAAGGCAACACAATGCCTTCACTCTGCTCAGGTTCGAACCAGGGCATCAGACGCGCGCAGCCACTAATGCCCTCACGCGCATTCCATGCGATTAGCCAGGTGACATCTGATCGATCGTAGCGATCATACTCCTGTCCTGGCGTGCTCAGGCGCGGAGGGATTGACCACCCTTCGCCACGCGCAAAAACGCTATAACGGTAGCTGCCGAGTTCGGCAAGCAAAGAGGATGGCATATCCTTTAATTGCGTTTGCACTATTTTCATCATGCGCCTCTGACATCCCCATGTTTGCAATGATTTCTTTGCGCCAGCCTGGCAAAGCCCCGGCGCAGGGTAGACAACAGACCTGTACAAAGGAACTGCCAAATGTAGCAGTTGTGTTATGTTCAAATCAGTCCGATTGCCGCTGCGTAGCAGGCAATCTGCGTTTTATTGGAAACATTGAAACGCTTTTGCATATTTTTTTGGTGAAAGTTAACGGTATGTTCAGAGATGGATAAAATAAGTGAAATTTCGACCGCCGTTTTTCCTTCGGCTGTCCATTTCAGAATTTCCAGCTCGCGCTGACTAAACGCTTTTTTTAGTACCATCATTGCATCATCGCTAAAGCGCTCCAGCGTATCCAGGCTTAGTTCCGCTAAAAGGTGTAGTTTCACCTCCAGCTCAGCATGGCGGAGCTGGACAGAAATGGGCTGTTGCGATGATATAGATAATATACCAATGACGCGATTTGGTGCCATTGCGGAGCAAGAAAATCCGCTCTGCAGCCCATATTCTCTCGCCTCATGCCAAAGATTGCCGGCGTCAGTGAACTGTTCCTCACTCCAGGCCATCCCTCTTCCCGGTCGCTGACACAATGTAAGCACCGGATCGACAGCGTAATAATTCTGCTTCTCATAACGTTTAACCCATAATTTGGGATAAGTGCTATGTAAATGAATACGCGGCCGGGTAAATGGCACCGGATGCTGAATCAAAAAGGCAAAATAATCGAAGCCCAGTGATTCAGTAAACTGTTGCAATAACGTCTTCAACTCAAAAGAAGCCGTTAATGCCTGAAATTTCTCTTTCACCTCACTTCGCCAGGCGAAATAGTTTTCAGTACTCATATTACCTCAGCGTTAATTTCACTCGCCCTTCCGGTATTATTCATTCGGATTCATCGGATAAATTAAATTAACAGCAGAAAATTAATTTATCGTTGAGGTGAATCCCTCACCCTCTGCAGCGCATAAAGTCCTTCACCGTTATGACGGAGTAAAAAAATGCCCCTGCCCCTGTAACGTGAGGCCGGCCACAGCAATTTCAATCACTCCAGGAGAATAAGATTTTTCTGATAGAAATTCAATCCCTGCCGATGAATTGAATTTCATCTCAGTTACTGGAGGGCTGCTGGAAATATTAAATCGTCTACAAGACATTGAGTAAATAATGTGTAAACAAAGCGTTAATTACATCTCAATAAGCGAAGCGGCAGCGGAAAACTGCTGACATATTTTTTATCAGGAAATAAGCTCTGCTCTTCAGGCGATGCCGCATTCCTGTGATGAGTCCCCCTACACAGCAGCACGCGCCTAACAATCCGGAAAAGCTAACGGGTTCACGGACTGTACCTGCGACCTCTCAATGCTGATTCTGCTCCTCTTGCCGTTGCTGCCCGACAGGCGTAACGAAGGGCTGAGTAATAACAATATTCTGCGAAAATCCTGCCCGACTGCGTCGACTAGCGGACGAGTGGACCCGCTCAGCCTTTAAGCAGTTTTTTAGACTGCGAATAATCTGAACCAAAAGCGGTGCATTAAAAAATCAGCTTTATTTATCTTCTGCCTGAACGCAATACGTGGCTTAGATCACTATTTATGCTGACAGTACGTTATGGCAGCAATACGCTCAACACTGACTCTATTTTAGTCATGAAAATCACTTTACCGATAGTCACGCAACTAAATCACTGAAAAAAATTGCAACGGGTAAATTCCCGATTGTTATTTGATGCTGCATGCTTTATCGATGCAATTAATTTCTCTTAATTCACTTTTCAGCATCGTGAATTAATTTCATCCTGACGTTGCTGGCACTGTTCAGATGAGACGACGAAATTTTAATTCTGACTGCATTGATGAGCACTTTTCTTTTGTAATTTATGGACCTGAAAAAGGCTGCCTGATCAGCCTCCTGATTTGCTGCTGGTTCATTGTCAGGTGTGGCCGCGCTGGTAATGATAACTGGATTGGTTTTTCCCTTACCGGCTGTTTAATTCTTAATCAAACACGGTATTAATCCTGCCTGATGATTTATCGGCAGTAGCCGGCGCCACGCATACCCAGATGAAAATGTGAGGCGTGCGCGGCGTTGTAGTCCGGCCCCAGCGCATTGCCGAATACGTCACAGCCACCCCGCCATAGCGTGTGCAGCATAGCCGCTTTCTCTTCTGGCTGTTGCCAGTGACGACTGACCTCAAGCCGCTGGCCATCATCCAGCTGGAAGCCGGTCACATCCCAGGCATCGGCGGTGGCATGCTCACTGAGCCGCCCCTCTGCGCGGTGATAAATATTACGACAGGCATAGCTGCCAACATGAGTAATTCGTACCAGTGGACTATGCATATCCCGGGCGATCTGGTCCCGACTGCGCAGGGCATACATGGTGCTGGCGACCGCCATTGGACAGCTGGCGAGAAAACTGCTGCTGAGGCTGACCGGGCCAAATTTCTGAATTCGCAGCGGATGGCCGATCGGACAGTTGCCTGTGACGGCCGGACGCTCGCTGAAACTCACCCAGCCCGCCTGTTGGGCACGACGCATCACCGCCAGACATGCGTCGGGATCCTGGGTCAGCCTTTTCATCTTTATCTGCGTCATCCAGCCAGGGGGATCGGTGACGGAGAGTGGTGTAAAGGGATTGAACTGCGGCGGGAGATGCTGCTTAAGCCAGGGTAAGCTAACCCATCCCAGCGCAATTAACAGCAGAAACAGGATAAGCGTACGCATAATTCCCTTTGCAGCATAATGATTAATAACTAAAAAGTGTAGAAGCACATTCCGCTTCATGCCGTCTGCCTGACAAAACGTGATGAATAATTACCCAGACTGACGCAGGATTGAACGAAACCGTCCGTTATTACGGCTTACGGAGCGTCAGGCTTCACAATTGATAAAAAAGCGTTACCCGATTCCGGCCCTCTTCCTCTATCTTATGCCCACTCGCCCTCTGGGCAGACGCGTTTACTAACAGCCAGCAGAGCTGACACAACATCAAGACAGGAAAGACAATTCTATGGTTGATCAATCTAAAGAAACCGCACGCGCCCACGACGCGCCCGACAAGCTACAGCGCAACCTGCATAATCGCCATATTCAGCTGATCGCCATAGGGGGTGCTATCGGTACCGGCCTCTTTATGGGTTCCGGTAAAACCATCAGTCTGGCCGGGCCCTCGATCATTTTCGTCTATATGATCATCGGCTTTATGCTGTTCTTCGTGATGCGCGCCATGGGCGAGTTGCTGCTCTCTAACCTTGAGTACAAGTCTTTCAGCGATTTTGCCGCGGATCTGCTTGGGCCGTGGGCGGGCTATTTTACGGGCTGGACTTACTGGTTCTGCTGGGTGGTAACCGGCATCGCTGACGTCGTGGCCATCAGCGCCTATTTCCAGCTCTGGTTTCCGGGCTTCTCGATCTGGATGAGCGCCCTGCTCTGCGTGGTGGTTTTTCTGGCACTGAACATCGCCACGGTTAAGCTGTTTGGTGAGATGGAGTTCTGGTTCGCGATAATCAAAATCGTCGCCATTGTCGCGCTGATCGTCACCGGGATTGTACTGGTCTCGATTCACTACCCTTCACCCGGCGGTGGCACCGCGGCGCTGAGCAACATCTGGGATCACGGCGGAATGTTCCCGAAAGGACTCAGCGGCTTCTTTGCCGGATTCCAGATTGCGGTGTTTGCCTTTGTCGGCATTGAACTGGTCGGAACGGCAGCGGCTGAAACCCACGATCCACATAAAGTCTTACCGCGCGCGATTAACGCGATTCCGCTGCGCGTCATTATGTTTTATGTGCTGGCGCTGATGGTGATTATGGCGGTGACGCCGTGGACCCAGGTCATGGCCGACCGCAGCCCGTTTGTTGAGATGTTCGTGCTGATTGGCCTGCCTGCTGCGGCGAGTATCGTTAACTTTGTGGTGCTGACCTCTGCTGCCTCTTCAGCCAACAGCGGCATCTTCTCCACCAGCCGTATGCTCTATGGCCTGTCGCAGCAGGGCGTCGCGAGCCGTGCGTTTGGTCGTCTCTCTGCCCGAGCGGTCCCGACTACCGGCCTGTTCTTCTCCTGCCTGTGTCTGCTGCTCGGTGTGGCGTTGATCTACCTGATCCCGGATGTGATGAAGGTCTTTACGCTGGTGACTACCGTTTCAGCCATTCTGTTTATGTTCGTCTGGACCATCATTCTGTGCAGCTATCTGGCTTACCGTAAAAAGCATCCTGAGCGCCATGCCAAATCGGCCTTTAAGATGCCACTGGGCAAATTCATGTGCTGGGTCTGCATGGCATTCTTTGCGTTTGTGCTGGTGCTGCTGACGCTGCAGGAAGATACACGCCAGGCGCTGATGGTCACGCCACTCTGGTTTGCGCTGTTGGGTGTGGGCTGGACGTTGCGTCATCGCCGCAGCCGCTAATCGCTGACGGCATGTAAAAAGCCCGGTCACCTGACCGGGCTTTTTTTACAGCCGTTCACCCAGCGCAGAGAAAATGGCGGACAACGTGGGGCGTTCATAAGGTAAGCGCTGCGGCCGCGAATCGGGCTGCTGAGGCGTGCCCAGGCCAAAGGTGAAGGTATAGTTATCGCCTTCGCCCATGCGCAGGTCGGCTATCGTGGTCTGCCCATCCTGCTCGCGCAAAGCGTAGAAGCCGTGGCTGAACCAGGCGACACGTTCTGCATACCAGCTGCCCCGGAAGGCGTCGAACAGTTCAGGATGTCGCGGATACCACGCCACATGCAGCGGACGCGAGGGCGACAACAGCGACCAGTAGGCTTCGCCGTAGCGATCCGGCGTGATGATCACACTGCGCCAGACCAGCGTATTAAAGGCAGTGGGCGTCACCAGAACTTTATTGGCCGCAATGCCCTGCGCCGTCAGCGAATCACGAATCTGCCAGCCTGCGACGCCCTGAATCACCACACTCCAGACCAGATAAAGCGTACTCAGTGCCAGGCCGATCCGGTTCCCACGCATGCCTTTGTCACCACGACGCCACAACGCGACACCCAGCCCTATCAGCAACGGCAGCGTATAGAGGGGATCGACGATATAAATACTGCCAATGGCATAGGGATAATCGGTGACTGGCAGACCAAGCTGGGTGCCGTACACCGTCATTAAATCAAGCAGCGGATGGGTAATCAGCGCCAGCCAGATCGCGGGCCACCACACCGCCCACTTCACCCGCTGACGAAAGAGTTCTGCAATCCCCCACGCCATCAGAGGTGAGATCAGCGTAAGCCAGAGCAGCGCATGTGTTTCCGTGCGATGCAGCGTCATGTTGCGTATCGCATCACCATGGTCAATAAACACATCCAGATCGGGTAAGGTGCCGCAGACGCCACCCACCAGCACAGCCTGCCAGATCGGCACCCGACGTCCCATCACCGCCACGCTGACCGAAGCACCCAACACCAACTGCGAAACAGAATCCATTGATTCACTCCGTCACCGAATTGTGAATGTGTCCTGAATTAGCGTACGCGAATCCCTTCAATGATCATGCGCTGGACGTTTTCGACGGTCTGATCGAAAAACGCCGGATCGCTGAGCGTCTGACCAGTCACGGCCTCAACCTGGGTGGCAAAGTCGGCGTAATGTTGCGTGGTGGCCCACAGCATAAAGATCAGGTGCTGTGGCTGTACGCCCGCCAGCCGTCCTTCATCAATCCAGCGTTCAATAATAGCCGCTTTGTCATCCACCAGTTGCTTGAGATCGCCCGCCAGTTCCCCTTTCAGCAAGGGTGCGCCCTGCAGCATCTCCAGGCAGAACAGCCGGGAAGCCTGAGGATGATCGCGTGACACTTCCAGCTTTAGCCGGATGTAACGCCGGATGGCCACCAGCGGATCCTGATCGTGCGCCAGCGCGCGCAATGGTGCCAGCCAGACATCCAGAATCTGTTTCAGCACCGCCACGTAGAGCACTTCTTTAGAGGGAAAATAGTAGAGCAGGTTGGTTTTAGAGACATCGGCCAGCTCGGCCACCTTATCAAGGCTGGTGCCGTGAATACCAAACTGTGAGAAGAAGGTTAACGCCGCTTCCAGTATGGCAGCCCGCTTCGCTGCCACCGCACGCGAACGACGCGTTGGCTTTTTTTCATCGCTATTCACACGTTTACCTCATCCTTCTGGTGTCAGCGCATCATAGCAAAGGGATGAGTCGCTGCCCAATCCGCGCCCTGCACCTTTTTTGCTCAGCCTGCATGCAAAATGTGCAGTGAATTTTGACCAGATGGTCCGAAATGGACCAGTTACTCCACTTGCCTCTTCTGGGTTAATTTTAACTGTTTGTTATTTATAACAATAAAAAATGTGGCACACCATTTGCAGAATTGTAACTGAGCGCAGCTTATACGGACGTAGCAGGATGCAGTGCAGCGCGTGAAACACCTTTCCCCCATCACAACGAGGTTTCACATGAAGATAGGCGTCTTTATTCCGATTGGTAACAATGGCTGGCTGATTTCGTCCAACGCGCCGCAGTACATGCCGACCTTTGAACTGAACAAAGCCATCGTGCTGAAAGCAGAGCATTACCACTTCGACTTTGCGCTCTCGATGATCAAACTGCGCGGCTTCGGCGGAAAAACAGAGTTCTGGGATCATAACCTGGAGTCATTCACCCTGATGGCGGGCCTGGCGGCCGTCACCTCACGCATCGAAATCTACGCCACCGCGGCCACCCTGACGCTGCCTCCGGCGATTGTGGCGCGCATGGCATCCACGATTGATTCCATTTCAGGCGGTCGTTTCGGCGTTAATCTGGTGACCGGCTGGCAGAAACCCGAATATGAGCAGATGGGAATGTGGCCGGGCGACGAGTACTTCGGCAGCCGTTATTCTTATCTGACCGAGTACGTTACCGTGCTGCGCGACCTGTGGGGCACCGGAAAATCGGACTTCAAAGGTGAGTTCTTCACGATGAATGACTGCCGCGTCAGCCCACAGCCGCAGCGTGCGATGAAGGTGATCTGCGCCGGACAGAGCGATGCCGGTATGGCCTTCTCCGCTCAGCACGCCGATTACAACTTCTGCTTCGGCAAAGGGGTGAATACGCCTGCTGCGTTCAGTTCGACTTCAATTCGCATGAAGCAGGCCGCCGAAAAAGCGGGCCGTGATGTCGGCTCCTATGTGCTGTTTATGATCATTGCCGCCGAAACAGATGAAGAGGCACGGGCTAAGTGGGAACACTACAAAGCCGGTGCGGATGAAGAGGCGCTCTCGTGGCTCACTACCCAGAGTCAGCAGGACACTAAATCAGGCAGCGACACCAATGTGCGTCAGATGGCGGATCCGACCTCAGCCGTCAATATCAATATGGGCACCCTGGTAGGTTCGTACGCCAATGTAGCGCGGATGCTGGATGAAGTGGCGCAGGTCGAAGGCACGCACGGCGTGCTGCTGACCTTTGATGATTTCCTGGAAGGTATTGAGAACTTCGGTCAGCACATTCAGCCGCTGATGGCCTGTCGCAGCACCCTGCTCGACGCACAGCAGGAGGTGGCATGATGAATACCGTTTATTGTGCCCACACGCCGGATGTTCCACAGGTTGAACTGCCTGCTCGTCCTGAGCCGATCGCCTTTCCGCCAGGCCAGACGGCGCTGATTGTCGTGGATATGCAGAACGCCTACGCCACCGAAGGGGGTTACCTCGACCTGGCGGGCTTCGATGTTTCCGCGACGAAACCGGTGATTGCAAAGATCCATCAGGCGGTAACGGCGGCGCGTGCGGCCGGCGTGCAGATCATCTGGTTCCAGAATGGCTGGGACAGTGACTACGTTGAAGCCGGTGATGCCGGTTCCCCCAACTTCCACAAATCGAATGCGCTGAAAACCATGCGTAAACGGCCCGAACTGCAGGGCTCGCTGCTGGCGAAAGGCGGCTGGGATTACGCGCTGGTCGATGAGCTGGTGCCACAGGCCGGTGACATCGTACTGCCAAAATCGCGTTACAGCGGCTTCTATAACACCCCGCTCGACAGCATGCTGCGCAGTCGCGGGATCCGTCATCTGATTTTCACCGGCATCGCCACCAACGTCTGTGTGGAATCGACGCTGCGTGACGGCTTCTTTCTGGAGTACTTCGGCGTGGTGCTGGAAGACGCCACTTATCAGGCTGGCCCGCCCTTTGCTCAGCAGGCGGCGCTGTTCAATATCGAAACCTTTTTTGGCTGGGTATCGGATGTCGATACCTTCTGCGAAAGCCTGAATGCCCGCTAACCCACGAAGAGGACGTCGCTATGCCGAAAAGTATTATTGTGCCGCCAGGCACCACCACACCCATCGCCCCGTTTGTCCCTGGCACGCTGTCGGATGGTGTGGTCTATGTCTCGGGTACGCTGCCGTTTGATGGCGACAACAATGTGGTCCATGTCGGTGATGCCGCCGCGCAGACCCGTCACGTGCTGGAAACGATTAAAAAGGTGATTGAGACCGCCGGTGGCACGATGGCCGATGTGACATTTAACTCGATCTTTATCACCGACTGGTCGAATTACGCCGCGGTGAATCAGGTTTACGCCGAATACTTCCCCGGTGAGAAGCCCGCCCGTTTCTGCATTCAGTGCGGCCTGGTCAAGCCTGACGCGCTGATTGAAATCGCCAGCGTGGCGCATATCGGCAAGCCGGAGGTCTGATGCAGCTCGATATTCTGGGTCTTCAGAATCCTGAGGCACCGACGCTGGTGCTCTCTTCCGGTCTGGGCGGCGTGGCGGGTTTCTGGCAGCCACAGCTGGCGACGCTGACGGCACGCTATCGGGTCGTGCTCTATGACCAGCGCGGCACCGGTCGCAGCGCGGACAGCTTACCGGAAGGCTATAGCATGGCGATGATGGCGGCAGAGCTGGCCGACGCGCTGGCGCAACACGGCATCCTGCGCTTCAGCGTGATCGGTCACGCGCTGGGCGGTCTGATGGGGATGCAGCTGGCGCTGGATTATCCGGATCGGATCGAACGGATCGTGGTGATCAACGGCTGGCTGACGCTGCATCAGCATACCCGTCGCTGCTTTCAGGTCCGGCAGGATCTGCTGCTCAATGTCGGCGTCGAGGCCTTCGTCCGTGCTCAGCCGCTGTTTCTCTATCCTGCTGAATGGATGGCAGAGCATCAGATACGGCTGGAGCAGGAAGATAGCCATCATGTGACGAATTTTCAGGGGATGGAAAACCTGATGCGACGACTGCACGCCCTGATGAGCGCTGACTTCAGCGCACGGGCTGCCGCCATTCCACAACCGGTGCTGGTCATCGCCAGCCAGGACGATCTGCTGGTGCCATGGAGCTGCTCAATGGCGCTGGCCGGGGCGCTTCCGAACGCCACTGAAAAGATGATGGCCTGGGGTGGCCACGCCATGAGCGTCACCGACCCCGAAAAATTTAATGCCCTGCTGCTGCAGTGGCTGGATCAGACGGATGACGTGCAGCCGCTGCAGCGCGTCGCAGGATAACCCTTTCGTGGAGAACACTATGAGCCTGGAAACCCTTACCCCAGCCGTTGAGAAAACTGAATTTCGTCATGCGATGTCGCGGCTGGGTGCGGCGGTCAACATCATCACCACAGAAGGTCCGGCCGGACGTGCAGGCTTTACCGCCTCGGCGGTGTGCAGCGTCACCGATTCGCCGCCGACGCTGCTGGTCTGCCTTAACCGTTCTGCCTCAGTTTATCCGGTGTTTCGCGACAACATGCAGCTTTGCGTCAATACGCTGGCGGCGGGACACGAAGCGCTCTCTACTCTGTTCGGCGGGAAAACGACGATGGCCGAGCGGTTTAGTGCCGCTGAGTGGTCGACGGCCGTCACCGGCTCGCCGGTACTGAGCGGCGCGGTTGCCTCCTTTGACTGCCGCATTACGCAGACTGTCAGCGTCGGTACGCATGACACCCTGTTCTGCGAAGTCGTGGGCATAGTGCGAAATGATGATACCCATGGCCTTATGTGGTTTGACCGGGGCTACCATCCCCTGTTGCGGCAGGATGCCTGATCACTCTTCCCTGAAACTTACCGGCATTCATCACGCTCTGGAGTAGACGATGGCACGATCCTGGTTTCCGCAATGGCAAAAGAAGTCGGCACTGACAGAAAACGGCATTATCGCCCCGGATGAAACACTGCCGCTGGGGCAGACGCTGGTGCTGGGTTTGCAGCATGCGGTGGCGATGTTTGGCGCAACGGTGCTGATGCCGCTGCTGATGGGGCTGGATCCCAATCTGGCGATTCTGGTCTCGGGTATTGGCACCCTGCTGTTCTTTTTTATCACCGGTGGTCGCGTGCCCAGCTATCTCGGGTCGAGTGCCGCCTTTGTTGGCGTAGTGATTGCGGTGACCGGCTTCAGTGGTCAGGGACTGAATCCCAACCTCAGCGTGGCGCTGGGCGGCGTGATCGCCTGCGGCCTGCTCTACACGCTGATTGGGCTGGTGGTCATGAAGTCAGGCACGCGCTGGATTGAAAATTTGATGCCGCCGGTAGTGACCGGTGCGGTGGTGATGGCGATCGGGCTGAATCTGGCACCGATTGCGGTTCATAGCGTCTCCGCCTCTTCCTTCGACAGCTGGGTTGCGGTGATGACCGTGCTCTGTATCGGTCTGGTTGCCGTGTTTACCCGCGGGATGGTACAGCGCCTGCTGATTCTGGTCGGCCTGATTCTGGCCTGGGCGATCTATGCGCTGCTGACCAATGTTCTGGGACTGGGCAAGCCGGTCGATTTTACCCTGCTGTCACAGGCAGCCTGGTTTGGCCTGCCGCACACCACCACACCGACCTTTGATCTGCAGGCAATGGTACTGATCGCCCCGGTGGCGATCATTCTGGTGGCGGAAAATCTGGGACACCTGAAAGCCGTGGCGGGCATGACCGGCCGTAACCTCGATCCTTACATGGGACGTGCCTTTGTGGGCGATGGACTGGCCACGATGCTTTCCGGCTCGATGGGCGGCAGTGGCGTAACCACCTATGCCGAGAATATTGGGGTGATGGCCGTGACTAAGGTCTACTCCACGCTGGCGTTTGTCGCTGCAGCCATCATTGCCATCCTCGCCGGTTTCTCACCGAAGTTTGGTGCGCTGATCCACACCATTCCGGCTCCGGTGATTGGCGGCGCATCCATTGTGGTCTTCGGGCTGATTGCGGTGGCGGGCGCACGCATCTGGGTGCAGAACCATGTCGATTTAGGTCAGAACAGTAATCTGATTATGGTCGCCACCACGCTGGTGCTCGGCGCAGGGGATTTCGCGCTGAAGATCGGCTCTTTCACGCTGGGCGGGATCGGTACTGCTACCTTTGGCGCGATTATCCTCAATGCCATTCTGCGCCGTCGCAGCGCGCAGCAGGACAAACCGCTGGCGCGACAGCAGGGTTAATTACTCCAGCGGTGTGGCAGCTGGCTGCACTGCTTTTTTCCGTTTCAGCCGCAGCTCACTGACGATCACGCCGCAGACGATCAGCGCCCCACCCAGCAACGCCAGCGCAGGCAGGCGCTCACCGGCAATACGCCCCACGACGCCCGCCCAGACAGGTTCTCCGGCATAGATTACCGTGGCGCGGGTTGGCGAAACGCTGCGTTGCGCCCAGTTCATGGTGACCTGAATCAGTGCGCTGGCCGCGCCCAGCCCCAGCGCGCTGAGCAGCAGCGGCGTTGAGATTACAGGCACCGTTTCCCCATTGGGGATCATCAGCACAAAGGCACACAGCGACGCCACCGCCAGCTGGATTAGCGTCACGCGGCGTACATCAACCTGACCGGCATAGCGGCTGATTAAGATGATCTCGGCGGCAATCGCCAGGGTGCTGAGCAGCGTGGCTATTTCACCTGCATTCAGGTTGATGCGGCCATCCTGCGGTCCGGCCACCAGCAACAAGCCGGTAAATGCCAGCACAATCCCCAGCCACGACATCAATCCCGGAGGACGGCGTAAAAACAGCCACTGCAGCAGCGGCACCACCGGAACATAAAGCGCAGTAAGAAACGCAGACTGGCTGCTGGAGATAGTCTGCATGCCCCAGGTCTGAAGACCATAACCCCCTGCAATCGACAGGCCGATCAGCGTGCCCGCTTTTATTTCCAGCCAGGTCATGCCGGCCAGATAACGGCGGAAAAACAGTGCCAGCAGCAGCGCGGCGGTGGCGAAACGCAGTCCGACAAAAAAGAACGGGCCGGAATGCTGCATCGCACGATGCACCACCAGGAAGGTGCCGCCCCAGATCATGGTGATAAAAAGTAATACCAGCTCCTGCCGCGTCAGGCGCAGGGTTAAGCCGCGGGGTGTGTCCGACATAATTCACCTGATGATGTGTCCGGACGATATTGTGGGGAGAGCGAGGGGGAAAAGCAACGACGTTAACCGCCGGCCTTAACCGGCGGCAGAGTGGGATTATGCGTCCGCTTTTTTAGGACTGCTGCGCCCGCCCTTCTCACCGGCGCGCGCGGCGCGCTGCGGATCGTTTTTGAAATTACCGCCGCTGTTTTTTCCCCCTTTACGTCCCGCTTCTGCGGCACGTTCACGGTTCTCAGCAAAATTTCCTGAACCTCCACGATGTGTTGTCATGATTTGCTCCTGTCGCGTAGTGCGATAAATAAGAATGAAATAGCAGAGAGCTGACGGCCTGAAGCCAGAATTCAACTCATGCTTAAATAATAGCCAGATTCTTCTTTTACTCGCCCGACAGTCACATTTAGCAACAGAGTAATCACCAGAAATTTGATTAAACAACGAACGTTCTGCCGACTTACAACCGATTAGCTGCGGATTTATTGCCCGACTCGTTCGCCTCCGTTTCCGTATCGCCTGCGTAAAACGAAAGCTCTTCTATACTTTTTCTGGACGTCAAAACCACCTGGAGAGATTTATGGCCAAAATTCTGGTGCTCTATTACTCGATGTACGGACATATTGAAACGATGGCGAACGCAGTTGCAGAAGGCGCTCGTCGGGTTCCCGGCGCGGAAGTGGATATCCTGCGGGTACCAGAAACGATGGAGGCCGATCGCTTTGCACAGGTGGGCGGCAAAACCAATCAGCAGGCAGCAGAAGCGACGCCTGAGGTACTGCCGCATTATGACGCGATTATCGTCGGCACCCCGACCCGCTTTGGCAACATGTCCGGACAGATGCGGACATTCTGGGACCGCACCGGCGGTCTCTGGGCGTCAGGCGCGCTGTTTGGCAAGGTTGCCAGCGTCTTTACCTCAACCGGCACCGGCGGCGGTCAGGAACAGACCATTACCTCAGTCTGGACCACGCTGGCGCATCACGGCATGGTAATTGTGCCTATCGGCTACGGCACCAAAGAGTTGTTCGATATTTCTCAGGTTCGCGGTGGCACGCCTTATGGTGCGACCACGCTGGCGGGCGGCGATGGTTCGCGTCAGCCGACAGAAGCGGAACTGAATATTGCCCGTTTCCAGGGTGAACATGTTGCCGGACTGACAGTGAAACTGCAGGACTGATTTAAACAAAGGAGAAAAGTATGTCTACTGAACAATCGAAAGCACACCACGTTGGCGAATGGGCCAGTCTGCGTCATACCTCCCCTGAAATTGCCGAGGCCATTTTCGAAGTGGCGAATTACGATGAGAGACTGGCAGAAGAGATCTGGCGTCAGCAAGGCAGCGATGACGTGCTGATTCGTGCCTTTGAAAAAACTGATAAAGATCTCCTGACCTGGGATGACAAGCCCGTAGAACGTAAGAACGTCTGATTCAGGGGCGGGACCTTCCCGCCCTCATTTTTAGCTCACCAAGGAGTACGCTATGTCTTCCTATCAAAGCATTAATCCCGCCAATAACCAGTTGCTGAAAAGCTGGCCGTCGCATGATGAGGCCGCTGTCAGCCAAGCTCTGGACGTTGCCGATCGCCTGTTTCACTCATCATGGAGCAAAGGTGAGATCCAGCCACGTCTGCAGGTACTGAAAAAACTGGCTGACCTGATTGATAGCCGCGCGGAAGAACTGGCCACCATCGCCAGTAAAGAGATGGGGAAACTGATTGGTCAGAGCCGTAGCGAAGTGAAAATCTGTTCACAGATTGCCCGCTACTACGCAGAGAATGCAGAACGTATTCTTCAGCCGCAGTCCTATCCCAGCGAGCTGGGCGAAGCCTGGGTTGAGTATCATCCGATTGGCGTGTTAGTCGCCGTCGAGCCGTGGAACTTCCCTTACTATCAGCTGATGCGCGTGCTGGCCCCTAACCTGGCGCTGGGTAACCCGGTGCTGGCGAAACATGCCAATATCGTGCCGCACTGTGCCGATGTCTTTGAAAAGCTGGTGCGTGAAGCGGGTGCACCTGAAGGTGCCTGGACTAACCTGTTCATCTCAACCGATCAGGTCGCCGATCTGATTGCTGACGACCGGGTTCAGGGTGTTGCTCTGACCGGTTCCGAGCGCGCAGGCAGCGCTGTGGCTGAGCAGGCCGGTAAGCATCTGAAGAAATCGACGCTGGAACTGGGCGGCAATGACGTGTTTGTGGTGCTGGACGATGCCGATCTTAACGAAGCCGTCCGCCAGGGCGTGCAGGCGCGTCTCAGCAACTGCGGCCAGGTCTGTACCGCCGCAAAACGTTTTATTCTGCATGAGAAGATTGCCGATCGCTTTATCAGCCAGTTCAGTGCCGCGCTGAGTGCCGCCACGCTAGGCGATCCGCTGGATGAGAAAACCACGCTTGGCCCGCTCTCTTCCGCTGACGCACGCGACCGTCTGGTGAAACAGGTAGACGAAGCGGTGGCTAATGGCGCAAAACTGGTGACAGGCGGTAAAGCCGTTGACGGTGAAGGTTGCTTCTATCAGCCCACCATTCTGACCGGCATTACCCCGGATAATCCTGCCTATTATCAGGAGTTCTTCGGCCCGGTGGCGCAGGTTTATGTCGTGGGTGATGATCAGGCGGCTGTGGCGCTGGCGAACGACTCGCACTATGGTCTGGGTGGATCGGTCTGGACTCGTGATATTGCACGCGGTCGTAAACTGGCATCTGCCATTGAAACCGGCATGGTGTTTATCAACTCCCAGAGCGATACCTCTGCTGAGCTGCCATTTGGTGGTGTGAAACGTTCAGGCTATGGCCGTGAGCTTTCTGATCTTGGCATCAAAGAGTTTGCTAACCAGAAGCTGGTGGTCGTGGCGGGTTAATCGTCCTGCAGCCATAAAAAAACCCCGTCGCGACGGGGTTTTTTATTATCGGCCGGAAAGCGTAATTACTGTGTGGCCACAGCTGCTGACGTTGAATTGTCATGGTGTGCCGTTGCAGGCGCGTTCGCGGCGTCAGCTTTGTCAGTCGTGGCTTTATTGTCACTGGCTGATTCTGCTGCATTGTCGGCTTTTGCTTTCTCAGCGGCGGCTTTTTCTTCTGCTGCTGCTTTGTCAGCTTTTGCCTTTTCAGCCGCGGCTTTATCAGCTGCAGCCTTATCCGCTTTTGCCTTTTCTGCTTTTGCTTTTTCTGCAGCAGCTTTATCGGCTGCGGCTTTGTCCGCTTTCGATTTTTCAGCTGCGGCTTTGTCCGCCTCTGACTTCTCAGCGGCAGCTTTATCTGCGTCAGATTTCTCTTTGGCTGCGGTCGCTTTGTCCGCTTCAGCTTTATCGGCTGCAGCATCCTGCGTCGCGGCGGCTTTCGCACTGTCATCGTCAGCCTGAGCTGCCGGTTGTGGTGCCGCAGCAGGCTGCATCGGTGTACCCTGCAGTGCCGCATTCAGCACCTGAGAGAACTGATCCCAGCTGCAATAGCCATTCGCATCGGCCTCACAACCCGCCAGCTGCAGCGTCACGCGCTTCGGTGGGTTCTTCAGGCTCAGTACATCCGCATTGCGCAGCTGATCGGCGGTCTGATAAACATACTCCACCTTGAGCAGGTCTTTATCGTTTTTCGCATCATGCCAGCGTTCGAAAACAACCTGACCGCCAATTGGCGTTTTTTCATAGGTGTCAGGCAGCTCATAAGGCTTGACCTGTAACGCACTCAGCAGCGAGGCGATGTTCGAGTCATGGCCGACCATCAGCGTAATTTTCGGCGCGTTGGCTTTGTCCTGATCCACTAACTGACTGCGGATGTAATCCACCAGCGGTGCTGCCACTTCACGGGAAACGTCCGGACTGGTAAACAGCGTGTCCTGATAACCATTTTTAATCGCTGACAGCTCTTTCCACTGTTCAGGCGTTTTGATCTGGCCCCAGGCAACCTGGTCCAGCGGGAAACCTTCGTAATATTGCAGCGTAAAGGCATCCATCAGCGAATTACCCACTTTCAGCGGGCCACTGACCGTTGGCTCTTTACCGTTTTCAGCGCTGAAGGTGTTCTGACCACTGCTGAGGTCGCACTGCTTTTTATTGTTACAGGCAGGCGAAGCTTTGTAGTCGACAATCTTTTCCAGCCGCTGGAAGGCGGGCTTCAGTGACAGTTTCTCATTGGCGGCAGCCATGGCGGCCAGCGCTTTTTTATTGAAGGCTTCACTGTCATCGGTGATGACGGGATTGAATACGGGATCCATGGCGCCCATTTCATCCTGATGCGTGACGGCAACGTCACAGCCAGGGAAGGCACCATTCACGAAGAACTGCGCGGTAGCGACAGTGCGCTGCAGGCTGTTCGCGTAAACAAAGACGTTATTGCTGTCAGGGCAGCTGCCGTTCTTCACCAGGCCCTGCTGTGCCAGCCACTGACGGGTGTAGTTACCCATGTAGACTTCCAGCACGCCACCTTTGGTGGTCAGCTGTCCGCCGGGAACATCCCACTGCGGCCAGCTCTTTTTGGTCGACTGCTCCAGCACGCTGCCATTATCGGCCAGCGGCGCACGCAGATTGTGACGGCTTAACATCAGCACCTGTTGCAGCTGCATATCGCCATCAGCAGCAAATGCTACCGTTCCGACCGGCAATGCAGCGAGCACTGACAATGCGCAAAGACTCAGTTTCTTGATCATTGTGCCTATTCCATTCATTCAGTAAAGAAACACTCTGGCTATCAACCGATTAGCTCGCCTCAGAGCGATGTATTTAACAGTGTAACTCAGCTCGCCTCAGAAAAGCGCCAGATGTTTGCAAAAACAGTGAGTGGACTATAGCAGAGATGCATCGGGCAGATGAATGCGCAGCCGCGCGTCATCGGAAGAGGCGTGCTTTTTTCAGACTGGAGGAAAAAACCGGAATGGCAGAAACGAAACAGGCCAGCACTATGTGCTGGCCTGTAAAATGTGGCGGAGGAGGAGAGATTCGAACTCTCGGATGGTTTCCCATCGGCGGTTTTCAAGACCGCTGCCTTAAGCCGCTCGGCCACCCCTCCGCAATGACGCGCACTATAAACATCCCGTTTAGCGATGTAAAGCGTCTATCTGTCTATTCGCCTGAAAAACAGCCAGATTGTGATTTTTCGCTGTGAAAATCGCCACTCTGCTCAAACAATTAGCAGAATAGCGCGTAAAGAAGGGTAAAACGCCTTTTCCCTCTTTAGTGGCCTGCGTATTCTCGGCACATATTTAGTGTTCTGCTGATTAGTGTTCTGCTTAAAGGAGCGCAACATGGAAAGAATTGTCACCTCATCGCAGTCCTCACTGCTGTCAACGCACAGAGTTCTGCGTAATACCTATTTTCTGCTGGGACTGACCCTGGCCTTTTCCGCGGTAACGGCGACAGCCAGCACCCTGCTGGCCCTGCCTGCGCCGGGTCTGATTCTGATGCTGATTGGCTTTTATGGCTTGATGTTTTTAACCTACCGTCTGGCGAACAGCCCGATGGGTATTCTGGCCGCGTTTGCGTTTACCGGCTTCCTGGGATATTGCCTGGGTCCTATCCTGAGTTCATTCCTGACCGCAGGCATGGGCGACGTGATAGCGCTGGCGTTGGGCGGTACGGCGCTGGTGTTCTTCTGCTGTTCTGCCTACGTGCTGACGACCCGTCGTGACATGTCCTTCCTGGGCGGCATGATGATGGCTGGCTTTGTGGTGCTGCTGGTGGCGGTGGTCGCGAATATCTTCCTGCAGCTGCCTGCGCTGCATCTGGCTATCAGCGCCCTGTTCATCCTGTTCTCCGCAGGTGCCATTTTGTGGGAAACCAGCAACATCATTCATGGTGGCGAAACCAACTACATTCGGGCGACGGTCAGCCTCTATGTTTCGCTCTATAACATCTTCGTCAGCCTGCTGAGCCTGCTGGGTTTTGCCCGCAGCAACTAACTGGCAGTGACAGTCAGCCTGTAAAACCCCGCTTCGGCGGGGTTTTTGCTTTTACTGTCCGCCAGGTTTGCTAAACTGCGCCGTCATTTATAGAGAGGACGTCACGTGAATTTTAACGGTAACGAAATCGCCGTCGATGCCGAAGGCTATCTGAAGAGTATCGACGACTGGAGTGAGGCGCTGGCGGCGCACATCGCGGAACAGGAAGGGCTTACCATGACTGAAGCACACTGGGAAGTGGTCCATTTCGTGCGCGCCTTTTATCTGGAATTTAACACCTCACCTGCCGTGCGGATGCTGGTAAAGGCAATGGCGCAGAAGTATGGGGAAGAGAAAGGCAACAGCCGCTACCTGTTTCGCCTCTTCCCGGAAGGACCCGCTAAACAGGCGACGAAAATCGCCGGTCTGCCTAAACCGGCGAAATGCCTGTAGTTAACCGGTTTTAAAATCGCGGGGCGGTTCTGCGGGCTGGTGTGGCTCCACCAGCACCTTATCAACGCGTGCGCTGTGTGGTCCGCCCGCTTTAAGCCAGGCAATCAGCGCTTCAACCTGCTCCGCCTCGCCCCAGGCCAGCACCTCAACGCTGCCGTCATTCAGATTTCGCGCGTAGCCCAGTACGCCCAGGGTTCTGGCTTCGACCTGCGTACTGTAACGAAACCCGACGCCCTGGACGCGGCCATGAACCCATGCTTTAAAACAGGCTGCTGACATTATTCTCTCCTGCTGCTGTTCGTTGCAATTTCCCGTTATCCACCGGACAATGGCGCCTCATTTTTTCAGGTAAGCATAGCAAACTATGACAGTCAGATTGATTCTCGCAAAGGGACGTGAAAAGTCCCTGCTCCGTCGCCATCCATGGGTCTTTTCAGGTGCCGTTGCACGTCTGGAAGGTAAAGCGCAACTGGGTGAAACCATTGACGTGTGTGACAGCAACGGTAAATGGCTGGCGCGTGCCGCTTATTCGCCCGAGTCGCAGATCCGCGCCCGCGTCTGGAGCTGGCAGGCCGATGAATCCATCGACATCGCCTTCTTTGTGCGCCGTTTTGAACAGGCGCAACAGTGGCGCAAATGGCTGGCGGCCCGCGATGGTCTGGATAGCTATCGCCTGATCGCTGGTGAATCAGATGGTTTACCGGGCGTCACCATCGATCGCTTTGGCAACTTTTTAGTGCTTCAGCTGCTCTCGGCAGGCGCGGAATATCAGCGCGCGGCGATCATCACTGCCCTGCAACAGTGCTTCCCTGACTGTGCCATCTATGACCGGTCTGACGTCGCTGTGCGTAAGAAAGAGGGGCTGGAGCTGACGCAGGGTACCGTCACCGGTGAACTGCCCCCGCCGCTGCTGCCGATTACCGAGCATGGCATGAAGCTGCTGGTTGATATTCAGGGCGGCCACAAAACCGGCTATTACCTTGATCAGCGTGACAGCCGTCTTGCCACGCGTCGTTACGCGCAGGATGCCCGCGTGCTTAACTGCTTCTCTTATACGGGCGGCTTCGCGGTTTCTGCACTGATGGGCGGCTGTAAAGAAGTGATCAGCGTGGACACCTCACAGGAAGCGCTGGACGTTGCCCGTCAGAACGTGGAACTGAATGAGCTGGATCTCTCCCGCGCGCGCTTCGAGCGTGATGATGTGTTCAAACTGCTACGTCGTTATCGTGACAGCGGTGAGAAATTTGATCTGATCATTATGGATCCGCCAAAGTTTGTCGAAAACAAAAGCCAGTTAATGGGTGCCTGCCGCGGCTATAAAGACATCAATATGCTTGCCATTCAGCTGCTGAACCCAGGTGGCGTGCTGCTGACTTTCTCCTGTTCCGGTCTGATGGCCACCGATCTGTTCCAGAAGATCATCGCCGATGCGGCGCTGGATGCGGGCCGCGAAGTGCAGTTTATTGAGCAGTTCCGGCAGGCAGCGGATCATCCGGTCATCGCCAGCTATCCGGAAGGTCTCTATCTGAAAGGTTTCGCCTGCCGCGTGATGTGACTTGAAAAATCAGCTCCAGCCCCCATATTGGAAAGAGAGCTTTTTTTCGGAGGTCACTATGATTGCCAGTAAATTTGGTATTGGTCAGCAGGTTCGTCATCGTTTGTCCGGCGTTCTGGGCGTTATTGTGGATGTCGATCCTGAATACTCGTTAGATGAGCCTAAAGTTGAAGAGGTTGGCGCGGAAGAGAAAATGCGCACTGCGCCCTGGTATCATGTGGTGATGGAAGATGAGGAAGGCGATCAGGTTCATACCTATGTTGCCGAAATTCAGCTTTCTGGTGAAACCAGCATTGAGCATCCTGAGCAGCCATCAATGGATGAGCTGGCGGCGTCAGTACGTCAGCAATTACAGGCACCTCATCTGCGGCATTAATCTGTGGCGGCACGCTCTGCCGCCACGCTAATTTTTAACGCGTTATCCCCAGACGCGGAATCTCAATCTTCGGGCAGCGATCCATAATCACCGTCATGCCTGCATCCTGTGCCAGTACCGCCGCCTGCTCATTAATCACACCCAGCTGCAGCCACAATGTTTTTGCCCCTGCGGCAATGGCTTCCTGCGCCACGCCCCACGCGGCTTCTGAATTGCGAAAGACATCTACCATATCAATCTCGCCCGGTACTTCCGCCAGACTGGCGTAAGCCTGCTGCCCCAGCAGGGTTTGGCCGGCCAGTTTTGGGCTGACCGGGATCACCTCATAGCCCTGATCGAGCAGATATTTCATCACACCATAACTGGGACGGTCGGGACGATCGCTTGCCCCTACTAAGGCGATACGTTGGGTGCGCGTCAGCACATCGCGAATTGTCTGGTCGTTCATCTTTATCTCCTTTCAGGTCAGTGTTGAGTGTAGTTTGGCGCATGCTTCAACAGTTAAGTCCCTGACGAAATTAATTGAACCCGCGCACGAATAAATATGTTTAAATGTAAATTAACTGCCATAATGTAAAAATTTGCTACACGTCATCCTTTACGTCACCACTTACCGGAGTTGAAATGAAGCTGTCGCTGGCCGTAACGGGGTTACTTACACTCCTTGTTTCGGCGTCCTGTTCTGCCATCACATTAAAGCTCGATCCCCAAATCGATCTGTTGGTGCTGGATGGTCGAAAAATTTCAGGCTCGCTCCTCAAAGGAGCAGACAGCTTAGAGCTGGATCGCGGTCAGCATCAGTTTCTGTTTCGGGTAGAGCAGCAACGCAAAGGGCAGAAAGAGAGTGTGATCGCTTATCAGTCTGCGCCGATGATCGTCACCTTTACTGCCGTGGCCAAAACCATCACCATCCGGTTGCCTGCGCTGGAGACAAAACGTGAGCGTTATCATTTTGACCGCAGTCTGAATTTTCAGCTGGTGGATGAGAAAGGCAATGAGATCAGCAGCGTGCGTGACCACCTGCCGGCCACCGCGACAGCGGATATGGAAAAAGCGATGCTGAATTACAATCGCACCCATCAGATTGCCTCTGTACCCCGGTTTGCAAATTCCGCTTCTGCTACGCCCTCTTCTTCCCGCCTCACCGCCGATCTGGACTGGACAACCCAGGCCGAACTGCCTTCGCTGCATCGCTGGTTTCACCGCTTCGATGAAGCTACGCGTCAGCAATTTCTGACACTGGTCAAAATGCTGCGTACGAGTTGATAGCATTAAAGAGCCAGAGGTAAACTCGTGCTTTCTCTTCTTGCGCATGAGCCTTATCAGGACGCTTTTATGGAACAGACTTTTCGTACCCTTGGCACCACAAAACATATTGCGCTGGTCGCCCATGACCACTGTAAAGCCGCCCTGCTTGACTGGGTTAAACAAAATCAGCCCGCACTTGAACCACACATCCTCTATGCGACCGGCACCACCGGAAATCTGATCAATCGTCATACCGGTCTGAATGTGACAGCCATGCTGAGCGGCCCGATGGGTGGCGATCAGCAGGTCGGCGCGCTGATCTCGGAAGGAAAAATTGATGCGCTGATTTTTTTCTGGGATCCGCTCAACGCCGTGCCGCACGATCCGGATGTGAAAGCTCTGCTGCGTCTGGCGACCGTCTGGAATATCCCGGTCGCCACGAACCGCTCCACAGCGGATTTTATTATTCAGTCGCCACTGTTTGCGCAAAACGTTGAGATTATGATCCCCGACTATCAGCGCTATCTGGCCGATCGTCTGAAATAACTCAGGCTTTACGCAGTACGGGTACGCCCAGTTCGCGGAAGTGATCGACAAACGAAGACGGCGCGGCCTTATCAAACATCAGAAAGACCTGCTGACGCGCGCGCGTCAGCGCCACATAGGCCAGACGGCGCTCTTCCGCATCCGGAAACGCTTCGGGCTGTGGTAACAGGCCCTGTTCGATAATCGACTCGCGTACTTCCGCCGGGAAGCCCTCTTTACCCTGCTGCAATCCCACCAGAATAACGTAATCCGCCTGCTGACCTTTGCTGGCATGGATTGTCATAAATTCCAGATTAAGTTTCGGCCAGCGGGTTCTTGCTTTATCCAGTAATTCCGGTCGCAGATAGTGATAGCGCGCCAGTAGCAGAATCCGCTCATCAGGCTTCGCGTAACCGCTGAGTTTGTTCAGCAGGGCTTCCAGCTGATCCTCCGACAGCAGCGAAATCGACTTTTTATTGCCCTTGGTGACGCTGTTCAGCGGTTTTGCCAGCTGCTGCGGATTCTGCTGGATAAACCGGTTAGCAATGTCACCAATGCGGTCATTAAAGCGGTAGGTGGTGTCCAGCACGCACCGATCGCCCTCACCAAAGTAGTGATGAAATGCGGTGGTCAGCGTCATCTCTGCACCGCTGAAGCGGTAGATAGCCTGCCAGTCATCGCCAACCGCAAACAGCGCGGTGCGCTTATTTTGCTTGCGCAGTGCGCTGAGCAATGCGGCACGCTGAGGCGAGATATCCTGGAATTCATCCACCAGAATGTGTTTCCACGGACTGATAAACCGTCCTTTTTCCAGAATCGCAATGGCCTGGTGGATCAGTCCCGAAAAATCGACCGCGCCCTCCTCTTTCAGCGCGCTTTTCCACGCTTTCAGCAGGGGTGCCATCAGTTTGATGCGTTTACTGAAGTGATCCCGAATCTCTTCCGGCACATCCGCGATCATGGCCGCCTGTGCGCCGCCATGCATGCGCATCAGACCGAGCCAGCGCTCCAGACGTGACGCCAGCCGGTTTGCCAGCCTCTCGTCCTCCCAGAATGGCCCTTCCGGTACCTCCCACTCCAGTTCGTCACGGAGCCACTGACGCCAGCCGTTTGCCATCGCCTTTTTCTCATGGCACTGCTGCCGCCACTCCCTGAGTAGCAGCGTACGACGCGCATCTGCATCGCTCTCGAGCTTACTGATAACCGGCTGCTTATTGCTGCCTTCACGAATAATATGCAGAGCCAGAGAATGGAAAGTCCGGGCCTGGATGTCACCCGTAGAGAGCCGGGACTGAATACGTGCGTTCATCTCTTCAGCCGCCTGGCGGCCAAACGCCAGCAACAGAATTTGATCGGCGCTGGCCAGTCTGCGCTCCATTAACCAGCCTGCACGGGCCACCAGCACAGAGGTTTTACCGCTGCCCGCACCGGCCAGCACCAGCAGAGAATCCTCGCCATTAACCACCGCCTCACACTGCGACTGATTGAGTGGTGTGCTCTCGACGCTGGCGAAGAACGACTGATAGCGGGTCAGCATGGCGGCAGTCCAGTCGCGGTTTCGCTGCCTCAGGGCCGACTCACCCTGATCCAGCCAGTGCTGGCAAAATGCCAGGTTATCACGGCAGTCAGGAAAATCGTTTAAGCGGGTGAACGGCATCGGTAACGCGTCGAACTGTTTGAGAATCTTTGTCTTCAGCGCCTGCAGCTCGTGGCGATTCAGCCAGCGATCCTGCGCGCTAAACGTTCCGATTTCGTCGCGCAGTGACTGGAGCACCTCGCGGCACACCGCACTCATCTCCAGACTCCAGTTCTGCCAGGCCTGCAGCAGATAGTGGTGAAAGCGCTGCGTCTCCTGCCATTCCGTTCCGTGCAGCCGGACCACTTTTTCATCGGCCAGCAGAAATTCCAGCTCACCCCATACCAGCCCGCGCTTGCAGGCAATATCCAGTAACTGGTTAAAGGGGATCAGATACTCATGCTTATCGCCACTGACTTCGACACCCGCTGCCAGCAGACGAACACGGTTATAAGGATGCTGGGCAAGCCGTTTGCCCATTGAGGTTGCTTTCAGTTCCACGCCGACACCAACGTCAGATAACAGGATTAGGGGGAGTTTACCTGTCAGACCCTTGGCGCTCCAGCCTTAAAACAAGCTAAACTTGGCGTCACATCTTGCGGAATGCAAAAGGAAAAGAAGATCATGCGCACCGTTTTAAATATTCTTAATTTTGTCCTGGGCGGCTTTTTCACCACCCTGAGCTGGCTGTTTGCCACCCTAATCAGCATCGTGCTGGTTTTTACCCTGCCGCTGACCCGCTCCTGCTGGGAAATTACCAAACTTTCACTGCTGCCATTTGGCAACGAGGCGGTACATGTTGATGTGCTGCGCCCTGAAAGTAAGAGCCACATAATGAATACCGGCGGGACCTTCCTGAATATCTTCTGGCTGATTTTCTTCGGCTGGTGGCTCTGCCTTTCGCATATCTCCGTCGGGATTGTGCAGTGCATCAGCATAATTGGTATTCCGGTGGGGATTGCGAACTTTAAGATCGCCGCCATCGCGCTCTGGCCGGTTGGCCGCCGGGTGGTGTCAGTGGAAGAGGCGCGTGCTGCGCGCGAAGCCAATGCCCGTCGCTATTAATACGATGTCAGATGCCGTGCCAGGCTGGCGGAAATATCTGTTTAACAGTACCTGGCGCTATCTGCTGCGGATCCTGTTTGCGCTGAGTGGCTGCGCTGCCATCCCCTGGTGGCTGCATCAGATTGAGTGGACGATCCCCCTGACGCTGGGGGTGGTCGCGGCTGCGCTGGCCGATCTTGATGATCGTCTGGCCGGTCGTCTGAAGAATCTGCTGATTACCCTGCTCTGTTTCTGCTTCGCCTCGGTTTCCGTAGAGCTGCTGTTTCCCTGGCCGTTCGCTTTTATTATCGGGCTGGCGATTTCGACCTGGGGCTTTATTCTGTTGGGTGCCCTGGGGCAGCGCTACGCCACTATCGCTTTTGGTGCGCTGCTGATTGCGGTCTATACCATGCTCGGCATCGGACTGTTCAGCCAGTGGTACATGCAGCCGATGCTGCTGCTGGTCGGTGCGCTGTGGTACAACCTGCTGACCCTGCTGGGTCATCTGATGTTCCCGGTCCGGCCGGTCCAGGAACAGCTGGCAGGAAGCTTTTCACAACTGGCGCGCTACCTTGATGCCAAGGCGAATCTGTTCGATCCCGATGCGGGCGAGCAGGATGATGCGGCGTTTATCGATGCAGCGATGGTGAACAGCCAGTTGGTGGCGCAGCTCAACCTGACCAAAACGACATTGCAGAGTCGCCTGCGCGGCGATCGCGGGTCGCGCGGCACCCGTCGCAGTCTGCACTACTACTTTGTAGCGCAGGATATTCATGAACGCGCCAGCTCTTCTCATCTGCAATATCACCTGCTGCGCGGCGACTGGCGCTATAACGAAATTCTGTTTCGCTTTCAGCGCCTGCTGAATATGCAGGCACAGGCCTGTCGCCAGCTGGCTCATTGCATCCTGATGCGTGAAAGATGGGTACATGACAGCCGCTTTGAGCGCGCGTTTGAACGTTTGCAGAAAGCGATTGAACGGCTTGAACAGCATGAGCCTGAGGCCCCGCATACCCGCGCGCTGTTCTGGCTGTTGCGTAACCTGCGTGCCATTGACGCACAGCTTGCTTCCATTGAATCAGAGCAGACGCTGGCCGGGGAAGATCCACAGCACAGTGACAATTTGCTGTCGCGCGAAGGGTTAAGTGGCTGGAGTGATATCCGGCTGCGCTTCAGCCGTCATCTCTCTCCCGCGTCGGCGCTGTTCCGGCATGCGGTTCGCATGTCAGTGGTGCTCTGTATTGGATACGGCTTCATTCAGATAACCGGACTGGAGCGGGGATACTGGATTTTGCTGACCAGCCTGTTTGTCTGCCAGCCCAACTATAACGCAACGCAGCGACGTCTTGCTTTGCGCATCGGAGGAACGCTGGCGGGGATTGCGATTGGTTTACCCGTTTTATGGCTGGTACCTTCCATTAAAGGGCAGTTAATCCTGATTGTGATTAGCGGCGTGCTGTTCTTCGCTTTCAGACAGGTGCAGTATGCACAGGCTACGCTGTTTATCACTCTGCTGGTGCTGCTTTGCTTTAACCTGTTGGGTGAAGGGTTTGAAGTCGCCCTGCCCCGCGTCGTGGATACCTTACTCGGTTGTGGTCTGGCCTGGCTGGCTGTCGCCTTTATCTGGCCTGACTGGCGCTTTCGTCAACTGCCAGCGGTGGCAGAGCGAACTCTGAAAGCGAACTGTCGCTATCTGGATGCAATCATGGAGCAATATCACCAAGGTAAAGATAACCGGCTTGCCTATCGTATCGCCCGCCGTGATGCGCATAATGCGGATGCTGAACTCGCCTCTGTCGTCTCAAACATGAGCAGTGAAAGTCGCACCAGCCAGAAGCTGCGTGAGTCAGCTTTTCAGTTGCTCTGCTCCAATCACTCATTTCTGAGCTACATTTCCGCGCTGGGCGCTCACCGCGATAAAATTACTGCGCCGGACCTGCTCACCTTACTGGATGATACGGTTTGCTATGTCGAAGATGTGCTCCAGACGGACGTGGTCAGCGATGAACATGTTGAAGCGATGCGCCAGCAACTGGCTCAGCGAATCAGCCAGCTGGCTGCAGATGCAGATACGCGTGCGCCGCTGGTGCTCCAGCAACTCGGTCTGCTGGTGGCATTAATGCCCGATGTGGCTCGCCTGCGCCGCACGCTTATTAGTGACTAGCTGTCACTGCTTCTGAGGTCCGGGTTTGATAAAAGCGTGCGCTGGAACCATGCATTCAGCTCCGCCCGGGTTGCCTGCGGCAGCGCAGCCGCATGGTGGCCCATAATAGCCCCCTGCAGTGCCAGTAATGTCTGAAACCCCACGTGCTGGTTGATCGCTTTTAGCTTCAGCCAGCACTGTTTGGCCCCTATCTGATAGAGATGATTGACGCTCATCACGCCCGCTTCAAAGAGCATCATTTCCAAGCGCACGCTGAGATTAGGCAAATCTTTCAGCCTTGGAGAGGCTTGCCTGTCCTGCAGCTCCAGCTGCGCCGTCTCTAAAGAGGCGGCAGAGAGCGCCAGCAGATGGTCAGAATCGCGCCATAATGTCTCATCAACCCGAAAGTAATTGAGGCTGACCAGTTTTCCCCGCTTGCGAAAAATTAAGGGTTGCAGCGGGCGATCGGCAATGTACTCGCGCAGGGGTTCACTGGCCCGCAGATAGAGTTCGTCTTTATTAATTAAGGCAAAAACCACACTTTCGACAGCCAGAGCGTACCCCCCAAACTGGGTGCGGGACTCTATCGGCCCTAACGGGGCCAGACGCGTTCTGGAGCGCTCTACGACTGGGTTCACCTTTTTCATTGCACCACCTCCATGTCAGAAATATTTCTTAAATTGCCTTGGGTATCAGGCAATTAGAAGATAGAAAAAAGTGTCAGCTGGTTCAATGAATAAATAGTGCTTCAACTAATCTTGTCGCGTTTTTGCGAGGCGTTTTCAGAAATTTGGGTTGATCTTTATCCAGGATGACAGTACTGTATATTCATACAGTAAACTGCTGGTGATTAACTTATGCGAACCCAACATCCTGATAATGCACGCTATGCTCATCATTACGCGTCCTCTTCCGTTCCGGCCTCTCAGGGCGGTGGAATTACTGAGTTACGCTGCAGTGAGCAGCCCGGTATGATGCAGATGCTGTTGTTGCCATTATTACAGCAGCTGAGTCAGCAATCACGCTGGCAGTTGTGGCTAACACCGGCACATAAACTGAATCGCACCTGGATGCAGGAGTCGGGATTACCGCTGGATAAAAGTATGCATATCGCCGATTCTGAACGTCTGAATGCGGTGGAGGCGATGGTCAAGGCACTACGCACAGGAAATTACAGTGTCGTTCTGGCATGGATTCCTTATGACCTTGACGAAGATGAGCGCCGTCAACTTGAAAATGCGGCGGCAGAGGGTGAGGCGCTGGGTTTGATTTTGCGGGCAAGCGGGACATCGGAAGCGCCTCTCAGACCGCAAAGTGCGATAAAAATTCAGTCGGATTTGTTTCATTAAGTAAAAATCAGAAGTTTCCCAAGCTATTTTTCTTATCTGTCGTCGCTAAACCACTGATTCTGTTAGTTCGAGCTGTGACAATGGTTTAGCAGGTTTTTAAGGCTTTTTGCTGCGACAATACTACCAGGCTAATTGTTAGAAATTGTGTATAAATCGCTGTTTTTTTACAGAAGCGCCTCACATCATACTTGTAAGTTTCCAATCTCGTTGTAGACTTTATCTCGCCAGGGTGCTCAATAACCTCCGTTTTTTGCGGTAGAGTCATAAGCGAGCGTTTTGACCCGGCGAAGGATTTAAACCAAGAGCAACCTTTTTGCTCATTGCCTATTTGGATGATAACGAGGCGCAAAATGAAAAAGACAGCTATCGCAATTGCAGTGGCACTGGCTGGCTTCGCTACCGTAGCGCAGGCCGCTCCGAAAGATGACACCTGGTACACCGGTGCTAAACTGGGCTGGTCTCAGTATCACGACACTGGTTACTACGGTAACGGTTACGAGAACAACAACGGTCCAACTCATGAAAGCCAGCTGGGTGCAGGTGCGTTCGTTGGTTATCAGGCAAACCCATACTTGGGCTTCGAGCTGGGCTATGACTGGCTGGGCCGCATGCCTAACAAAGGTACTGTGACTAACGGCGCATTTAAAGCACAAGGCGTTCAGCTGGCTGCTAAACTGAGCTACCCAATCTATGACGATCTGGACGTGTATACTCGTCTGGGCGGCATGGTATGGCGTGCAGATGCAACGCAGACTAACCCAACGACTGGCCGCATCAGCGACCACGACACCGGCGTATCTCCGCTGGCTGCAGTTGGTGTTGAATATGCACTGACCAAAAACTGGGCTACCCGTCTGGATTACCAGTGGGTTAACAACATCGGTGATGCACAGACCGTTGGTACCCGTCCAGACAATGGCATGCTGAGCGTAGGCGTTTCATACCGCTTCGGTCAGGATGACGTCGCTGCTCCGGCTCCAGCTCCGGCTCCAGCACCAGCTCCAGTTGTTGAAACCAAGCGTTTCACTCTGAAGTCTGACGTTCTGTTCACCTTCAACAAATCTACCCTGAAGCCAGAAGGCCAGCAGGCTCTGGATCAGCTGTACAGCCAGCTGAGCTCAATGGATCCTAAAGATGGTTCCGTTGTCGTACTGGGCTTCACCGATCGCATCGGTTCAGAGCAGTACAACCAGAAACTGTCTGAGAAACGTGCTCAGTCAGTCGTAGATTACCTGGTATCTAAAGGTATCCCTTCTAACAAGATCTCTGCACGTGGCATGGGTAAATCTAACCCAGTTACCGGCAACACCTGTGACAGCGTGAAAGGCCGTAATGCCCTGATCGATTGCCTGTCTCCGGACCGTCGTGTAGAAATCGATGTTAAAGGCATCAAAGACGTTGTAACTCAGCCACAGGCTTAAGTTCACACGTCATAAAAAACCCCGCTAAGGCGGGGTTTTTTTTATGCCAGTAATCGTTCCGTCAGCGCACACACTCTGAAATCCCCTGCTCGCTTACTCGCTCTCTGAACCCGATTTACCCAGAATTGCCTGCAAATCCTGCTTCAGACTCGACATCTGAGTAGCATATTTCTCTTTGCGTTCCGCATCTTCTATCAGCTGAACAATCGTTTCTGAAAGCGTGCAGCCGCGCCGCTGAGCCAGGCCTGCCAGCCGCTGCCAGACCAGATACTCCAGGTCTATCGATTTTTTACGGGTGTGCTGATGTTCAGCATTGAAATGGCGTTTCCGCCGGGCACGGATGGTCTGCTTCAGTCGGTTATCAAGATCGGAATGAATATGTTCAGCAATCCATTCATTCACCGTCACCGGATTGTTTTCCATCGCCAGCAGTTTATCCACTGCCGCCTGCGCCGCGCTTAACTCAAGGTGACGCGTGATCAGTTCACCTTCCCGATGTTTTTTCACCAGGTATTTCCACTTCCATCCACATTCAAGATTTTCGAGTTGCTGGTATTTCATCAGAATCTCATCGTGATCACGTAACGGGCTAAGAATAACAGCTTTTTTCCCGGATGCAGCAACGAAAAACATGCTGCCATCATCACATCTTCAGCAGGAAGTCTGCAGTGCTTAACAAGGGTGAATCCTGTATAATCTCGCTTTTCTTAAAACAGACAAATGCGATTATTTTGACCAGCACTCAACTTACGTGGCAGACCTTACAGCCGGATAGCGCACAATACCAATCCGTTTTCTCCCGAATTGCTGATGAAGAAACTGATGCTCTGGCAACGGTACAGCCCCGGTTGCTGAATGCGCTGGCGCATTTACATCACCAGACGCAAGGATTCCCGTTACTGCTGGTTCGAAGCCAGGAGAATCGCGATTATCTGACCTTTATCGTTCAGGCCGCGCAGCGGGTCATGACTGACAGTACCACTCTGTCTGGCGGTGATTACCATATCATGGCTGACAACGTCACGCTTCAGCCTCCTTCCGATCCGCAACGCCCATTCACCAGTCAGGGTGGTATTCACTTTGCTGAGTGGATTGAGATGGAGCAGTTATTTGGCTGCGTGCGCCAGTATAAAGATCGCATCCAGCTCGAGCCAGGGCTTATCCATCGCGCCAATGGCGGCACGCTGGTACTGTCACTGCGTAGCCTGCTGACGCAGCCGATTCTCTGGCTGCGCCTGAAAAAGTGTATTGAGCAAGGCTATGTTGAGTGGACATCTCAGGATGAACGCCGGCCGCTGCCTGTCTCGATTCCTCCGTTGCCACTCAATCTTAACCTGGTCCTGTGTGGCGACCGGGAAGCGCTGGCGGATTTTCAGGAACTCGACCCTGAAGCGCATGAAATGGCCATCTATACTGAATTTGAAGAGAACATTCAGGTTCTGGATGAAGATGACATGCTGGCCTGGTGTCGCTGGAGTGCTGAACTGGCGCAACAGGCGGGCCTGTCCCTGCCGGAAGCGGACTTCTGGCCAGAGCTGATTAAAGAAGGCGTCCGTTACAGCGGCGATCAGGATACGCTGCCACTCTGCCCGCGCTGGCTGCAGCGTCAGATGCGCGAGTCGGCCCTGATGGGCGATGCACTTGATGCCGAAGCGCTGCGTGATGCGCTTGAAGCGCGCTTGTGGCGCGAGAATTATCTAAATGAACGGATGCGTGATGAGATCCTGCTGCGACAGATTCTGATTGAAACCGAAGGCGAAGTGGTCGGTCAGATTAACGGCCTGTCGGTAGTGGAATATCCTGGCCACCCCCGCGCCTGGGGCGATCCCTCTCGTATTACCTGCGTGGTTCATCCCGGCGATGGCGAGTTCATGGATATTGAGCGCAAAGCGGAGCTGGGCGGCAACATTCATGCTAAAGGCATGATGATCATGCAGGCATTTCTGATCGCCGAGCTGGAGCTCGATCAGCAACTGCCCTTCTCAGCTTCGATGGTCTTTGAGCAATCTTATTCCGAGGTCGACGGTGATAGCGCTTCGCTGGCTGAACTCTGTGCCTTAATCAGCGCACTGGCGAATCAGCCGATCAATCAGCAAATCGCCGTGACTGGCTCAGTCGATCAATTTGGCAACGTACAACCGGTTGGCGGACTGAATGAGAAGATCGAAGGCTTCTTTGATATCTGTCATCAGCGTGAGTTGACGGGTCAGCAGGGTGTGATTATTCCTTCCTGCAACGTGCGTCATCTCAGTCTTAACCAGGCCGTTGTGACAGCGGTTGAACAGGGTCGCTTCCATATCTGGGCGATCGACCGTGCTGATGAAGCGCTGCCGCTCCTGACTGGTAAAATCTGGAGTACTGAAGATGGTCAGGGCGACTGCCTGCTGAATACCATCCAGGAACGCATTAGCCTGTTTAACCAGCCGGACGTGCCGCAACGTCCCTGGGCGCTCCGCTGGCTTAACTGGTTCAACCACCGTTAATCCGATTTGCTCAGCGTACAACTGTTCGCTAATATTCGTGATTCACTAAAACAAGGCTTATTGAAAACATGGTAGATAAACGCGAATCCTATACCAAAGAAGATCTGATTCTGTCAGGTCGTGGTGAACTGTTTGGCGAAAATGGTCCGCCGCTTCCATCTGGCAACATGCTGATGATGGACCGCGTGGTCAAAATGACCGAAGACGGCGGCAAATATGATAAAGGCTTTGTTGAAGCGGAGCTGGATATCAATCCTGATCTCTGGTTCTTCGGCTGTCACTTTATTGGCGATCCGGTGATGCCGGGTTGTCTGGGCCTGGATGCCATGTGGCAGCTGGTCGGTTTCTATCTGGGCTGGCTGGGCGGCGAAGGTAAAGGTCGTGCGCTGGGCGTGGGTGAAGTGAAATTCACCGGACAGGTCCTGCCAGAAGCGAAGAAAGTCACTTACCGCATTCATTTCAAACGCGTCATTAATCGCAAACTGGTGATGGGCGTGGCAGATGGTGAAGTGCTGGTTGATGGTAATCTGATCTATACCGCCAGCGATCTGAAAGTCGGCCTGTTTAAAGATACCGCCGCTTTCTAAGCGTTTCCCCCGGAAACAAAAACCTCCGCGCATGGCGGAGGTTATATTCCCTTTTCAGTGACATCCGGTTATGCAGCTACCGACCTGTCCTCCATGGCTTGTCGCCAACCTCCCAACCAGTGAGACTTAGCGTCAATCAACTGATACGGACACATCTCTTTTGAGCGTCCAGTAATGCCTGCCTGATAACCACGTGAATGGGCGCGTTCGAGGCGGTCTCGTTTCTGTCTCTTCATACTCCGTGTCCCTCATGTAAGGTCTGTGGAATCTGGTGGAAAGAAAAGTGGTGAATTAATGTTCAACCACCCTTATGTTCTACCTCCTGCGCACCCAAAGATCAATGCCCAATCTTCATGCCAGTGTCATAAATGTGACCTTAATCGGTAAAATTAAGGACGTTTTGTGATGCATACGCCAGCACTATCTTTCTGAATAAGATAATAAAAAAGCCCCTGAACAATGTCGATAAAGCACGACAATCGTTCAGGGGCTTAGCTTATTTATTCACATCAATCTTAATTTAACGCAACCACACTATTAGCAATCTTCTGTGCGGTCTGCTGCCAGCCCGCCGCCAGCGTTCTGACCATTGCATCGTAGCCATCTTCAGTCTGCGGCAGCACGAGGTTAAACGCCTGTTTGGTCAGACGACCCTGATGTTCCAGCGTCCATTCACCACTGACAATCGCTTTGCCATCGTAGCGTCCCTGGAAGCCTGTAATGGTTACATTCAGCGTGTCGTGCTGTGCGCCTAATGGTGATCCCGCCACTAATCGGCCAGGCAGCGCCTTGCTCAGATTAGTAATCAGCGTTTGCTGTAACTGCTGATCAAGCGGGCTGGCCCAAAGATTATTCGCGGCGATAACATATTTGACATCGCTGGTCTGGTAAACCAGTCCATTACCTGCCAGATAGTCCGGCACCGTCACCTGCTGCACCCATAACATCGGCTGCGCTTCATTCAGCTGACTGCTGGTGACCTGCATGGACGCCGCCCCGGAGGGCAGCTGATACCAGGTATTGTCAACGCTGCTGCTGCACGCACTCAACACCAGCGCGGCACAAAGTATCAATCCTTTTTTCACTGTTTCGCCCTCTTCGGCTGGGGATCCTGTCCCGGTTTCGCCTCAAATACCAGCGCATTGCTCTTGGTGTTTAGCGTTCTCAACACTGGCTGGAGTTCACGCAACACTTGATCCAGACGCTGCATATCGCCGACCAGCTTGCTGTAGGCAGGCGAACCTGGCTGCAGGCCCTTCATGCTGCGGTTCAGCTCGCGCAAGGTCTGCTGCAGATCTTCCGGCAGCGTTTTCATGGCCGGGCTGGCGGTGACTTTGTTGATGTTGTCGATTGTGCGCTGCAGATCACGCATCGTTTTCTGGCTCTCTTTCAGCGTACCCGTCGCTTCATTGACCATACCGTTCAGCGGCAGGCTGTTAATCTTATCCAGCGCCGCCATCAGCTTCTGCTGAATCTGGCTCAGGCCGCCGCTGACCGTTGGGATCACTTCATAGCCAGAAACTTTCTGCGGGCCTTTGTAGGCTGGCGCATTGTCATAGAAGTCGAGGTCGACATAGAGCGCGCCCGACAACAGGTTGCCGGTTTTCAGCGTGGCGCGCAGACCACGTTTTTTACCATCCTGCAGATGCTGCTCCAGATCGAAGTTCTCACCCAGTCGGCTGATAAAGCGATCCGGCTCAATGCGGATTAGCACCGGCACGCGGTAATCATTATTCAGCGCCTGATCCAGGCCCGCTTTCATCAGTGGCGCTTCCGAGACGGTACCCAGACGAATGCCACGGAACTCAACCGGCGCACCTGCTTGCAGACCGCGAATCGAGTCAGAGAAGAACATCACGTAGTCGATATGGTTGGTGTAGAGCGAGTCCTGAATGCTGCGCTGATCGTCAAACAGATGGTAGTCAGACTTGTTCTGCGCGGGCTCGCCCAGCTCCCAGCCATCCGGCACGTCAAAACTGACACCGCCGCTGAATAGCGTGGTAAGCGATCCCATTTCCACCCGCATCCCTGAGGCGGACATATCCACGGCGATGCCGCTGTCCTTCCAGAAACGTACGTTGGTGGTAATCAGGCGATCGTAGGGTGCAGCGACAAACAGCTGATAGGTCATCATACGTTTGTCAGTATCAAATACGCTGGTCTCAACCGTACCGACACGGTAGCCACGGAACAGCACCGGATCACCCGGATTAAGCTGGCCTGCCTTTTTGCTGTCCAGTACGATACGAATACCTTTGGCATCCGGTGGCGCTAACGGCGGCGCATCCAGCAGCTTAAATTGCTCGGGTGGCTGCTTTTTGGTGCCAGGCTGCAGTTCGATATACGCACCTGACAGCAGCGTGCCGAGTCCGCTGATCCCTTCACGTCCCACCTGCGGTTTCACTACCCAGAAAACGCTGTCGCTGTGCAGCAGTTTTTCCATGCCCGCATTCAGACGCGCTTTGATTTCCACATGGTGAAGATCGTCGCTTAACACCGCGCTCTCCACCACGCCAACATCGACGCTGCGACTTTTAATCGTGGTTTTACCGGCAACAATGCCTTCGGCATTTTCGGTAATTAAAGTGACTTCCGGCCCCTGATGGCTGAAGTGATAAAAGAGGATCCATCCGCCAATTAACAGCGTAACGATGGGGACAATCCAGACCGGCGACCAGCGCTTAATCTGTTCCACCTTTGCATGGCCGTGGTTAGTTTCCGTCAAGGCGCGACTCCTTCATATTGTTTTCGCGTACACGATCCCAGGTTAATCGCGGGTCAAAGGTCATGGCAGCGATCATGGTAATAATCACCACCATCGCAAACAATACTGCCCCCCACGCGGGATAAACATTCATTAATTGCCCCATACGCACCAGCGCAGAGAGCACGGCAATCACAAACACGTCGATCATTGACCAGCGGCCAACAAATTCGACCACTTCATAAATTTTATGCATCTTATGACTGTCACGCCGCCCGCGTCCGCTGGCATCCCAGCAGAGCCAGCCGATTGCCAGCATCTTCAGCGTCGGCACCATGATACTGGCGATAAAGATCACCAGCGCCACCGGATAGGAACCATCGCCCCACAGCACAATGACTCCCGCCATGATATTAGAGGGATAAGCCGTGCCAAGGGTTTCCGTCACCATGATCGGCAACAGGTTAGCCGGGATATAAAGCAGTATTGAGGTGAACAGCAGCGCCAGCGTCCATTGCAGGCTGTGCTTACGTCGCGCCTGGGCGGTGACGCCGCAGCGCGGACAGGTGTGCTCAGCTTCCGGCAGAATGGCGGTACAGCAGGGGCAGGAACGCAGGCCCTGCTCTAAACCACTGATGCCCACTTCAGGTGGATGAGGGATGGCGGGTCGCGGGGAAAGACTGTCCCACAAGTCCCGGCGGTCAACGCACTGAAAGGCGCGCAGCTGCAGCAAGCAGAACAGCACCCACGGCCAGAAGCTGGTTTCCAGTCCGATATCACCATAGGCCATCAGCTTGACGAAGCTGACCAAAACGCCTGCCATAAAAATTTCTGCCATGCCCCAGTTACGCAACTGAAACAGGATACGCGCCAGACCAGTTTTGAGGCGGACGGGCAGAGGGACCGGATTGACCAGCAGAATAATGGTGACCATGCAGAAGGCCGGAACCGCCTGCACAAACAGCAGAAACAGTGTCGCCAGGCTGCTGTAATCTTCCGTCACCATGACCTGGGGGATCTGCGACAGCGTAATCTGGCTGGTCAACCCCGCCACTTTCATGGAGACAAAAGGAAACAAATTTGCCAGCAGCAGCATAAACAGCGCCGCCAGCGCATAGCCCGTCGGCCGTTTACGCGGCTCGTGCCAGTTAGCCGTCAGAGAGGTGTGGCAGCGCGGGCATGACGCACGGCTGCCAACGGGAATGTCCGGCAGCTTAATCATTAAATCGCATTGTGGACAGAGCATCCACGCGTTACTTTTCACTGCTGAACACATCCGTTAGCCCTGCCCTACGCGCCGTTTTTCAGTGACTCAAGCTCTTCCCAGCGCGCAAAAGCGGTTTCCAGCTCCTGCTCAGCCTGCGCCAGATTATCCAGCACCGGTTGCGTCTGATCGTGTGACTGACTGAAGAAGTCCGGGTGACTCATCTTCGCCTGCAGTTCACCGATGCGCGCTTCCAGCTGCTCCAGTTTTTGCGGCAGCTGTTCCAGCTCACGCGCCAGATTGTAGCTGAGCTTATTCACGTTACGCTTCGCTTCACTCTTATCGGCGGCTGGCTTCGCGCTATTCGCTGTCGCTTTAGCCGGTGAAGCAGACCTGTGCTGCCGGTAAGCGGCGCGCTGCTGCTGCGCATCGTGATAACCGCCCACAAAGGTACCGATTTCGCCGTTGCCTTCAAAAATCCAGCACTCGGTGACCGTATTGTCGACGAACTGACGATCGTGGCTCACCAGTAACACAGTGCCCTGATAACCATCAATCAGCTCTTCCAGCAGTTCCAGCGTTTCGACGTCGAGGTCGTTGGTTGGTTCATCCAGAATCATCAGGTTGCTGGGACGCAGGAACAGACGCGCCAGCAGCAGACGGTTACGTTCCCCACCGGAAAGCGCACGCACCGGCGTCATCGCACGTTTTGGATGGAACAGGAAGTCCTGCAGATAGCCCAGCACGTGGCGCGGTTTGCCGTTGACCAGCACCTCCTGCTTGCCTTCAGCCAGGTTGTCCATCACGGTGCGATCCGGATCCAGTTCAGCGCGATGCTGGTCAAAGTAAGCGACTTCCAGCTTGGTGCCGGAATGTACGCGGCCGTGATCGGCTTTCAGCTGCTGCAGCATCAGGCGCAGTAAGGTCGTTTTACCGCAACCGTTCGGCCCGATCAGCGCAATTTTATCGCCTCGCTGAACCTGGGTTGAGAAATCCTTCACCAGCGTTTTGCCGCCCACCGCGTAGTCAACATTTTCCAGCTCGAACACAATCTTGCCGGAACGGGACGCTTCGCCCACCTGCATGTTGGCTTTGCCCATGACTTCACGACGTTCTGAGTGTTCGCGACGCAGCGCTTTCAGCGCGCGCACACGACCTTCGTTACGGGTACGACGGGCTTTGATGCCCTGACGGATCCACACCTCTTCCTGCGCCAGCTTGCGGTCGAATTCGGCGTTCTGCATCTCTTCAACGCGCAGCGCTTCTTCTTTGCCTTCCAGATAGAGATCGTAGTTGCCCGGCCAGGAGACCAGCTTGCCACGGTCAAGATCGACAATACGCGTCGCCATGTTGCGGATAAACGAACGGTCATGCGAAATAAAGACGATGCTGCCGCTGAAGTTTTTCAGGAAGGTTTCCAGCCAGTCGATCGTTTCGATATCGAGGTGGTTGGTTGGCTCATCCAGCATCAGCACACGCGGGTTGCTCACCAGCGCACGGCCCAGCGCCGCCTTACGCAGCCAGCCGCCAGAGAGCGACGACAGCTCGGTATCGGGCTGCAGACCAATCTGCTCCAGCACGTCATGGATGCGGCTCTCCAGCTGCCACAGGTTCTGATGGTCAAGAATGCTTTGCAGTCGCGCCATCTCATTGAGGTTTTTATCGCTGGGATCTTCCATCACCACATGGGAAATGGCGTGATAGGCTTTCAGATGCTCAGCCTGCTCTTCAACGCCCTCAGCCACGAAGTCGTAGACCGAACCGGTAATATTGCGCGGGGGATCCTGCTGCAGACGCGCCACCACCAAGTCAGTTTCATAAATGATGCGGCCATCATCCAGTGGCTGTTCGCCATTGATGATTTTCATCAGCGTGGATTTACCCGCTCCGTTACGGCCCACCAGACAGACGCGTTCGTTCTCTTCGATGTGCAGCTCGGTATTGTCTAACAGCGGCGCATCGCTGAAGGAGAGATAAGCGCCGTGGATACTGATTAATGACATGTAATCTTATTCCTTACCGGCATGAGTGATCAGCCAGCAGTTGTGAATCTGACGGTTACGCGCGAAGTCCTGCGACTGCGTTTTCTGGGTAATATCCTGCGCCTGCAGGCCCAGTGCTTTCAGACCATCCATGTCCATTTTGAAACCACGTTTGTTATTGGAGAACATGATGGTGCCGCCGCGACGCAGAAGGCGTTTCAGGTTACGCATCAGCATCATATGATCGCGCTGAACGTCGAAGCTCTCTTCCATACGTTTTGAGTTGGAGAAGGTTGGCGGATCGATAAAGATCAGGTCAAAATTCTCATCACTCTCATTCAGCCAGCTCAGGCAGTCCGCCTGCATCAGGCGGTGCTGACGCCCGGTCAGTCCGTTAAGACGCAGGTTGCGCTCCGCCCACTCCAGATAGGTACGCGACATATCTACCGTGGTGGTTGAACGCGCCCCCCCCAGACCGGCATGCACACTGGCGGTGCCGGTATAGGCAAACAGGTTCAGGAAATCTTTGCCCTGACTCATCTGACCGAGCATTTTACGGGCAATGCGGTGATCGAGGAACAGGCCGGTGTCGAGATAGTCGGTCAGGTTCACCCAGAAACGCGCATTAAATTCTTTAACTTCGAAATAGTCGCCCTTCTCGCTGAGCTTCTGATACTGCGCTTTGCCTTTCTGGCGCTCACGCGTTTTCATAATCAGACGGTCAGCAGGCAGCTGCAGTACGCTCAGTGTCGCGCTGATAACATCGAACAGGCGCTGACGCGCTTTATTCGGATCGATGGTTTTCGGTGGCGCGTATTCCTGAATAATGACCCAGTCACCATAGCGATCGACAGCAACGTTGTAGTCTGGCAGATCGGCATCATAAATGCGGTAGCATTCAATGCCTTCCTGACGCGCCCACTTCTCCAGCTTCTTCACATTTTTACGCAGACGGTTTGCGTAATCTTCCGCAATCTGTCCCGCGCTTTCATGGCTGTTAACCGCCAGCTGATAGTTTTTCTGCACGCAATCCAGCGGACCGTTCTTCGCTTTGAACTGGCGATCGGCACGTAGTTGCAGGCAGCTCAGCAGTTCAGGCGAGGCGCTGAAAAGCGACAGGTTCCAGCCACCAAAATGCTGCTTCATCAGACGTCCGAGCTGGCTGTGCAGCGCAATCAGCGCCGGTTCGCTCTCCAGACGTTCACCGTATGGCGGGTTACTCAGCACTGTGCCGTGAACCGCCGGATCGAGCGGATTGGTCAGTTGCAGCAGGTCCTGTTGCGCAAACGTAAAGAGTTCAAAGACGCCAGCACGACGGGCATTCGCCTGCGCCCACTCCAGCACCCGGCCATTGTTGTCATAACCAAAAAAGCGCGCCTGAGTCGCCGCCGTACCCGCGCGGGCACGGTTCTGTGCCTCGGTTTTAACGTCCTGCCACAGCGCAGCATCAAACTTGTTCCAGGCAGTAAAGCCCCAGTGTTTACGCAGCAGGCCAGGTGCCCGATCGCAGGCGATCAGCGCCGCTTCAATCAGCAGCGTGCCCGAACCACACATCGGGTCGATCAGCGGCGTAGTCGGCTCCCAGCCAGAACGCAGCACAATTGCCGCCGCCAGGGTCTCTTTTAACGGAGCCTGACCGGTCTGCTGGCGATAGCCGCGCTGATGCAGTGAGGTGCCGCTGAGATCCAGCGCAATGCTGGCGCGATCGTCATTCAGCCAGACGTTAACACGGATATCTGCCTGCTCACGATCGACATTTGGCCGTTCAAGATTCTGACGGGTAAAGCTGTCCACGATGGCATCTTTGACTTTCAGCGCGCCGAACTGGCTGTTACGAATCGAATCGTTGGTGCCGCTGAAATGCACGACGAACGTTTTGTCGCTGCCGAACATCGACGGCCAGTCCACGCTCTGTACACCCAGATAGAGATCGAGATCGCTGTAGACGCCAAACTCTCCCAGCGGCAACAGGATGCGTGATGCTAAACGACTCCACATCAGGCTTTGGTACATGGCGCGATCGTCGGCTTCGTAGTGAACGCCTCCCTGCACCACTTGCAAATCCTGCGCGCCCAGCGCGTCCAGCTCACTTTTTAACAGCTCTTCGAGCCCACGCGCCGTGCTGGCAAACAGAGAATTCATATCGTCACTTTTTAACTCTTGAGAAAATTGTCGCGCATTATAGCGAATCGGAGACCTATGTCATAAAGTTAGCTTCTTTTGTGTCGCGCGTCGGGTTCAAGGAGAACACCATGATCACGCTTTCCCGCTTATTTATTCATCCTGTGAAGTCAATGCGGGGATTAGCGTTGTCACATGCGCTGGTCACTGACAGCGGACTGGCATTTGATCGGCTGTTTATGGTGACCGAACCCGATGGCACCTTTATTACTGCACGTCAGCACCCGGAGATGGTGCGCTTTACGCCCGCGATCCTGCCGGATGGCCTGCTGCTGGCCGCGCCGGATAGCAGCCAGTCCCTGATCCGCTTCAGCGATTTTAGTGAGCAGGATCATCCCACCGAAGTCTGGGGCAACCACTTTACTGCGCGTATTGCCCCCCAGTCGATTAATCAGTGGCTGAGCCAGTTCTTCCCGCGCGACGTTCAGCTGCGCTGGGTCGGGCCGCAACCGACTCGCCGGGTCAAAAAGTTTGATCATATTCCGCTGAGCTTTGCCGATGGCTTTCCGTTTTTACTGATCAACAACGCGTCGCTGCACGATCTGCAACAGCGCTGCCCGGCCAGCGTCCGTGCCGAACAGTTTCGCCCGAACCTGATCGTCAGCGGCGCGGCCGCTTGGGATGAGGATAGCTGGGCAGAGATTCAGATCGGCGACGTCATTTTTGAGGCTCCCAAGCCATGCAGTCGCTGTGTGCTAACCACGGTCAGCACCGAGACCGGACTCAAGCATCCCACCGGTCATCCGCTGGCGACGCTACAGACGTTCCGCACTGCTCAGGATGGCAGTGGAGATATCGATTTCGGTCTGAACTTAGTGGCGCGTAACAGTGGCGTGGTGCGTGCGGGTGATGAAATGATCGTCCTTAAACGTCATGCGCCGCGCAGCTATGGTGCCGGCGAAGTGGTCGAAACGCTGAAACCACAGCAACAGGCACAGGATGCCGTGACCATCACCTTTCAGGGCAAGACCTTTACCGGGGATAATCAGCAGATATTACTGGATCAGCTGGAGATGCAGGGCTTTCGCATTCCTTACTCCTGTCGGGCAGGTCTGTGTGGTAGCTGCAAGCTGAGTCTGGTAGCCGGTGAAGTAAAAGCGCTTAAACAGAGTGCCCTGCGTCAGGACGGCACCCTCTTAAGCTGCAGCTGTATTCCGGCAGGTGATATAGAAGTGAAGTAATCAGACCGCGCGGGCGTAGTGCGCGACATCCTGGTACCAGGGCTGCAGGCGGTCGTTCATCACCTTAATGGCATCGCCGAGCACCATATTTTTACCGGCCAGGGTTAAACCTGGCTGCGCCAGCAGGCAAAGCGCCGCATTATTACCACTCTCAACCACCAGCAGACGTGCCAGCGTCCCCTCTTCGGCCAGCGTAACCTGTACCATTTCACCGGGACGGGGCTGCATTGCCGGGGCATGCGAGGTGAAATGCCAGCTTTTCGGCATCAGGGGTTTGAGGAAGCGCGCGGCGACCAGCGCATTCAGCACCAGCTCAGCACGATGGCTGCCACTAAGTTTGCACTGACGACAGGTCTCTTCAAAGGTGTAATACAAAGCGGCATCATCGACACAGAAACCCGATTCAGTGAACGCGTCCGGCGTGAGCATTTTGCGGGAAAAGCGGGAACGGAAAAGCATCCCGTCAGCCAGGTCGAGCATCATTCGGTCGTGGCTGCTATCAAAATACCAGCGCCAGTTATCATCGGGTTTAATTTTCATCGTGTGCCCTGTATTTACCGCTACGCCAAAAATCGCGCAGAATTCAGCGAAAAAAGAAACATAAGGAAAAGCTGAAAAAGCATGCAACAGGACAAAATATAAACGAGCCGAGGGGATAAATAAACCCCCCGGCCAATGATTGTGAGAATTGTCTTAGAGATGCGTAACGATATCTTTAATTAATCCTGGCCCCTGATAAATAAAGCCTGAATAAATCTGAACCAGCGTTGCACCTGCGGCGATTTTTTCACGCGCAGCGGTCAGAGAATCGATGCCGCCAACGCCGATAATGGGAAGACGCCCCTGCAGCTCCTGAGAGAGGCGCTGGATCACCGCCGTACTGCGCGACTGCACTGGCCGTCCACTCAATCCACCCGCTTCTTCAGCATGCTTAAGACCACTTACCAGCGAACGATCGAGCGTAGTATTACTGGCAATGACGCCATCAATCTGATGACGAATCAAACTGTCCGCAACCTGAATTAACTCCTCTTCAGAGAGATCGGGCGCAATTTTTACGGCCAGCGGAACATATTTCAGATGACGCTTTTCCAGCTCTTTTTGTTTCTGTTTGATAGAGGAGAGCAAATCATCCAGCGCTTCACCATATTGCAGTGAACGCAAACCTGGCGTGTTGGGTGAGGAAATATTGATGGCGATATAACCGGCATGGGCATAGACCTTTTCCATGCAAATCAGATAATCTTCTTTGCCCTGCTCAACCGGCGTATCTTTATTTTTACCGATATTGATCCCGAGCACGCCGTTAAAACGCGCTTTTTTTACATTCTCAACCAGGTGGTCAACACCGAGATTATTAAATCCCATCCGGTTGATAATGCCGCCCGCTTCCACCAGACGAAACATCCGTGGCTTGTCATTACCTGCCTGGGCACGCGGCGTGACGGTGCCGACTTCAACAAAACCAAAGCCCATCGCCGCAAACGCATTAACGCACTCTGCGTTCTTATCCAGACCCGCAGCCAGGCCCAGGGCATTTTTAAAGGTCAGTCCCATGCAGGTGACCGGACGCGACGGCAGATTCTGGCGATAAAACAGCTCCAGCGGCGTGCCGTTCATAAAACGCAGTTGCTGAAAGGTGAGTTCGTGTGCGCGTTCGGGGTCGAGTTTAAACAGCGCCGGTCGGACGATAGGATAAAACATGCACTCTCCTGAAGGACGGAAGCAATCGTGAAAGTCGGTGCACGGGAAAATGTGCGCCAGAATGGTAAAGTGCTCTGGCGCAAAAGTAAATCGAACGGCGGGGATGCAGAAAACTATATGAAAATGCTTTGATCTTAAACGGCGGAATCGTTTACGGGCTGGTTTTTCACCTCGGAAGGAAACAGATACTCCCGCAGGATGCCGTGACGCTGCATGATGCCAAAGATACCGAGACAGACAAACGCTTCAGCTCCCACCATCGACCATGCGGCACCGATTGCGCCAAACTTCCATGCCAGGAAACAGCATAGCGGCACGTTTATCACGCCAGCAGCCATCATCACCCACATACGCTGGCGGGCCAGACCGTGCGGGATCAGAATCTGTAATCCAGCCGGATAGGCAATGTTACCGAACAGGAAACAGAGCACGAAGACGCGCAGCACATCCGCCGACGGAATAAAGTCTTTACCCAGTAAAATAGAGACCACCAGGTCAGCAAAGAACCAGGTAAAGATGACAATCGACAGACTCAGGGAAAACGACAGCAGCAGGCTTTTGCGCGTCGCCGCAATGGCGGCACGTTTATCCCGACCAAAAAGGTGGCTGACGCGCGGGAAGAAAGCACTGCCGATCTGCTCGGGTACTGAATTAGCCGCTTTACGCAGACGATCCGCCCCGTTGTAGATCCCGACCATATAGGTAGAGGTAAAGGAGGCCAGGATTACCACGTTGACGCTGTTAAACAGATTGGCACCCGCGATAGCAATAAACACATCCATGCTGTCGGTGATGCGCTGTTTGATCTCGCGCGGTTCAAAGCGGTAACGACCAATGACTTTCATCTCCAGCACAAACTTCAGCGTAATCGCTGCGCTGATGATGGAGACAGTGCCAGGGATCAGCGCCGCCAGCCAGGTATCCTGCGGGGATTTCACCAGCAAAAAGGTCAGCGGAATCGCACAGAAGTTACCGAAGGTGGCGATCATCGCCGTTTTACCCAGCTTCTCAAAGCCCTGCATCAGCCAGCCGAATGAAAACAGCGAGCCTATCAGCGTGGTGCAGTTCGCCAGGATGATAAAGAACAGCGGATGCCAGGCAGGATTAAACCAGGTCGCCGTCAGTAACGTGCCACTGGTCACCACCAGCAGCATCAGCTTGGCGTTAAAAGTTGACCAGAAGAGCTGGCTGACGCGTTCCTTGTCATCACGATGGTGAGCAATGTCTTTGGTGGTAAAGACGTTGAATCCCCAGTCAGAGATGGTGCTGCAATAGAGCACGCAGGCGATGGCCAGCGCCAGCGTACCCATCTGCTCTACACCCAGAACGCGGGCAAGATAGGGCAGCGTGGCCAGTGGAAACAGGAACGATGCGCCGCGGTAGGCCAGCAGCGAGAAAATATTAATAACCAGACTTTTATCGAGTACTTTTGCCATGACGCAACAACCTTATACACATTGCATGTCTCACCTTCTCATTTCGCTAAGGCATAAACAATATCGCTTCACATTTTTCAGAATCAGGCTGCTTTTCAGAATCAGGCGGCGTTTTTCAGCTCTTTTTTGACCTTGTAATGCTGAAGTGCAATAAACAGTTCAGGGCGATTAAACAATAGCCACTCTTTAAAGTTTTCTGTTTTCACATTGCGACCCATAAAGCGAATCGCGTTAAGCACATATTCCGGCACAGGCGTACGGTTATAGAGTGATAAATAGATCATCAAACGAAACGAGTGAACTAAATACGCTTTTTCAAGCGTATCGCGCCACGCTGACTTAATCAGCGAACTGGTTAGCGTATTGTAGGCGTGCATAAAGGCATCATAACGCTGATAGAAAAACTCATTACTTTTGGTACTGTTCGTCAGGGAGCCGTTGCGAATACGCTGTTTATAATAAACCTGATGACTCACCCAAGCCTGCTGACTTTTCATAAAGCAGGAGAGCGTGAAATTGTGGTCTTCATGAACGCGTTTAACAAAACGTAATTTATGCTGTTCAATAACGCGTTTGCTGATGACATAGCTCCAGGCCGCCGAGGTATAGCTGCCGTTACGCAGCAGGCCCAATAAGACCTCCTGCGGTTTTTGCTGACCAAAGAGTTCGTGTCTGACTTTTGGCGAGGTGATATCAATCTGGCCGTCGCGATAGACGCACGATTTAAAACAGAACAGGTCCGTTTCAGGATGCTTTTCCGCTACCATGCCCAGTTCAGCGACCAACCCATCCGCCACGACGTCGTCCGGATCGCAGAAAAAAAGAAACTGGCCCTGCGCCTGATCAATACCGACATCCCGTGCATGACCTGCCCCACCATTTTCAGTGGTAATTATTTTCACCTGGGAAAGATGAGAATAATTCTGTTCAAGTAAGGCTAATGTTCCATCGGTTGAGCCATCATTCACAATGATTATTTCATTGGGCGATTTAACCTGACGTAATAGTGAATCGACGCACTCCACAATATATTTTTCAACATTGTAAGTTGGAATAACCACTGATAATAGCGTGTCAGACATAGGCAATTCTCTGCTGTTAGAAAAAAGAATACGATTCACCTGCCAGATGCAGGGATTGATCAGAGGCGAAACGTCAAAAAGAGTAAGGCGCTAATATTATGGTAGCTTTCATTTAGCCTGATTATCTTAAACCGGTCAGGCGAAAAAAGACCAGTCGTAAAAATTATCTTAACGCTTCACCGGATTATCACTGTTAAAAAAAGTGCATCTATAGCCCGCTGTAATGTTAAAACCGTTGAGGAACGATTTAAATTACCCCCATCTGGCAGGCGTAACCAGAATCAGGAATATGTAAGCGAACATCTGAAATCGTGAATAACTTCAGCATTCCTTCATTTTTATTACAGTTTACGCTCTGCAATTAATCCTAATATCATGCCGGAACACCACTGAAGCAGGCCGATGTCAGGCTGGTTTCCCTTCCGGTTACGGGCTGCCGCTGCGCTTCAACACGGTTTCAGCCACAAGCAGAATGGTTAAGCAATCAGAAGAAAGATAATTTTTTCCGCCACGCGTCCTGTTTTAACCCTCTTGCATCACTGCTCTTAATGAATGGTTTTGCTGCTCGCCTTTATTTTAAGAATTATCGGAAGCGATGTTTTCATTATCTGCCACCGGTACGTCTATTTGCAGTTTTTACCCTTGCTTTGCCGGATAAATCATTTAAGCCCACTCCCCTGCTCTGACAGTATGAAGGCATAAGTTCTCAACTTTTGATAATCAATAACTTTTAGTTATAAGGAGTGATGATGCGAGTTATTACGCTGGCAGGTAGCCCACGATTTCCCTCCCGCTCAACCTCATTACTGACGCTGTGTCAGCACAAGCTGGAGGCACGTGGCATTGAAGTCATTCCCTGGAATATTCACAACTTTCAGCCTGACGATCTGATTAATGCGCGCTTTGATGCGCCCGCGCTGCTGGCCCTGCGTGACGATCTGGCATCGGCTGATGGCCTGATTGTGGCGACACCGATTTATAAAGCGTCCTTTTCGGGTGCGCTGAAGACTCTGCTCGACCTGCTGCCTGAGCGCGCACTGGAGCACAAAGTTGTGTTGCCACTCGCCAGCGGCGGCAGTGTCGGGCATATGCTGGCGCTGGACTATGCGCTGAAGCCGGTTCTCAACGCCTTAAAAGCACAGGAAATTCTGCATGGGGTCTACGCCGAAGACAGCCAGGTCACGCATTACGATCGTCAGCCTGTACTGGAAGATTCACTGGCAGAGCGTCTTGATGAAGCCGTCTCCGCGTTCTGGCTGGCGCTGACCCGTCATCACCATCCCGTTGCGCAGGCAGTATAAGGAAGCAATCGATGAAGCAGAGATTAGGAAAGTGGCTGGTGGCAGGACTGTTACTGGCTGGCCTTCAGGTTCAGGCCGCTGAATCGGATCCGGCTGAGATTCGCATCGGCTATCAGAAAGGTTCAGTCAGCATGGTGCTGGCGAAGTCACATCAGTTGCTGGAGAAGCGTTTTCCCCATACTCACATTAAGTGGATCGAGTTCCCGGCTGGCCCGCAAATGCTGGAAGCGCTGAACATCAACAGCATTGACCTCGGCAGTACCGGTGATCTTCCGCCGCTATTTGCCCAGGCCGCAGGCGCCGATCTGCTCTATGTCGGTTCGGAGCCGCCAAAACCGAAATCAGAAGTGATTCTGGTGCCGAAAAACAGCGCTCTGAAACAGGTTGCCGATCTGAAAGGCAAAAAAGTCGCTTTCCAGAAAGGTTCCAGCTCACACAATTTACTGCTGCGCGCCTTACAGCAGGCGGGCCTTACATTTAAAGACATTACACCCGTCTATCTGACGCCAGCCGATGCGCGTGCCGCCTTCCAGCAGGGTGACGTGGATGCCTGGGCAATCTGGGATCCCTACTACTCTTCGGTACTGCTGCAGGGTAATTCGCGCCTGCTGATTGATGGCAGCTCACTGAACCTGACCGGGTCCTTCTATCTGGCGACGCGCAGCTATGCCGAAGCCCACGGCGCGTTTATCCAGCAGGTGCTCGACACCTTCAGCAGTGCCGACGCGCTGACTATCAGCCAGCCTCAGCAGAGCACCACGCTTCTGGCGCAGGCAATGGGCCTGCCTGAACCGGTTATTGCCAGCTATCTCAGCCATCGTCCACCCACCCGGATTTCGCCGGTCAGTGCTGAAACCGCAGCCGCACAGCAGCGTACTGCTGACCTGTTTTATGCCAATCATCTGTTGCCAGTCAAAGTGACGATCCAGGATCGCATCTGGCAACCGCATACCGTAACGCAGTAAGGAGCAACAATGAGCGTATCCATTTTCTGGTTCCTGCCGACGCATGGCGACGGCCACTATCTTGGTACCGCCGAAGGCGCGCGCCCGGTTGATCACGCCTATTTACAACAGGTGGCGCAGGCCGCTGACCGTCTCGGCTTTGGCGGGGTCCTGATCCCAACCGGCCGCTCCTGTGAAGATGCCTGGCTGGTTGCCGCTTCGCTGATCCCGGTGACGCAGCGCCTGCGTTTCCTGGTGGCGCTGCGTCCTGGCGTGATTTCACCGACTCAGGCGGCGCGTCAGGCTGCTACCCTGGATCGCCTATCCAACGGCCGCGCGCTGTTCAATCTGGTGACCGGCGGCGATCCGGAAGAGCTGGCGGGCGATGGCGTGTTCCTGGATCACCGTGAGCGTTACGCAGAATCTGCCGAGTTCACCCGCGTCTGGCGTCGGGTACTGGAAGGTGAAACCGTCGACTACGAAGGCAAGCATGTGAAGGTTCGCGGCGCACGCCTGATGTTTAAGCCGGTGCAGCAGCCTCGCCCACCGCTCTGGTTTGGTGGCTCTTCTGAACCGGCTCAGGAACTGGCGGCCGAACAGGTCGATGTTTACCTCACCTGGGGCGAACCCCCTGCTCAGGTTCGGGAAAAGATTGAACAGGTGCGCGCGAAAGCGGCCGCGCAGGGACGTACGGTGCGGTTTGGTATCCGTCTGCATGTGATTGTGCGCGAAACCAATGAAGAAGCCTGGCAGGCCGCCGACCGGCTGATTGCCAATGTGGATGACGCCACTATCGCGAAAGCACAGGCCGCGTTCCAGCGGGCCGATTCTGTGGGTCAGCGCCGGATGGCCGCGCTGCACGGTGGTCGCCGCGACAAACTCGAAATCAGCCCGAATCTGTGGGCAGGTGTGGGTCTGGTACGCAGTGGAGCCGGAACCGCGCTGGTCGGCGATGGCCCGACCGTGGCCGCACGCATCAAAGAGTATGAAGCGCTGGGCATCGAGACCTTTATTCTGTCGGGTTATCCGCATCTGGAAGAGGCTTATCGTGTTGGCGAACTGCTGTTCCCGCATCTTGATCTGCAGGTGCCATTGGTGCCTCAGCCGCGCGTGGTTCAGGCGCATGGTGAAGCGGTAGCCAACGATTTTACCCCTGAGAAAAAAGTCGCCCGGGGCTGAGGAGAGCATGATGGCCAGAACCCGAAAACGCCTTGCTGATACGCTGGTGCCGTGGCTATTGCCGACGCTGCTTGTTGTGGTGTGGCAGATTGCTTCGCAAACCGGCTGGTTATCGAACCGTATTCTGCCCGCGCCGGAGAAAATTGTGACCACCTTCTGGCAGCTGACTGCCAGTGGTGAACTCTGGCAGCATCTGGCGATAAGCAGCTGGCGGGCGCTGATAGGTTTTAGCATTGGCGGTTCTATCGGCCTGATACTTGGGCTGATCACCGGCACCTCCAAAACCGGTGAACGCCTGCTGGATACGTCGGTGCAGATGCTGCGCAATGTGCCACATCTGGCGCTGATCCCGCTGGTAATCCTCTGGTTCGGAATCGACGAGTCCGCCAAAATCTTTCTGGTGGCGCTGGGCACGCTGTTCCCGATCTATCTGAATACCTATCACGGCATCCGCAATATCGATCGCGGGCTGGTTGAGATGGCGCGCAGCTATGGCCTCTCCGGCTGGAGCCTGTTTATCCAGGTGATCCTGCCCGGCGCACTGCCAAATATTATGGTCGGCGTGCGTTTTGCGCTCGGTCTGATGTGGCTGACGCTGATTGTTGCTGAAACCATCTCCGCCAACGCGGGCATCGGCTATCTGGCAATGAACGCGCGTGAATTCCTGCAGACCGATGTGGTGGTGGTCGCCATCATTCTTTATGCCCTGCTCGGCAAACTGGCGGATGTCGCCGCGTTGTTACTGGAACGCGTCTGGCTGCGCTGGCACCCCGCTTACCAACTGAAGGAGGAGAACGCATGAGCCAGACTCTCTCACCAGCCCGCCTTAACACCGGCACGCCGGTTGGCGTTAACGGCGTCAGCAAACAGTATGGCAGTCGTACCATTCTCAATAAGATCGACCTGCATATTCCTTCGGGTCAGTTTGTGGCGGTAGTGGGTCGCAGCGGCTGCGGCAAAAGCACTCTGTTGCGCCTGCTGGCCGGACTGGAACAAAGCTCCAGCGGTGAACTGCTGGCAGGCAATGCGCCGCTGCAGTCGGCGCGCGACGATACCCGCCTGATGTTTCAGGATGCGCGACTGCTGCCGTGGAAAAAAGTCATTGATAACGTCGGGCTGGGCCTGCGCGGTCGTGAATGGCGCAGTGCGGCGATGGATGCCCTGACGGCGGTGGGACTGGCCGATCGCGCCAATGAGTGGCCAGCTGCACTTTCTGGCGGGCAGAAACAGCGTGTGGCGCTGGCCAGAGCGCTGATTCATCGGCCCGGCTTACTGCTGCTGGATGAACCACTGGGGGCGCTGGATGCCCTGACCCGCATTGAAATGCAGGGATTGATTGAGTCACTGTGGCAGCAGCATCACTTTACCGTTCTGCTGGTCACGCATGATGTCAGTGAAGCGGTCGTGATGGCGGATCGCGTGTTGTTGATCGAAGAGGGTGAGATCGGTCTGGATCTGCTGGTGGATCTGCCACGACCACGGCGTCGGGGATCGGCGCGGCTGGCCGAGCTGGAAGCGGAGGTGCTGGATCGGGTAATGCAGCGTACGGAACGACCGCAGCCGGTACGTTACGCGCAGCAGCGCTGAAAAAGGGAGCGTCTCAGACGCTCCCTTTTTTAGTATCAGGCGTTCAGTGCCCGGGTAATTTTTTCGTAGAGGTCGCCAGAGAGTTTATCCAGCTCCAGCAGCTGCTCCAGCGCCTGACGCATCATCGCCTGACGGCCTTCGTCATATCGTTTCAGACGAATCAGAGGCTCCACCATTCGTGCCGCAACCTGCGGATTGCGCGTGTTCAGATCAATGAGCATCTCCACCAGGAACTTGTAGCCACTGCCATCTTTAGCATGGAACGCGGCCGGGTTAGCCGAGGCAAAGGCCCCCACCAGCGAGCGAACGCGGTTTGGATTGCTCATAGTGAAGGAGCGATGATTCAGCAGCTGACGCACGTTGCGCATCACGTTGGCAGCCGGACTGGTTGCCTGCAGCACAAACCATTTGTCCATCACCAGACCATCCTGATGCCAGCGCTCATCGTAAGCCGCCAGCAGCGCGTCGCGGCACGGTAACTGAGCCGCCACAGCAGCGGAAAGCGCCGCCAGCGCATCGGTCATGTTGGTTGCCTGGTGATACTGCGTCTGCACCAGTTTGTCCGCCAGCTGTGCATCACTGAAGGCAAGATAGGTCAGGCAGACATTTTTCAGGCTGCGCTGACCAATCGCGTCATGCTCCACACGGTATTCAGGCTGCTGATTGGCGTTGTAGATCGCAAAGAACTCATCGGCCAGTTCGCGTGCCAGTGTGCGTTGCAGGGCGTCACGCACCAGCGCAATCGCCTGCGGATCGATAGTGTCAAACAGCTCGGCAATCTCATTTTCTGACGGCAGCGTCAGGATCAGCGCAGTCAGGGCCGGGTCACAGTCGGTATCAAGCAGCACCGCGCGGAAAGCATCGGCAACATGCAGCGGCAGCGACAGATGCTGGCCCTGCTGATAGCGGGCAACGTTCAGGCGAATATAAGTCGCCAGCAGGCTCTGAGCCGCATCCCAGCGGGAGAAGTCGTTGCGTGCATGACGCATCAGGAAGGTGAGCTGAGCATCACTCCATTTATAATCGAGCTTCACCGGGGCGGAGAATTCACGCAGCAGCGACGGCACCGGCTGGAAGTAGACATTATCGAAAATAAAGGTCTGGAACTCTTCGGTGACATTCAGCACATGATGCACCGGATGGCCGTTATTCTGCAGCGGGATCACCTTGCCTTCACCGTCATACAGCTCAATATCCAGCGGGATATGCAGCGGCAGCTTCTCTTTCTGGTCGGCAGTCACTGGGGTGTGCTGCGTGACATGCAGCGTGTACTGCTCAAGTTCCGGATTGTAATCGTCGCGCACCGTCAGTACCGGCGTACCGGACTGGCTGTACCAGCGGCGGAACTGCGACAAATCGACATTTGAGGCATCTTCCATCGCCTGAACAAAGTCATCACAGGTGGCGGCGCTGCCGTCGTGACGGTCAAAATAGAGCTTCATGCCCTTCTGGAAATTCTCTTCACCCAGCAGGGTGTGCATCATGCGGATGACTTCTGACCCTTTTTCATACACCGTCAGGGTGTAGAAATTGTTCATCTCGATAACCTGATCCGGACGGATCGGATGTGCCATCGGGCTGGCATCTTCGGCGAACTGCGCGCCGCGCACGATACGGACGTTATCGATGCGGTTCACCGCACGTGAACCCAGATCGGAGCTGAACTCCTGATCGCGGAACACCGTCAGTCCCTCTTTCAGGCTGAGCTGGAACCAGTCGCGGCAGGTCACGCGGTTACCGGTCCAGTTGTGGAAATATTCGTGACCGATAACCGCCTCAATGCCGAGGTAATCTTTGTCGGTCGCCGTTTCCGCTTTCGCCAGCACATATTTGGCGTTGAAGACGTTAAGACCTTTGTTCTCCATCGCCCCCATGTTGAAGAAATCCACGGCTACGATCATAAAGATGTCGAGGTCATACTCCAGGCCGAAACGCTCTTCATCCCACTTCATGCTGTTTTTCAGCGAGGTCATCGCCCAGTCGGCGCGATCGAGATTGCCGCGGTCAACGAAGATCTCCAGCGCCACATCACGCCCTGAACGGGTGGTGAAGCTGTCGCGCAGCACGTCAAAATCGCCCGCCACCAGCGCAAACAGGTAGCAGGGTTTCGGGAACGGATCTTCCCACTTCACCCAGCTGCGGCCCTGCTCATCCCGGCCGCTGTCAATCCGGTTTCCGTTGGAGAGCAGATACGGGTAGCGTTCACCGTCGGCATAAATGGTGGTGGTAAAGCGCGCCAGTACATCCGGGCGATCAAGATACCAGGTAATATGACGGAAGCCTTCAGCCTCACATTGGGTGCAGAGCGCCTCACCCGATTTGTACAGCCCTTCCAGCGCGGTGTTCTGATCCGGATGAATCACATTGATGATTTTCAGGGTGAAGCTGTCCGGCAGCTGGCTGATAACCAGTGCGCCCTCTTCTTCACAGAAGGCCGTCCAGGGTTGCCCGTCGACTTCCAGTGCAATCAGCGTTAACGCTTCGCCGTCGAGTCGCAGCTCAGCCTGGCTGTCGCCCACGCGTTTAACCTGGCTGATGGCCGTTACACGGGTCGTCGACGCATCCAGTTCAAAAGTTAAATCGATATCGGTGATGGTGTAATCGGGCGCACGGTAGTCGTGGCGATACTTGATTTGGGGCTGTTGCGTCATATTGCGTCTCGCGTCGTTGTTATAAGTTTACCGGCAAAGTCTAAGCTTGTTACTACAAGCTTGCCACGCACAATGCATCTGAAGGGTGAAATGGCTACACTTTGTTAACAATGGCACAGATTGGCCTCGACCCGCCCGACTGAAATATGCTGTGATTGGCTTCAGATAGTGAATTATACTTTTGCGTCTTTATGACTGTGTACAACACCGGGCACTGCGCCACCGAACAGGATGCTGAAACGCGCCATGACAGGACATGCTTCCCCGATACTGACCTCCCTGCTGGATACGGACGCCTATAAGCTCCATATGCAGCAGGCCGTTTTCCACCGCTATCATGACGTAACGGTGGCGGCGGAGTTTCGCTGCCGCGGCGACGAACTGCTGGGTCTCTACGCTGACGAAATTCGTGAAGCGATTACTGACATGCAACACCTGGCGCTGACTGATGAAGAAGCGACCTGGTTATCCCGCCTTCCCTTTTTCCAGCAGGATTACCTCAGCTGGTTGCGCCAGTTCCGCTATAACCCGGAGCAGGTTGAGGTGCGCAATCATCATGGCAAACTGGAACTTCGTATCCAGGGACCGTGGCGGGAGGTGATCCTATGGGAGGTGCCGCTACTGGCGCTGATCAGTGAGATTGTGCATCGTCATCGCACGCCGCAGGTCACCACTCAGCAGGCGATCGACCATTTGCACCAGAAACTGGGCGACTTTAAGACGCAGGTGGCTGACCTCGATATGTCGCGCTTCCGCCTGATGGATTTCGGCACCCGCCGCCGCTATTCGCAGGATGTGCAGCAGTCGATTGTCTCCACGCTGAAACAGGATTTCCCGTGGCTGATTGGTACCAGTAACTATGATCTGGCGCGCCGTCTGTCACTGACGCCGGTCGGCACGCAGGCGCATGAGTGGTTCCAGGCCTTCCAGCAGATTAGCCCGGTTCTCGCTAACAGTCAGCGTGCTGCGCTGCAGGCGTGGCTGGACGAGTATGACGATCAACTGGGTATCGCACTGACCGACTGCATCGCCATGGATGCGTTTCTGCGCGATTTCGGTCCGGTGTTTGCCCGCCGCTATCAGGGACTGCGTCACGACTCCGGCGATCCGGTTGAATGGGGCGAGAAAGCGCTGGCTCATTATCAGAAACTGGGTATCGATCCGCAAAGTAAACACCTGGTCTTTTCTGACAACTTAAATCTCGACAAAGCACTGGCGCTTTATCGCCACTTTGGCCAGCGCACGAATGTGGTGTTCGGCATCGGTACGCGTCTCACCTGTGATATTCCGGGCGTGACGCCTCTGAACATCGTTATCAAGCTGGTGCAGTGCAACGGCAAGCCGGTAGCGAAACTTTCAGACAGCCCGGGCAAAACCATCTGCCAGGATAAAGCCTTTGTCAGAGCCCTGCGTAAAGCCTTTGATCTGCCGCTGGTGAAAAAAGCGAGTTAAACCTCTTCTTATCGGGGCGTTGATGCGCCCCGCCTCTGCTGTAATAAATCCGCTTTCCCCCTGAATTTTGCTTGTTTCCTGAAGACTCACAAGTAACATAGCAAAACCCCGGATGGGGCAACTTTTAACTCACTTCTTCTATATAGAGAGATATTTATGAGCGTAGTGCCTGTAGCGGACGTACTGCACGGTCGCGTCGCGGTTGACAGTGAAGTCACCGTACGTGGTTGGGTGCGTACCCGAAGAGATTCCAAAGCCGGTCTTTCCTTCATCGCTGTCTATGACGGCTCCTGCTTTAATCCCGTTCAGGCTGTCGTCAATAATTCTCTGAATAATTATCAGGATGAAGTGCTGCGTTTGACCACCGGCTGTTCCGTTATCGTTACCGGTAAAGTGGTGGCATCGCCAGGTCAGGGCCAGGCGTTTGAAATTCAGGCGACCAGCCTGGAAGTCGTCGGCTGGGTGGAAGATCCGGACAGCTACCCGATGGCGGCAAAACGCCACAGCATCGAGTATCTGCGCGAAGTCGCTCACCTGCGTCCGCGTACTAACCTGATTGGCGCGGTCGCCCGCGTTCGCCATACTCTGGCGCAGGCGCTGCATCGCTTCTTTCATGAAAATGGCTATTTCTGGGTTTCTACTCCGCTGATCACCGCCTCGGATACCGAAGGTGCTGGCGAGATGTTCCGTGTCTCAACGCTGGATATGGAAAACCTGCCGCGTAACGATCAGGGCAAAGTCGACTTCAGCGAAGATTTCTTTGGTAAAGAGGCCTTCCTGACCGTTTCCGGTCAGCTGAACGGCGAAACCTACGCCAGCGCCCTGTCGAAGATCTACACCTTCGGCCCGACGTTCCGCGCAGAGAACTCCAATACCAGCCGCCATCTGGCTGAATTCTGGATGCTGGAGCCGGAAATTGCGTTTGCGTCACTGGATGATGCGGCTGCACTGGCAGAAGCGATGCTGAAGTATGTGTTCAACGCGGTGCTGGAAGAGCGCGCCGATGACATGGCGTTCTTCGCTGAGCGCGTGGATAAAGACGCGGTTGAGCGCCTGCAGCGTTTCATCACCACCGATTTTGCCCAGGTAGACTATACCGATGCGGTTGAAATCCTGATGAACTGCGGTCAGACCTTTGAGAACCCGGTTTCCTGGGGTATCGATCTCTCTTCTGAACACGAGCGCTACCTGGCAGAGCAGCACTTCAAAGCGCCAGTCGTGGTGAAAAACTATCCGAAAGACATTAAAGCGTTCTATATGCGCCTGAACGAGGATGGCAAAACCGTGGCGGCGATGGACGTTCTGGCGCCTGGCATTGGTGAAATCATTGGCGGTTCACAGCGTGAAGAGCGTCTCGATGTGCTGGATGCACGTCTGGAAGAGATGGGTCTGAACAAAGAAGATTACTGGTGGTATCGTGACCTGCGTCGCTACGGTACCGTGCCACATTCTGGCTTCGGACTGGGCTTTGAACGTTTAATCGCCTATGTGACTGGCGTGCAGAATGTCAGGGACGTCATCCCCTTCCCACGCACGCCACGCAATGCAAGTTTCTAAAATTCAGCATTAAATATAAGAAATTCATATATATAAAGAGGTCGGCACTGCCGGCCTTTTTTTATTTTTGTAAATTTTGAGTTCTCTCACAAAGTTCCGTATTTTTTACATTTTGTAATACATATTTTCCTTTAGAAACCAGATTACGAGTTTAGTAGCATTTAAGCGCTAGAATTACGGCGGGTTGGATGGAAAGATGCGTGCAGACACAGGAAGACACCAAACTTCGCTCAGGGTTCTGTAAAGATTTCCTGACGGCAGTGGCAGGTGTACAAATAACTCCAATGAGGGTAATGAATAATGATGAAGCGCAATATTCTTGCAGTGGTTATCCCTGCTCTGTTAGCCGCCGGCGCAGCAAATGCTGCAGAAATCTATAATAAAGACGGCAACAAACTGGACCTGTACGGTAAAGCTGTTGGCCTGCATTACTTCTCTGATGATTCAGAGAACGACGGTGATCAGTCTTACGTTCGCTTCGGCTTCAAAGGCGAGACCCAGATCAATGACCAACTGACCGGGTATGGCCAGTGGGAATATAACATTCAGGCCAATAACTCTGAAGGTTCTGACGCACAAGACGGTAACAAAACCCGTCTGGGCTTCGCCGGTCTGAAATTCGGCGATGCCGGCTCAATCGACTACGGCCGTAACTACGGTGTGGTTTACGATGCAATCGGCTGGACCGATATGCTGCCAGAGTTCGGTGGCGACTCAGGATATTCTGATAACTTCATGAACGGTCGTAGCACCGGCCTGCTGACCTACCGCAACACCAACTTCTTCGGCCTGGTTGATGGCTGGGACTTCGCTGCTCAGTACCAGGGCAAAAACGACCGTGCAGACATTCGTCGTGCTAACGGTGATGGCTACGGTGTTTCAACCACTTATGTTTCTCCGATCGGTGTAGGCTTCGCAGCAGCTTATAGCAGCAGCGACCGTACTAATGCGCAGTCTGCAGGTACTGTCCGTAACACAGATACTGATACCAACGTAGGTACTGGTGTTGGCGAAGGTAAACGTGCAGAAAACTGGGCAACTGCTCTGAAATATGATGCCAACAATGTTTATTTAGCTGCGATGTATGGTGAGACCCGTAACTCTACACCTATCAACTCAGGTGACTTTACAGCGTTCGCAAACAAAGCTCAGAACATTGAACTGGTTGCACAGTATCAATTCGACTTCGGTCTGCGCCCATCTATTGCTTATGTACAGTCTAAAGGCAAAGATATCGAAGGCGTGGGCGATGCTGACCTGGTTAAATACATCGACGTTGGCGCGACTTATTACTTCAACAAAAACATGTCTACCTATGTTGATTACAAAATCAACCAGCTGGATGATAACAACCCACTGGGCATCAACTCAGATGACGTGGTTGGCGTAGGCCTGGTTTACCAGTTCTAATCCTGCTTTAAGCATGTTGAAAAACGGGGCTACGGCCCCGTTTTTTTATGCCTTTTATTTTCCTCATCCGCGTTTCTCTCCCCCTTCTGCTCAGCGTTAACCTCAGCTTCTCCTGATAGCGAAATCAACACCGCAAAATAGTCGATTTTGTCTCGCAAACGGTTGGCATTTGCCTGGCCGGACGCTAACCTGATAGCCCTCTTGCTAAAGTTCACGCTAATGGACCTGACACATGTTTGAATCGATCTCTGCTGCACCCGCCGATCCTATTCTCGGGCTGGCCGATCTGTTTCGTGCCGATGACCGCCCTGAAAAAATCAATCTGGGCATCGGCGTCTACAAAGACGAAACCGGCAAGACCCCGGTACTGACCAGTGTTAAAAAAGCTGAGCAATACCTGCTGGAAAACGAAACCACAAAAAACTATCTCAGCATTGATGGTCTGGCGGATTTTGCCCGCTGCACACAGGCCCTGCTGTTCGGCAACCAAAGCCCGCTGATCACCGCAGGCCGCGCCCGCACGGCTCAGACACCAGGTGGCACAGGTGCGTTACGTGTAGCAGCAGATTTCCTCGCCACGCAGACCTCCGTAAAGCGGGTCTGGATCAGCAATCCGAGCTGGCCGAATCACAACAACGTGTTCAATGCTGCCGGTCTTGAAGTTTGTGAATATCATTACTATGACGCAGCAAACCATACGCTCGATTTCGAGGGTATGCTGGCCTCGCTGCAGCAGGTTCAGCCTGGCGACGTGGTACTGTTCCATGGTTGCTGCCATAACCCGACCGGTATCGACCCAACGGCGGAGCAGTGGCAGCAGCTGGCGCAGCTGTCACAGACTAATGGCTGGTTACCGTTGTTCGATTTCGCCTACCAGGGCTTTGCCCGTGGTCTGGATGAGGATGCCGAGGGCCTGCGTATTTTTGCCGCCTCGCATCAGGAGTTGATCGTCGCCAGTTCTTACTCCAAGAACTTCGGTCTGTATAACGAACGCGTCGGAGCCATTACCCTGGTGGCGGCAGAAGCCAGCGTGGCCGATAAGGCGTTCAGCCAGGTGAAGTACACCATTCGTGCCAACTACTCCAATCCACCGGCGCATGGTGCTGCCGTTGTCGCAACCATTCTCGGTAACGACACGCTGCGCACGATCTGGGAGCAGGAGCTGTCGGATATGCGTCAGCGCATTCAGCGCATGCGCCAGCTGTTTGTGAACACCCTGGCGGAAAAAGGCGCACAGCGTGACTTCAGCTTTATCATCAGGCAGAACGGTATGTTCTCGTTCAGTGGCTTGACTAAAGACCAGGTGATTCGCCTGCGTGAAGAGTTCGGTGTCTATGCCGTTAACTCAGGCCGCGTGAATGTGGCGGGCATGACGCCAGACAACATGTCGGCGCTGTGCGAAGCGATTGTCGCCGTGCTGTAACGCAGATGACCAAACAAAAATGGGCCTGACGGCCCATTTTTTATTGCAGTAAAAATTACGGATTGTTTACTGCAGGAAAGGATTACTGATGCGTTCATGCCCCAATGTTGAAATCGGGCCGTGACCGGGAAGAAAAGTCACATCATCGCCAAGCGGCAGTAATTTTGTGCGGATAGCATCAATGAGCTGCTGATGATCGCCCTGCGGGAAGTCAGTACGCCCAACACCACCATTAAAAATCACGTCGCCTGAAATCAGCAATCGTCCCGGACGGTCAAAGAACACGACATGGCCGGGTGAATGTCCCGGACAGTGCAGAACGTCCAGCGTGGTCAGCCCGACCTGCACGCTCTCCCCCTCTTCCAGCCAGCGATCGGGAGTAAACGGTGCGCACTCGTCAAGTCCGAACATCCGGCTCTGAGTCGGCAGCGCTTCCAGCCAGAAGGCATCGCGCTTTTGCGGTCCGACAATCGGAATCTGATAAAACGCCGCCAGTTCAACAGCGGCCCCGACATGATCTAGGTGTCCATGTGTCAGCAGAATCTGAGCAGGTTTAAGTTTTAGCTGTTCCAGCGTTTGTTTGATCAGTTCGGCATCGCCGCCTGGGTCGACCAGTGCGGCTTCGCGAGTCGTGTCGCACCAGATAACTGAGCAGTTCTGGGCAAAAGCGGTAACAGGAATAATGTGGTAATTCATAACGCTCCATGACCGGCTCACGCAGCGTTGCCGGTGTCATTACCAGTGCCTGATCGGACCGGTATCAATATGTACAAAGTTACTGCGGGGATAATATCCTACACCACCCGCACGCAGAGATAACGCCGCTTTGCGTACATTCGCCAGCGAAACCCCTTCAATATGAAAATCCATCGCCTGGCCTTTGGTGTGATAGCTGTGCTTTGCTACTCCCGGACCACTCTCACGTAACATATTGTTGGTTGCCAGTGAACGATAGCCGGAAACCAGCTGGATCGGTTTACGCATGCCCAGCAGCGCCTGCAGGCGAAAAATCTGGTCAAACAGATGTGGATCGATGCTTTTCACTTTGTTGGCGCGATAGTCACGGAAAAAATGATTTAATCGTGACAGCTCATCCTTGTCGTAACTCTTACCATTAAAAAACTCAGTTTTAAGGGTTTCACCGGTGTGAAGATTATTAAGCATCAATACACGCGGGCGAGACGTTGAAAGCGAGGCCCTTGCAGAAGCTGGCAATAATGCCAGTCCGGCGGCGGCACTACCGCACAGCAGTAGTTTGCGACGAAAAGAATCAATAGTAGACATGTAACGGTTTACCTGAGAGTGAAGCCATAGAAATGTGCAAAAAGCGCACAGGCCGAACCATAACTTTCTCCCGGAGAAGCGTCAACCCATCTGCCATGAGTTTGCGAGGCGATCCCTTATGGGATCGCCATTTGATAAGATTTTTCTTTAATGAGGATTTGCGGGGAACGATTTAAAATCAATTACTAGAGCAGTAATTGCCCGGCCCGACTCAGGGCCTGACTGCCCGAACGGGCGGTGTCATCATAATTGTAAATATCTGTGCGGAACTGCGGTTTGCCATCATCAGCGACCCACGCCGTCAGGTAATAGAGATTGACCGGAATGCGGTGGCGAATCGGCACATAGCGGGTGTCACCCTCTTTCAGCGTGCTGGAAATTCGGGAGTCATTCCAGCCCGCATCCTGCAGCAATAACCCTGCCAGTTCAGACGCTTTGTTCACCCGCACACAGCCTGAACTGAGCGCACGGATATCACGCTGGAACAGGTTATGGTTTGGCGTGTCATGCAGGTAGATTGCATCTGAACTCGGCATATTAAATTTATACCGGCCCAGCGCATTCGCCACGCCCGGAGCCTGAATCATCCGATAGGGAAACGACGCCGCAGAGACCATGCGCCAGTCAATCATGCTGGGATCAATCACTTCAGCATCTGCACTCCAGCCCGACAGCAGGGTATACCCATGCTTGTAAAGATAGGTTGGATCCTGCTTCACCTTCGGAATGATGTCTTTACGCACCAGCGTTGTCGGCACATTCCACGGCGGGTTGAGCACGACGTTATTCAGCGCACTGCGCATGAGTGGCGTTTTACGATCGGGACGACCGACGATGACACGCGATGAGAGAATCTTGTTGCCGTTGTTGTAATAGATGAGCGAGTAGTTGGCGATGTTCACCATGATGCCATTGTGCATATCGTCCGGCAGCAGGCGAAGGCGCTGAATATTCAGCGCCAGCAGCGAAGCGCGCATCTGCGGAGAGACGTTAAGCCACTGCCGCGTTCTGGTACCGATAGCCCCATCCCCATCCAGCCCCTGCCACTGCTGGAAACGCTTCACTCCTGCAACCAGCGTCTCGTCATAGACATTGGCGGTATTCCCTTCCAGCGTCTGACTCTGCACATTGCCCGGTGATTGCAGCGGCGGCGCGGCCAGTTCGCCCACTGGCGCGGCGGAAGGACTCACCGCGACCGGCTGATCGCTGTGGCTCACCGGTACCGGCGCGACAGGCACCGCATCGTCATCCGGTGCGGGCGCGTTAACCTGTGCCGTTAACATGCCGCTGCGCTGCAGAATTTCACGCAGGGCAGGAACATCATCACTGACCTGGCCGGGACGCAGGGTTTCACTGCTTTTTAATTGCGGCCAGGGCTGCTTATCGCTGAGCAACGCTTTCAGCGCGGCGTGCATAGGCTGATACTGTGGATGCTGCGGCTGTAATGAGGAAATAAACGTGTCAGCCGAACCCGCATTGACTGCGTTTTGCCACTGATTCACCACCGCGACTGACGGCTGGGTCAGCCTGTAGGGAACGTTGCTGTAGAGCCAGGTTTCACCCTGCGTCGGCACATTTGAAACAAACTGCAGATAGCCCAGCATCGCATCAGAGAGCGCGACATCGCGGGCAAAGCCGGTAATAGCCGGATTCGTCAGACGCTCAATCCAGCGCGTGAACTGCGGCTGAACGCCTGAAAGTGCCACCTCAGCCAGCTGCTGCTGAAATTTCTGCACCGCCTGAGCATCCTGCCAGAGCGGCTGCATATGACGGGAGGCATAAAGTGTCGCCAGCGGCCCCAGATAGAAAGGCTGATCGGCACTGGAAAAAGCCTGCCGGATGCGTTGCTGACTTTCGGATACGGAGATGGCCGCCTGCGTTGTTCCAGGCAAAGCGGCGATGACAGCGGCCTGCGGTAGCGTAAATGGAACAGCGGTTAGCGCCAGCGCTAACAATGATACAACGCGATGATGATTTAATTTTTTTAACCGCAACATCCCTGCCCCCTTGTTTTTCAACTTCGCAGCGTTCCCTGTATCCGCTGCGATCGCGCCGTGACTCATAGTGTGAGTATACAAACAAAAACGGCATTTGCCTCATGCGACAAATGCCGTTATCAGATTAACGAATGGTTCAGTTTTTGACTACGTTTCCGCCTGCGATTTTTCAGCGGTTAAATCGGGTAGCGCATCCGCTTCGCTTCCCGCACGCACTGGTGAAGGATCGGCAGCAAAACCACGCAGGCCAACCACATGCACATGCTCAGTGTTATTGAACACCTTACGCACCAGTTTGTAGGTCGTGCCTTTCTCCGGGCTGATGTTCTCCGGTGCCGCAATCACCAGCTGCATCTCCAGTCGCTCACAGAGTTCAAACAGTGTGGCGATGGAGCGGGCATCCAGACGGGCCGCTTCATCAAGGAACAGCAGTCGGCATGGCGAAATATCTTTGCCGCGCAGACGACGGGACTCCTCTTCCCAGCTCTGCACCACCATTACCAGAATGGACATACCGGTACCGATCGCCTCACCCGTTGAGAGCGCACCGCTTTCTGCACGCAGCCAGCCATCGGAGCCCCGGTTAACTTCCACTTCCATCTCCAGATAGTTGCGGTAGTCGAGCAGCTCCTCACCGATGGTTTGCGGCGTCCGCTGACCCATGTCGATATGCGGGTTAAGACGCTGGTAGAGTTTCGCCAGCGCCTCCGAGAAGGTCAGGCGGTTGCTGTTGAACAGATCCTGATGCTGCTCATGCTCTTCTGACAGCGTATCCAGCAGCATAGCGTGGGTTTCACGCACGTTCACGTTGAGCCGCACGCTGCGTACCTGACCAAAGCTGACGGTCTGCAGCCCCTGGTTGAGCTGGCGAATGCGGTTCTGTTCACGCTGGATCGTTTTGCGGATAATATTCGCCGCACTGCGTGAACTGATCGCCAGCATCTGCTCACGCGCGGTCAGCTCTTCAGTCAGACGGTTCAGTTCGATTTCCATCTGCTCAATCGCTTCGACCGGATCGTCGGTACGAATAATATCCTGACGAATACGCTCGCGCAGATGCTGATAGACCGCAATAAAGAACTGAATCTTACGTTCAGGACGTTTTGGATCTTCCGACAGCCGCAGTACGTCGCGCAGATGTTCGTTGTCCGCCACCGCCAGACGCAATGCACCCAGCGCTTTATCCGACATCGAGCGCAGCTCATCACCGCTCAGGTAAGCCAGTTCGCGACGATGCAGGCGACGCTCAACGCCATTCTCTTTCACCAGACGCAGGACGGTACACCAGCCCGCTTTCGCGCTGACCACCTGCTCACGCACCTGATGATACTGACGCTCCAGCTGACGCAGGCGCTTCTGCAGGTTATCCATCTCCGCTTCACAGAAGGTGAGCTGTTTCTCCAGCTGATTGCGGCGGGCGCGGTTGTGGCTCAGTGCCGTGTAGAGCTCATCGCGGCGAACGCGCGCGCGTTCTTCTGCGCTACTGTCAGCAGTGACGCCAATGTCCTGCATCTCCTGCTGCAGCTCTTTGAGCATGTCGCGCTTGGCGTCGTAAGCACTTTTCAGTGAAGCCAGCACCTGTGAGTATTGCGTCAGCTGCGCCTGATGTTCACGCAGGCGATCGCGGCTGCGACTGCGTTCACCTTCAGCCTGCTCAAGACGCTGACGCAGCTTATCGCTGAGGTCATTGTTGCCGTTGAGCATGCTGGCCGAGTCGTCGTAGCTGAAGTGAGCGCGACGCTGCACCACTTCTGTCAGCGCAAAGGCCTGCTGACGTGCGTTGCGCTGCTGCTGCTGCGCCTGCTGATAATCTGCCTGTAACTGCTCGTGCTGTTCAGGATCGCTCTGCAATACCGCGATGATCGGTTCCAGTTTCGCCAGCTTCGCGCCATGCTGATGCAGGAAGCGCGCCGCGTCCTGTGCCGCATCGACCTGCTCACGGATCTCTTCGCAGCGATCGCCCAACGTATCGTCCAGCAGCAGGTTGACGCGTGGCAGCAGTCGGTTTAACTGCGACACGCCCTCTTTCGCCAGCTCATACTGCTGACGCTGCTGCTGATTATTGCTCTCATGCTGATTCAGTGCCCGCTCAAGCTCACCCCGGCGCGCGCCCAGCTGACGGATCTGCGCTTCCGGGTCGGCATCAAAGGCCACGGCCAGATGTGTGCCGATAAAGCGACTGAATGACTGATGCAGACGCTGCGTTTTCTGCACGTCGAACGACAATGTGGCGTAACGCTCAGCCAGTTTGTCGCGCTCAAGGTGCAGCAGCTCCAGCTGATTTTCGCGCGCTGCGCGGCCAAACAGCGGGATTTTCGGGAAGCGGGAGTAGCGCCACTGACGCTCTGCCACTTTCACCACGACGGCATTCTGCAGCTCATCAACGCTGAAGACACTGTCATCGAATGACTGCGGGTCACCCTCGATCAGGTAGAGATCTTCCGGGCACTCCTCCAGACCATCCAGCATCTCACGCACGCGGGAGAGATCCGGCACCACGATTGCATGACGTGACGGACCATAGAGCGCCGAAAAGTACGGCGCATCATCCAGGGTCACATCATCATAAATCTCAGACAGTAATACGCCGCCAAAGCGTTCGGCCAGCTGAGTCAGGCGCGCATCTTCCGCCCCGCCCGGCTGACTGAGCCGCTCAATCTGCTGCTCGATATCACGTTTGCGTGCCGCCACTTCGTCGCGCTCGACGGTGGTTTCACGCTCGCGCTCCAGCAGTTGCTGCATAAATTCGGTGACGTCCTGGCTGCTGTTCAGCGCCTGGCCGGTCTGTTCACTGAGCTGGGTCAGGATCTCCTGCGCCGCCAGCCAGTGTGGCGCACGGGCAGTCAGGCTGGTGATGCGTTCGCGCAGCTGTTCCAGCTCCTGACGCATCATCATGCGCTGCTCACCGGCGTCCGAGACGCTGCTGTTCAGCTGTTCGATCTGCGCTTCAAGCTCCTGCTGCAGGCCCGCCAGCGCATCGGCTTCGTACTGCTGCCCCTGACGCTTGCAGAACTCGGCCAGCAGACGCTCCGCCTCATGCTGCTCGCGCAGACGCTGTTCCAGCTCATTGAGACGCAGACGCAGCGACGAGAGCTGGTCGGCGTGATGACGCTGATTGCTGGCATCACGCAGCAGTTCGCGGCCGGTTTGCCACGCATCCTGACGGGTCACGTCACCAGCAATGCTGGTCACCAGCGCCAGCGCCTGTTCAAACTGACTGTGCGCGGCTTCGGCCACGCTCAGCTTCTGCTCCAGGCGCAGCAGGCGTTCTGTCGCCTCCTCCTCTTTCGCCTGGAAACTCTCCTGCCATTCTGCAGCGTTATCGATGGTCAGATCGGGCAACTGGCAGAGCGTACGGGCGCGTTCCAGCGCCTGCAGGGCCTGCTGATACTGGATGGCGCGCGTTTGCTGCACGTCGAGTGCCTGCTGGAAATCGGCCAGCTGACTTTTCAGCTCATCCACTTCCAGTTCAGCCGCTTCGGCACGCGCTTCATTCTCTTCCTGAATTTCGCGCGCTTCGGCAACCACTTCGGTCTGCTCTTCCAGACGCAGCGTCAGATCTTCGATATCGGCGTCGTAGCGCTCAATCTTCTCCTGCTGCCGCATCGCCGTCTGCACCAGATTCAGGTGATCGCTGGCAGCCTGATAATCGACTTCGAGATCGTTCTCTGCGCCACTGTGCTCTGACAGCTCGCGCGCCATCTCCACGTGACGATACTGCTCAGTGGCGAGTTGCTTACGGCTGCTGAACAGCTCATTGCGCAGCTGTAATGCGCTGTCGAGATGTCCACGGCGCTCGTTGGCGTGACGCATGTAGTCAGCCGACACGTAGCTGGTCGCCTCGGAGATGAGATGCTTAAAGAGGTCGCGGTCAGACTGGGTAACGCGGATCGCCTCCAGCGTCATGCGGTTCTCCCGCAGCGCAGCTTCCATATCCTGGAACGCTTTACGCACGCCGCTGTTTTCAGGCAGCAGGTAATCACGCAGCGATCGGGTGATGGCACTGGAGATACCGCCATAGAGCGAGGCTTCGATCAGACGATAGAACTTGCTTCGATCGCTGGCAGAGCGCAGACGACGCGGCACCACGCCCAGATCAAACAGCATGGCGTGATAATCCGTCACCGAGTTATAAGCGCGGAACTGCACGCCTTCCTGTGCCTCAACCCGCTCTTTTACCTCATTCAGCGGTAAGACGCGTGCCTGACGGCTGTTAAGTACTTCCGTCAGCATATCGGTCGGGTTGGTATCGGTGGGCAGACCGTGGATACTGAACGGTTTGATATCGACCTTTTTATCGCGTCCGGCGACCTGCTGCAGACGCACACCGACTACCACACGCTGATGGCGTGAGTTCACCACATCCAGCATGGCGTAGCAGACACCCGCCCGCAGTTTACCGTGCAGACCTTTGTCACGGGATCCCGACGTCGCGCCCGCTTCGGTAGTGTTACGGAAGTGCAGCAGCGTTAAATCGGGGATCAGTGCGGTGACAAAGGCCGCCATGGTGGTGGACTTACCCGCGCCGTTACCGCCTGATAGCGTGGTCACTAATTCATCAAGATCAAAGGTACGGGCAAAAAAGCCGTTCCAGTTGATCAGCGTAAGCGAACGAAACTTTCCGCGCTCAATCATGCCTGTTCTTCCTCTGCGTTCTCACTCGCGTCGCCTTCCTGCCCTTCACTTTCATCGGTGTCGATCGGTGCAGTCGCATTTTCCAGTAGCATGGCCTCGCCATCACGAATCAGGCGAAGCTGCGCTTCACGGGCATCATCACCGCCGCGCACGTCGGCACCAAAGCGGAACACCGATTCCGTGATACGGAATTTGCTGCTGTCGTTGCCGAAAAACCACACCATGCCAAGACGGCGCAGGCGGCTCAGAGAGGCGCGCACTTTCTCCTGCAGTTTGGTGCGATCCAGGTCTGAACCGGTTGAACGCTGGTTAACCAGCTTCAGCAGACGGTTCTCGTCGGCCAGCGAGAGCAGCTCGTCATAGAGCTCCTGCTGGGTGAAGATCCCCTCATTCGCCAGGCGTTCCGGGCTGAGATAGAGGTAGCAGAGAATCTTCCCGACCATCATGTCCAGCTCAGAGAGTACGGAACGCGGAATCAGCGTGGTCGAACGCGGACGCAGATAGAAAAAACCTTCCGGCGCACGAATTAACTCAACGTTATAGCGGGTGTAAAACTCTTCGAGAAATGACTGGTAGTCCATCAGAAAAGCGTGGTTATCCAGCTCTTCAATTCCGATATGGCGTCCGGCGCGTAACTGGCTGTCCAGCGCGGGAAAAATCGGGTTGGCCAGTGCCTGTGCCAGCTTAACCGGCATCACTTGTTCAATATTTGTCGATGACATGTGCCTGCACCTTGGCTCCGTAATCATTGATGGCTTGCCATTCCACAGGCAAACCGGCTAAATCAGCTTCCGCTACGCCAAGGCGTACCGCCTGGTCCACCACAATGCGCGCCAGGTCGAAATGGCGAGCGCGTGGATACTGGGCCAGGTAGTCACGCATCACTGACGCGAGGTTGAGCGGTTTTTGTTGCGATTTGTAGACCTGCAGCGCTTCTTCAATCATCGCTGCCAGCTGTTCGCGAATTTCGTTAATCTCTTCGTATTCCATCTCTGGCGGCAGTTCGCCCATCACTTCGTCATTCCGCAGCGTCAGCGCCTCATCGCGCATGTCATACAGGCGGTCGGCATTGGCATAGGTTAGCGCCCAGGGCGCGTCGAAGTAATTCTGTACCGATACCCGCAGACGCTGGGCAAAGACGCGGTTTTTATCCATGTCGATGGCGGTACGAATAAATTTATGGACGTGGCGGTCATAGCCGATCCACAGGTCAATCGCCTGCTGGCCCCAGCTGGTAATACGGTCGAGCTTGCTTTGCAGGTCAAAAACCAGCTTATCGACGAAGCCCAGGTCCGGGCTGTCCAGCGTGGCATCCTGAATACGCAGCAGGTTTTCCTGAAGTTTGTCGCCCGCCGCTTCCAGCGTATCCTGCAGTTCACGCAGCGTCCCGGAGGTTTCAGAGAGCAGCATTTCACAGCTGGAGATCGCCGCGCGCCAGTCTTTATTCAGCAGTTCAGCGATATCGTTTTTCACCGCCTGCTGCTGTTCATCCATAAGACGCTGGGTCATATCGATGCTGTCGAAGATCTCCGCCACCGAATATTTCAGCGGCGCGAAAACATTGCGATGCCAGTGAAACTCATCGCCGTTTTCCTGCGCGGCATCGGCTGCCCGCTTGAGCTCGCTGGCCACAATCGACAGCTGCATCGACAGACGCAGCGTTGAAAACTCACGCTGACGGATGTAGTAGTCGGTGATGCCGATCGCCAGCGGCGTCAGGCGATAGATAGCATTGCCTTCGGTGAGTTCACTGGTAAAGCGGTTGAGCAGGCGCTGACGCACCATGTCGTTGATGGCGTTGTTGGCACGAACCAACACGGTTTCATGGGTTTGTTCAAAAGCTTTACTGACATGGCGGAAAGCGTCAATCAGATCGCCTTCGCTCATTTCGCCATCCATCCGCTCACCGTTGAGGGTGGCGATAGCCAGCAAAAAGGCCAGACGTTCCACTGGCAGCGCAAGGGAAAAGTCATTTTTGCGCGCCCAGGATACCAGTTCAGGTACCGTCTGGGAAAATTCACTCATAATTCGTCCTTCTGCCCCGGTTTACGCGCGGTCACATGGATGTAGCGCCCTAAGCTTAAAAAGGGTTCCTGACGGCAATAACGCCGCTCCATCTCAATAATTTCGTCGTCGCTTTTTGGCTCGCCCTTCGGCGGTTTCATGTAGTCACTGAATACCCGGATCCCGGCACGCTGCTCAATCACAAAGCCACACGCCTCCAGCCAGCGATAGACCTGCTCGGGGTCGCGCGGATAGTCAGGCGACAGGGTTCGCTTTTTGCGTTTAGTCAGGTTGGTGCGCAGATAGCCGAAGTTACCCAGCGTTAAGGTGCGCAATGTCAGGCCGTGCAGATTGTAAAACATCAGCGACATGACGCCCCCCGGACGCAGCAGATCGAACAGCGCTTTGAGCACCTTCTCCGGTTCAGCGACCCACTCAAGCACAGCGTGGAACAATACCAGATCCACCGGCTTATCCAAATGTTCGCCCACCTGCTGGGCGCTAATTTGTCTGAATTGCATGTTGTGGCTCACACCTTGCGCCGCTGCATTTTCGGCGGCCCGACGCAGCATCTCAGCAGAGAGGTCGCACAGCAGAACCTGATGGCCCTGGGCAGCAAGTCCGCTGGAGACCTGGCCGACACCGCCGCCGGCATCCAGTACTGACAGCGGATGGGGCGACAGCCCGGGTACTATCTTCTCCAGCTCATCCCGGAGGATGGCCTGGCGTATCTTCCCTTTGGTGGTGCCGTAAATATTTTGCGAAAATTTATCCGCGAGATCGTCAAAGTTACGATCCTGCATGGCATGCGCTCCGGTATGCTGCGGTGAGACTTGTGCTATTTTGTCACAGGCACCAGAAGAATGAACCTTTCATCCCCATCTTCCCTTCCGGGTGCTCTATTTTCGGACAACAGGACGCGTTTTCGATGTTATTTACCCTGAAAAAAGTGATTGGCGGGCTACTTTTACCCTTGCCGTTTCTGCTTTTGCTGATGGCGCTGGGCATTTTACTGCTTTGGTTTACTGACTGGCAAAAAAGCGGCAAAACCGTGATCTCCGTCAGCTGGCTGTTACTGCTGCTGCTGAGCCTGCAACCGCTGGCCGATCGGCTGCTTTTGCCGCTGGATAACCGTTATCCGACCTGGAACGGCGCAGAGAAGGTGGACTACATTGTGGTGCTGGGTGGAGGCTATACCTTTAATCCAACCTGGGCACCCAGCTCGAACCTGCTGAATAACAGTCTGCCACGCGTGGCAGAAGGTATTCGTCAATGGCAGCGCAATCCACAGTCGACGCTGATTTTTACCGGTGCTGCCGGTGGCACCAATCCGAAGAGCAGCGCCTGGGTAGCCGCTCAGGTGGCAGAAAGTCTGGGCGTACCGCGCGAACATATTCAGATTCTGGACCAGCCTCGTGATACTGCGGATGAAGCGCAGGCGGTCAAAACGGTAGTCGGCGATCGCCCGATGCTGCTGGTCACCTCAGCGAATCATATGCCGCGGGCGATACGCTTTTTCCATGCGGTCGGTCTGAAGCCGATTGCTGCGCCTGCTAATCAGCTGGCGATTACCTCGCCGCTGAATGGCTGGGAACGGGCGATACCGTCATCAATCTGGCTGAGTCACAGCGAACGGGCAGTGTATGAGACGCTGGGCACGTTACTGCAGCGGCTTAAAGGTGAGGAACCTGGCTCAGCCGAGCCAGGGGAGTAGTTGCGTGCAGGCATGGTCAAAACGCGGACGATTAAACGTGCCGGTCTGCACAAGATGCTCGATGCAGTCCCACAGTTGATAAACCCATCGGCGCCAGACAAAGCCCTCAGAGACAGGTGCCCGTTGCAGGTAGTCGTGCAGCAGCGCTGTCTCGGCGGGTGAGGTATCCAGATGGATCAGGTCATATTCACGGGGCGCCCAGAGAATCGTGCCCGGCTGTGTCATCGCGACTAACTGGTCGCTACGGCTGTTTTTCAGCATGCTCTGCAGCCGCACGTTGCCGTGAACCATCACACAGGGATCATCGAAGTCGCGAAAAAGATGTGCCAGACGCGACCGGCAGCGGAACAGAATCTGACGATCTTCCAGCGTGAAGGCAGGTGGGCGCAGATAGCTCAGGGTCGACCACAATACTTCAACCCGTTGTGCATACCAGGCCGGCCAGTGATTCTGCTGGGTGCTGTCTACCGTTCCGACCAGGCCGTGGCTGTCGAGCCGGTGCCAGGCCAGCAGCCCCTCGACTGCCTGCTCGCAAAACTGTTGCCAGCGCTGAGCATCCCGCGCAGGCGCCTCCGCCGTCACGCCATTCAGTCGCGCCATCAGAAGCATTTCATGCACCGGAGGCTGCTGGCTCAGCACCAGACCATAGACCGCTGGCACAGGGATGAATCCGGCCTGCCCCAGTAATGCCAGCTTTCTGGCTTCCAGCGCTGCCCGCCCCTGATGACGAAAATATTTTGCCACCATCGGCATGGGGTGCCCCTGCCGATCGTACAGGGCATAGAGTCGGGTGGGCGGATGTTCACTGATTAATTCGAGACGGCTGATGGTTTCACCCAGCGCCAGCGTGAGTTCCGATTTAAGCTGTTCCATGCGGCATCCTCCTCAGATGAGTATCACAATATCCTGAAGGAAGTACTGGAGATAAGTTTAGCGGCGGATCAATAACGTTGCGCTGAAACGGGGAGACTGGCTCCCCGTGTATCAGGCCTGCATGGCAGCGCGGACGCGTTGCAAATCGTCTGGCGTATCCACACCCACGCTGGGAATGGTTTTTGCTACGGCGACATGAATTTTTTCGCCGTACCATAAGACACGCAGTTGCTCGAGCAGCTCAATCTGTTCAAGAGGACAAGGCGCCCAGGCAACATAGCGGCGAATAAAACCGGCGCGATAGGCATAGATGCCAATATGTCGCAGAAGCGTATCGCCAATCTGTTCGCGTGAGGCAGCATAGCGTTCACGATCCCAGGGAATGGTGGCCCGTGAGAAATAGAGCGCATAGCCATTCGTATCCATGACCACCTTCACCGCGTTCGGATTGAAGGCTTCTTCCACATCGGTGATTGGCACCGCCAGCGTTGCCATCCCGGCCGCTGAGCCCGCCAGATTAGTCGCCACCTGACGCACAATCTCTGCCGGGATCATCGGCTCATCACCCTGCACGTTGACGATGATTTCGTCATCAGCAAACTGATATTTTTCGATCACTTCCGCCAGCCGCTCCGTGCCGGACTGGTGATCGGCGCGCGTCATGCAGACTTCACCGCCTGCTGCTTCCACTGCGCTGGCTACGTCAGGATGATCGGTGGCAACAATGACCCGGCTGGCACCCGATTCACGGGCGCGTTCCATCACATGCACGACCATCGGTTTACCGTGAATATCGAGCAGCGGCTTGCCGGGTAAGCGGGTTGACGCATAGCGCGCAGGAATGATGGCAGTGAAACTCATGGATGAATCTCTTCCACTGACAGCGTGCGGGCTTCGGTTTCCAGCAGCACCGGAATACCGTCACGAACCGGGAAAGCCAGGCCATCAGGCTTGCAGATCAGCTCCTGCTGCGCATTGTTGAAGTAAAGTTTGCCATTGCACACCGGGCAGGCAACGATTTCGAGTAAACGATGATCCATATGTCCTCCATCAGGAACCGAATGCTTAAGGCATCAAGCATACCATAGCGCGGCGCAGGCGGGATGGGGTAAAACACCTTCCCGCAGCGGCTGCCGCAAAATTGATTAATTCAGCTGCCACCGGGCTGGCCAGTGGTCTTTGAGTGCATCAGGTACCTGCAGAATTGAGACGCTTTCTGCTCCCTGCCAGGCTGCGAAGCGTTCAATCGCACGCCGGATATCCACCACAAAGCGCGCCGTGACGCGGGTCGTTTCTTCCAGCCAGAGTTTTTTAATCTCCAGCTGTTTGGCCTGACGCAGCATGCGGGCATCGAGCCGCCCTTTTATCTGCCCACGATGAAGGATGGGCAAAACGAAATAGCCAAACCTGCGCTTCTCCTCGGGGGTGTAACACTCGATACGATAGTCAAAGCTGAACAGCTCCAGCGCACGTTTGCGATCCCAGACCACCGGATCAAACGGTGACAGCAGCGCGCTGTGCGTTGCCTGCAGCGGCGTCTCCAGCAACGGTAAGTAGTCACGATGCAGCCACATCTCACCCAGCCCCTCTGTATTGACGGCGACCAGATCGCCCGCAGCCTGGGCATCAGAGATAAAATCGTTCAGGGGTGCCCGTTTAAGGCGATAGTAGTCCGGCAGCCAGGCCGCGCGGAAAATCCCTAAGCTACGGGCGCTGTTCATCAGCATCTGTCGGGTGGCCTCTGCTTCGCTGATGCCATGCACCGCATCCTGCCAGTCGGGCATGACGCGACTGCGCAGATCGTAGACGCGCTGAAAGTTACGGCGTTCCGCGACCATCAGCTCACCGGCGCTGAAGAGATTTTCCAGATGGCGTTTGTGTGGTTTCCATGCCCACCATCCCGACTTTGGATCATCGGCATGGGTGAAATCGGCGGCGCGCACCGGACCGTTTTCCTGAATCAGCTGCAGTAATTCGGTAATCGCCTGCTGGTGGTCAGCAACCCACTGCGCGTTGTATTTCCAGCCAAGGCGTTCAGGCGACAGCATGCGATGACGAAGCAGTCTGTAATCGGCGCGGGGAATAAAGCAGGCTTCGTGCGCCCAGTACTCAAAGAGATCGCCCTGGGCAAGCGCCTGTTCCAGCCATGCCTGAGGGTAGTTTCCCAGGCGACTGAACAGCACCAGATATGGACTGCGGGCCACCACATGGATGGTATCGATTTGTAGCAGTGACATGCGGGAGATGCAGTTAATCAGATCCTGATAAACAGCGCGTTTTGCCGGAGGGCGCAGCAGGCCCTGCGCGGCGAGATGAAGGTGACGTGCTTGCTGTAACGAAAGTGAATGCGGGGTGTTCATCCTCTTCCTTATCAGGCTTCACCTGAATGGGTGCAGGTATCAGAGCGGGCGACGGCAGCATTGTTCAATGTCGTCCAGTAACGGCGTTACGGCTTTACCGGATAAATGGGCATCAACCGGCAGATACCACCAGTCAGGCTGGGCAAAGTGACGGCATTTCACTGCGTCCTTTTCAGTCATCAGTAGCTGCTGACCCGGCTGTAATAATCGTGTCAGCTCATCCTCACTGTAGGCATGATGGTCAGCAAAGGCGATCTCTGCGACTGGCGTTATGCCCTGCTGTTTAAGCGTGGTGAAAAAACGCGGAGGATGGCCAATACCGGCCATGGCAACCACGGCACCCAGTTGCTCAGGTGCGCGGGTTTCCCCGGTCAGCAGATTGGTGGCGAGTCCGGGCTGAAGTTGCATCGCAATCTCGTCACCCAGGGCCTCACCGCCATTAATGATGACGGCATCGACCTGGTGGAGACGATCGGCACGTTCACGCATCGGACCGGCAGGCAACCACCAGCCATTGCCAAAGCGACGAACACCATCCACCACCACGATCTCGCGATCGCGCTGCAGCGCATAATGTTGCAGGCCGTCGTCAGTGATAATCACATCCAGCGGCCCCTGCTTCAGTAACGCCTCAATCGCCTGTCGCCGTTTGGGCGCAACCGCAACCGGCGCTCCGGTGCGCTGGGCGATCAGTACTGGTTCATCACCGGCCTGTTGTGTGGGGGTCTGCGCCGAGACCAGCAAGGGATAGTGATCCGCCTTGCCGCCATATCCTCTGGAGACGACGCCAGCGCGCAGGCCACGTTGCTGCAATGCCTCAACCAGCCAGATCACGACCGGCGTCTTTCCATTGCCACCGGCAGTGAGATTACCCACCACCACGACCGGCAGAGGCGCACGCCAGCTTTTACGCCAGCCGCGCCTGTAACTGAAACGTATCAGGGCCGTGATCGCACCATACAGCAGGCTGAATGGCCATAACAGAATCCATAACGGGGAGCGACCACTCCAGATACGTTCAATCATTGGCCGAATTGCATCTTATGCAGTTGTGCATAGGCGCCACGTTCTGCTAACAGCACCTGATGCGTTCCGCGTTCAACAATCTGACCATCTTCGATCACCACGATTTCATCGGCTTTCTCAATGGTAGAGAGGCGGTGCGCAATTACCAGCGAGGTACGGTTCTTCTGCAACTCATCCAGTGCAGACTGAATGGCGCGTTCTGATTCGGTATCCAGCGCAGAGGTCGCTTCATCCAGGATTAGAATCGGACAATCTCGCAGCAACGCACGGGCAATGGCGATACGCTGACGCTGGCCGCCAGATAGCAGCACGCCGTTCTCGCCAATCACCGTATCCAGGCCTTTATCCATTTTATTGATAAAGTCCATGGCGTGCGCCATGGTGGCCGCCTGCTCAATCTCTGCACGGCTATATTGCTCACTGCGAGCATAGGCGATGTTATTAGCAATGGTGTCGTTGAAAAGATGCACATTCTGCGACACCAGCGCCACCTGATTACGCAAAGCACGCAGGCTGTACTCACGCAGATCATGACCATCCAGCAGGATTTCACCCTGTTGAATGTCGTAAAAGCGGGTCAGCAGGCTCGCCATCGTAGACTTACCGGAACCTGAACGGCCCACCAGCGCAACCGTTTTTCCTGCCGGCAGCGACAGATTGATATTACGCAGTGCCGGAATTTCACGACCTGGATAGGTAAAGGTTACATCCCGGAATTCGATATCCCCTTTCGCACGGGTGATTTCGCGCGTGCCATTGTCCACTTCCTGCTCGCTATCCAGAATAGAGAACAGCGTCTGACAGGCCGCCATGCCACGCTGGAACTGGGCATTGACGTTGGTCAGAGACTTGAGCGGACGCATCAGGGCAATCATCGAGGAGAAGACGACGGTGATCGTACCGGCTGTCAGCGTATCCATTACGCTTGGGAAGCTGGCAGCATAAAGGACAAAAGCCAGTGCCAGCGACGCGATCAGCTGAATAATCGGATCAGAAATGGAAGAGGCTGAGACCAGTTTCATACCCTGCTGGCGCATACGGTTACTGACGCGGGAAAAGCGCTCCGACTCAATTTCCTGACCGCCAAAGATCAGCACTTCTTTGTGCCCCTTCAGCATCTGTTCGGCGCTGGTTGTCACCTGCCCCATGGTGTTCTGCATACTTTTGCTGATCGAGCGGAAGCGCTTAGATACGGTACGGATGGCAAATGAGACGACAGGTGCCAGGACAATCAGGATTAACGACAGCTGCCAGCTGTAGTAGAACATCATGATGAACAGGCCAATAATCGAGGCACCTTCACGCACGACAGTGACCAGTGCGCCCGAAGATGAAGAAGCAACCTGCTCCGAATCGTAGGTAATGCGCGACAGCAGGGTACCGGTTGACTGCTGGTCAAAAAATGAAACCGGCATGCCCATCATATGGCTGAACAGGCGACGACGGATATTCATCACGACATTGCCAGAGACCCAGGAGATGCAGTAGCTGGAGATATAACTGGTGACTCCGCGAACCAGCATCAGGCCAATAACGACTAATGGCATCCAAAGCATTACTGACCTGTCAGCTTTACCAAAGCCATCATCCAGTAATGGTTTCAACAGGGAGAGCATTAAGGCGTCGCCCGCAGCATTAATAATCAGGGCAACAGAGGCCACGATTAATCCCGCTTTGTTAGGCGCGATCATCGGCCAGAGTCGGCGAAACGTCTGCCACGTAGAGAGATCTTTATCTTGATGCATTATTTATTCACGCTGTTGGAAATAGCCGGCCATTCTACCTGGATTCGCGTTTGACGCCAAACCACTGATGATACCAACGGGGCATTAATTGTTCCCGCAGGGTGAGAACCTGCACTCTGCCCTGCTCTATCCTGATACTGATTTGTCCTGACTGGCCCGTATCCAGCCACTGAAATCCAGCCGTTCGGTAGTTTTCCAGCACATTTTTCGCGGGCATGCGCCATGCATTGTAGCGTGCCAGAGAGGCAATCGCGGTGTGTCCTTCTGTTTTGCGCAGCAGCAGGGAGGTCGACGAAGTACGGCTTCCGTGATGCGGTACCTGCAGGATATCAGCCTTCAGCCCCTGCTTTTCCAGCGCCACCAGCTGACGTTCCGCTTTAGCTTCAATATCACCGGTTAACAGTAGCCGGACCTGACCGTCATCGACGATGATGACACAGGAGTCGTTGTTCCCACCGGCTAAAGGGTTCGTCAGCGGCCAGACAACCCGGAAATGGAGCTTTCGCCAGCGCCACTGCGTGCCACGTACACAGGGTAAGTGCGTTTTATCCGCCAGCGCGCTTCTCACTTCGGCCGCGGGCCAGCGTTGCGTAATCGCCTGCAGCCCACCAGTGTGATCCAGATGGTTATGACTGAGGATGACCTGTTTTAAACGTAACTGTCTGCGCTCCAGCCAGGGAATGATCACCCGGCTCCCCGCATTATCGTTCTGCCAGCGTGGTCCTGTGTCATACATCACCGCTTCGTTACCCTGAGTGAGCACTATGCTCAGGCCATGCCCAATATCCAGCATATCGATGCGCCAGCCCTGCTCAGGTTCTGGCTGGCGACTCAGTATCATCGTCAGCGCTAACGCGCAGCTGCTTAATGGCAGGGAGAAGAAGAACTGCGCACGCCAGAGAATCAGGCCACCCCATACCATGACCGTAAACCAGACTGTGCCATTCAGCGGCCACCAGCCCGGCGGCAGCAACGTCAGGCAATAAAACAGTGCGCGTAAAGAGAGATCGGCCGCACCCCAAAAGAAGCCCGATACCTGCGCCACCGGAAGCAACATGGCAAGTGTTACAAGGGGCATAGTAATAAATGAGACGACCGGGATTGCGACAACATTGGCCACCAGCGCGGTCAGGCTGATCCCGTTGAATATCGCCACCTGCAACGGCACCATCAAAATCATCATGCCCGCCTGCAAGTGCAGCAGTTGTAACGGAATCCAGCGCCGTTGATGACGGAACCGCGCAGGCAGCGGGAACCAGTGATACCAGACCAGCAGCATGCCGACAGCCAGTACCGAAAGCCAGAAGCTGTCAGAGAGCACCGTCAGCGGATCCGTCACCAGCAGCAACGCAATACAGAACGTCCAGATCTGCCAGCTGTTCAGCTGAACACCCGCAAACCGGGTTATTGCCCACAGCGTCAGGGCCAGCAGTGAACGGGCTGCGGGCGGCTGAGCCCCGGAGAGCCACGTATACACTGCAGCAAATAGCCAGCTCACGATGAGGGGAAAAAGATAGCCGATAAAGCGGGCTGGCAGGATAAATTGCACCCCACGCGCCATCATCCAGCCGGTGCTGGCGGCCAGGGCAATATGCATGCCCGATATCGCCATCAGGTGCGCCGTGCCGGTATCTCGCAGTAGCTGACGTGTCTGCTGGCTCATCTCATCTCTGATGCCAAATGTCAGTGCCTCCAGCGTGCCTCGAAAAGGCATTTCGCGGGTTCTGTCACGGTGCCATACAATAAATCGCCAGCGGCCATCACAGCGATCGCTGACAGCATCCTGTTTAAGGATCCGCCCCTGGAGCGGCGTATTATTCGCGAGTGCAAAACGCTGGGCATCGAAGTCGCCTTCATTCAGGCGGGCATGAACCGGTCGTAAGCGCAGCTGCATCGTCCAGCGTTGTCCAGGGCAGTAAATCGTTGGGTCAGCATCGAAATAGAGCCAGGCAAAGCGGGGCGGAAATATCATCCTGCCCTCCTCTTCCAGCAGACGAACCCGGATTTGTTTTCGCTCTTGTCGCAATTCATTAATCTGAAGAGTGAAGGTGGCGGGACGTGCGGAGAGCCGTTCAATATCCTCCACCATCACGCGGGCATCGTGACAGGCCCATGCCAGAAACAACAGAGTAATACCCGTCAGACGAGCGGGCTGATAAGGACAATGTTGCAGAGCCACGCCCACAAAGAGCAGGGCCACTATCGCCTCACCGGAAGGCAGTCGGGCCATCAGCAGTAGCGGTAACGTTGCAACGATCGCCAGTCGCGCCAGAACGGTCCATGTCAGCATAATCGTGTCCATTATTTCAGTACGATTATTCTGGGCAAATCAGGTGAAAGTTACAGGAGAGGATCAGTCAGACGCGGGCGGTCTCGCAAAAAGAATAACGGATTGCAGTGTTGGGCACAGCATTCCGGATGTCAGTTCTGAATCTGAATAACAGGCAAAAAAAACGACATCCGGAGATGTCGTTTATCTGGTTCGGTATCGGCTTAGCCGTAGATATTTGCGCGATCGCGCAGCTCTTTGCCTGGCTTAAAGTGGGGAACGTATTTACCTTCCAGATCCACTTTGTCACCCGTTTTCGGGTTACGTCCAGTACGCGGAGCGCGATAGTGCAAAGAAAAGCTGCCGAATCCCCGGATTTCGATGCGTTCGCCCTGTGCCAGCGTAGTGGCCATGTGCTCAAGCATCTCTTTTACTGCATCCTCAACGACTTTCGCCGGTATATGAGTATGCTGTCCCGCCAGTCTTTCGATCAGTTCTGACTTGGTCATGTAACCTCCGGTTTATCCCTATGGGAATGTATGACAGCTTTTACCGAAACCGGGTGGTTGCCCACCCGGTGCTTCAGGTCGATTACTCGCCTTTAGCCGCTTTGAACGCTTCAGCCATAGCGCTAGAGAAATTGCTTTCTTCCTGTTTGGTGTTAACAGTATTGATAGCTTCTTTCTCATCAGCCTGGTCTTTCGCACGGACAGACAGGCTTACGACACGGTTTTTACGATCAACGCCGGTGAACTTAGCTTCAACGTCGTCGCCAACGTTCAGAACCAGAGTTGCATCTTCGATGCGGTCCAGTGAAGCTTCAGAAGCGCGCAGGTAACCCTCAACGCCGTCTGCTAATTCAACTGTAGCACCTTTAGCATCAACTGCAGTCACTTTACCGGTGACGATGGCACCTTTCTTGTTCAGAGTGATGTAGTTGTTGAACGGATCTTCTGCCAGCTGTTTAACGCCCAGAGAGATACGCTCGCGCTCTGCATCAACCTGCAGTACAACGGCAGCGATTTCGTCGCCTTTTTTGTACTCACGAACGGCTTCTTCGCCAGTCGCGTTCCAGGAGATGTCAGACAGGTGAACCAGACCGTCGATGCCGCCGTCCAGGCCGATGAAGATACCGAAGTCAGTGATTGACTTGATTTTACCTTCAACACGATCGCCTTTGTTGTGCGTCTCAGCGAACAGCTGCCATGGGTTAGATTTACACTGCTTCAGACCCAGGGAGATACGACGACGCTCTTCGTCAATGTCCAGAACCATAACTTCAACAACATCGCCTACGTTAACAACTTTAGACGGATGGATGTTTTTGTTAGTCCAGTCCATTTCAGACACGTGTACCAGACCTTCAACGCCTTCTTCGATTTCCACGAAGCAGCCGTAATCAGTCAGGTTGGTAACACGACCGGTCAGGCGGGTGCCTTCCGGATAGCGTTTAGCGATAGCAACCCATGGATCTTCGCCCAGCTGCTTCAGACCCAGAGAAACACGGGTACGCTCGCGGTCGAACTTCAGCACCTTAACGGTGATTTCGTCGCCAACGTTAACGATTTCGCTTGGATGCTTAACGCGTTTCCATGCCATATCAGTGATGTGCAGCAGGCCATCAACGCCGCCCAGATCAACGAATGCACCGTAGTCAGTGAGGTTCTTAACGATACCTTTAACTTCCATGCCTTCCTGCAGGTTTTCCAGCAGCTGATCGCGCTCTGCGCTGTTTTCGGATTCGATAACCGCACGACGTGAAACCACGACGTTGTTGCGTTTCTGATCCAGCTTGATGACTTTGAACTCAAGCTCTTTGCCTTCCAGATGCAGCGTATCGCGCACCGGACGCACATCTACCAGTGAACCTGGCAGGAACGCACGGATACCGTTGAGCTCAACTGTGAAGCCGCCTTTAACTTTGCCGTTGATAACACCGGTAACAGTTTCAGCGTCTTCGTAAGCTTTCTCCAGCGTGATCCATGCTTCATGGCGCTTAGCTTTCTCACGGGACAGCAGGGTTTCACCGAAGCCGTCTTCCACTGCATCCAGAGCAACATCAACTTCGTCGCCAACCTGGATTTCCAGTTCGCCGGCTGCGTTCTTGAACTGCTCTGCAGGAATTGCAGATTCAGATTTCAGACCCGCATCAACCAGAACGACATCTTTGTCGATAGAAACGACGATGCCACGAACGATAGAACCCGGGCGGGTTTCGATTGTTTTTAAGGATTCTTCAAATAGTTGAGCAAAAGATTCAGTCATATTGATAATCTTCAGGATTCTTCAATTTAACGTCCATCTGACTTCATGTCGGATGGGGTTGTTTCACATGCCCGGCACCGGATCCGTGGTACAGGGTGATAAATTCAGTTAAGCCGGGATGCCCAGCTTCTCGCGGGCATAGTGTAGCGCTTTTTCAATGACCTGGTCGATAGACATCTCTGTAGAGTCCAGAACCAGTGCATCGGCAGCAGCCACTAAAGGCGCAATTGCGCGGTTACGATCGCGGTCGTCGCGTTCTTTTATCTCGGCTAAAAGGCGGTCAAAGTTAACATTAAAGCCATTTCCCTGCAACTGTAGCATACGTCGCTGAGCACGCTCTTCCGGGCTGGCATCAAGGAAAATCTTTACTGGCGCATCCGGGAAAACCACGGTGCCCATATCACGGCCATCAGCAATCAGGCCCGGCATCTCGCGGAAACCGCGCTGGCGGCGCAATAACGCTTCGCGCACCCGTGGAAACGCAGCGACACGTGATGCGGTATTGCTGACCTCCTGAGTGCGGATTTCACCGGTCACATCTTCACCTTCAAGTATGACCTGCATTTCACCGTTTTGTGACAAAAAGCGCACATCAAGATGCGCAGCAATCGGCACCAGCGCCTCTTCAGATTCAATGTCCACCTGATGATGCAATGCGGCTAACGCCAGCACGCGGTAAATAGCACCGGAATCCAGCAGATGCCACTGCAGCGATTCTGCCATCGCTTTGCACAGGGTTCCCTTCCCCGCTCCACTTGGCCCATCAATAGTTATGACCGGGGCAGTTACTGTCATTATTCCCTCCTGTTGCTGCGTGCATTATGACCTTCAGGCCACCCTTAATGCTTAGCATTATACGCTGCATAGCAAGGCTTGGTTACCCTTTCGCACTGACGGGGTTCGAAATGTTAGTCAATTCAGAGGATATCGGTGCGGTTGCAGCCAGATTAAATCAGGGAGAGATCCGGTGCGGAACCGCACCGGAAAGGCAATATCAGGCGTGCTGGCTGATTTTAGCCAGTTGAACAAAATAGTCCGGGAAGGTTTTCGCTGTACAGCCAGGATCAAGAATGGTTACCGGCGTATCAGAAAGTGCAACCAGAGAAAAACACATCGCCATGCGGTGGTCATTGTAGGTGCCAATATCAGCATGAATCAGCGATGCTGGCGGTGTAATACGGATGAAATCATGACCTTCTTCGACTTCCGCCCCAACTTTACGTAATTCCGTGGCCATTGCGCTCAGTCGATCGGTCTCTTTTACCCGCCAGTTATAAATATTACGTAACTGGGTAGTGCCCTCTGCAAACAGCGCGGTGGTCGCAATGGTCATTGCAGCATCAGGGATATGATTCATATCCATATCGATAGCCTGCAGTTTTCCGGCCGTGCAGGCAATATAATCGTCGCCCCACTCAATCACAGCGCCCATCCTTTCCAGCACGTCAGCGAAACGGATGTCGCCCTGCACACTCTGGCGCCCGATACCGGTGACGCGAACCGTCCCGCCTTTTATGGCAGCAGCAGCCAGGAAATAGGAGGCGGAAGAGGCATCGCCCTCAACCAGGTAATCGCCCGGTGACTGATACTGTTGCTGGCCCTTGATCAGGAAGCGCTGATAGTTCTGATTCTCAACGTCGACGCCAAAGCACTGCATCAGATTCAGAGTGATATCGATATAAGGTTTGGAAACCAAATCACCTTTGATGGTAATGCAGGTGTCCTGCTGTGCCAGCGGCGTGGTCATCAGCAGTGCAGTCAGGAACTGACTGGATACGCTGCCATCCACGCTGACGTCACCCCCAATGAAACCTCCGCGTAAACGCAGCGGCGGATAGTTTTCATTTTCCAGGTAATCAATGATTGCGCCACCCTGACGAAGCGCGTCAACCAGATGGCCGATGGGACGCTCTTTCATGCGGGGTTCGCCAGTCAGTTCGATATCGTGCTCACCCAGACAAAGTGCCGCGGCCAGAGGACGCATTGCGGTTCCGGCATTGCCCAGAAACAGCGACAGCGGTTGAGATGCGTGCAGCGGCCCGGCATTTCCCGTCACTTCACACACGGTGCGATCGCCGGAAAGCGTATAGTTTACGCCCAGCGCAGTCAGCGCATTCAGCATGTGCTTTACATCATCGCTGTCGAGCAGGTTAGTCAGACGGGTGGTGCCTTTAGCCAGCGCAGCCAGCAGCAATGCGCGATTGGAAACGCTTTTTGAACCGGGCAGATTTACGGTGCCATCAACGCGCGCGATCGGTTGGAGAGTCAGGGAGTCCTGCATGTGAAACAAAATCCTCAAAAAATACAGAGACCTCGCCATATGGCGAGGTCTGGCATCAGCATCAATGCTGATATCTTAGTAATCAGCCGTGACGGCGTTCAAAGTCGACCATGAAATCGGTCAGCGCCTTCACACCTTCCAGCGGCATCGCATTATAAATAGAGGCGCGCATACCGCCTACTACACGATGGCCTTTGAGCGCATGCAATCCTGCCTTAAATGACTCTTCCAGGAACAGCGCATCGAGCGACGCATCCGCCAGCTGGAAAGGAATATTCATGCGTGAGCGGTTTTCTTTAGCCACATCGTTACGGTAGAAGCCACTGTGATCGATAACGCCATAAAGCAGGTCAGATTTTGCCTGATTGATACGATCAATTTCGGCTACGCCACCCTTCTCTTTCAGCCATTTAAACACTAAGCCTGAGAGATACCACGCAAATGTTGGCGGAGTATTAAACATCGAATCATTATCGGCCAGCACTTTGTAATCAAGAATTGAAGGTACAGAGGCGTGCGCCTGACCCAGCAGATCTTCGCGAAGGACAACCAGCGTTAATCCGGCCGGGCCGACATTTTTTTGCGCGCCTGCATAAATCACGCCATAGCGGCTCACATCGATCGGACGTGACAGAATGGTAGATGAGAAGTCAGCGACAACCGTTTTACTGCCGAAATCGGGCTGTTCATCAATGGCGATGCCATCAATAGTTTCATTCGGGCAGAAATGCAGGTAAGCAGACGATTCACTCACCTGCCATTCGCTCATCGGCAGAATGGCACGTTTACCATCGCGGGTGGTTTTCACATCCAGCGTGCGAGGGGAGCAATACTTTTCCGCTTCCTTAATTGCACTGTGTGCCCAGTAGCCGCCATCGACATAGTCGGCGCTGGTCGCTTGCCCGAGCAGATTACCCGGTACAGCAGCGAACTGAGCACGCGCGCCGCCATGACAGAATAAAACTTTGTAATTAGCCGGTATTTTTAGCAGATCACGGAAGTCCTGCTCCGCTTCCTCAGCCACCTGAATAAACTCTTTACTGCGGTGACTGATCTCCATTACAGAGGTACCCAGACCGCGCCAGTTCGTCAGCTCCTGTTCTGCACGACGAAGGACTTCAACCGGTAGCATCGCCGGGCCAGAGCTAAAATTGTAAACTTGCGTCATTTCCCCTCACCACTGTCATATCGAACGGTTATGAATAACCATCCGGTTTTATCACTGCATTCTGATAGCTGCAATCATAAATCAGGGTGCGGTCACATTTTCTGAATCCGGCTCGCCGGAGGTTATGTTACCAATGCAAATCTGAACGGAATTTTGTGAGGCTCTATCCAGCCCCACCAATCCGCCTTTGGCCTGAGTGCCGCGGCAATGAAAACTATGCCGGTAAACTAAGCCGGTAAAAATGTCCCGCCCTGATAGCGGTCAGTTAGCAAAATCCGTATCATGGCGCGCTTTACGCACCCTATGACAACAGAGAGAGCGGCACTATGACGCAAACATTTATCCCGGGCAAAGATGCCGCACTGGAAGACTCCATCGCGCGTTTCCAGATCAAGCTGCAGGATCTTGGCTTTAATATTGAAGAAGCCTCCTGGCTTAATCCTGTTCCCCATGTCTGGTCTGTGCACATCCGCGACCGCGATTGCCCGCTCTGCTTTACCAATGGTAAAGGCGCCAGTAAAAAAGCGGCACTGGCCTCTGCGCTGGGCGAGTATTTTGAGCGTCTCTCTACTAACTATTTTTTTGCTGACTTCTGGCTGGGGAAAAAGATCGCTAACGGTGATTTTGTTCACTATCCCAATGAAAAATGGTTTGCGTTACCAGAGAATGATTCCTTACCTGAAGGCATTCTTGATGCGCGCCTGCATGCGTTTTACGATGCCGACAATGCTCTGACGGCTTCCGGCCTGATTGATTTGCAGTCCGGCAATGCTGAGCGTGGTATCTGCGCTCTGCCCTTTACCCGCCAGTCTGATCAGCAAACTGTCTATATCCCGATGAACATCATCGGCAACCTCTATGTCTCAAATGGCATGTCGGCGGGCAACACCGCGAATGAAGCGCGTGTTCAGGGGTTGTCAGAAGTGTTTGAGCGCTACATTAAAAATCGCATTATTGCTGAAGCAATCAGCCTGCCAGCGATTCCTGATGCGGTGATGCAGCGTTATCCTGACGTCATTGAGGCGATTGCGCGCCTTGAAGCGGAAGGCTTCCCGATTTTCGCCTATGACGCTTCGCTGGGCGGCAAATATCCGGTTATCTGTGTGGTGCTGTTTAACCCGACCAATGGCACCTGTTTTGCTTCCTTTGGTGCGCACCCTGATTTCGGTGTGGCGCTGGAGCGTACCGTTACTGAGTTGCTGCAGGGTCGCAGCCTCAAAGATCTGGATGTGTTTACACCACCAACCTTTGATGACGAAGAAGTGGCTGAACATGCCAACCTTGAAACACACTTCATCGATTCAAGCGGTCTGATCTCCTGGGATCTGTTTAAAGAGACGGCAGATTATCCCTTTGTCGACTGGTCTTTCGCAGGCAGCACCGAGCAGGAATTTGCTACGCTGATGGCGATCTTCGCTTCAGAAGATCAGGAGGTCTATATCGCTGACTACGAGCACCTGGGCGTCTATGCCTGCCGCATCATCGTACCTGGCATGTCTGATATCTACCCGGCGGAAGATCTGTTCCTGGCAAATAACAGCATGGGTGCTGGCATGCGTGAAACCCTGCTTGCCCTGCCTGACAGCAACTGGAATCCGGAAGAGTATCTGGATCTGATTGGACAGCTGGATGATGAAGGTTTTGACGACTTCACCCGCGTTCGCGAGCTGCTGGGCCTGGCAACCGGTAAAGACAACGGCTGGTACACGCTGCGTATTGGCGAATTAAAAGCGATGCTGGCGCTGGCGGGCGGCGATCTGGATCAGGCATTGATCTGGACCGAGTGGACAATGGAGTTTAACAGCTCAATCTTTACGCCAGAGCGGGCTAATTACTATCGCTGCCTGCAGACCCTGCTATTACTGGCAATGGAAGATGAGCGCGATCCGCTGCAGTATCATCACGCCTTCCTGCGTATGTATGGTGAGAACGCAATGGAAGCGGCTTCCGCTGCTATTAGTGGTGAGAATCCGTTTAACGGGCTTCAGGCTGTGGATGAAGAGTTGCAGGCATTCCCGGCCCATCAATCCCTGCTTGCTGCCTACGAAAAACTGCAGGCCGCTAAACGTCATTACTGGAAAAAAGCGTAAGGCATAACGCCTGTAGCTGGAAACAGATAGCTCAACATGGCACTGGATTTATCTGGTGCCATAATTTCCCTCTATCTCAATGAAACATTAGCTGTAATAAAAATACCTTCCGCCACATTGCATCATTTCACTTAACATATAAGATATTAATTCGTAACATAGACTGAATTAAAAGTGCGAGCAACCGCATCACGTTAAAATATATTTGTATTTTTAAAATTAATTTAAACTTACACTTTCAATAATTTACGCGATTATTTTTTCATTTCCATGCGAGATGATGGCGACCATTTCGGCAAACATGATCCACATCAATTGCTGACCTATACTCCTTTGTTAGTATTTTTTCAGACAACTTCAGGAGTAAGTTAGTGTGAAAACTGACAACCCTTTTAATCTTTTATTACCAGCCGCAATGGCGAAAGTGGCCGAAGAGGCCGGTATCTATAAAGCAACCAAACATCCCTTTACGACCTTCTTTCTGGCAATAAACGCTGGCGTATTCATCTCAATCGCATTCGTTTTTTATATTACAGCGACTACCGGCAGCGGCGCGATGCCCTATGGCATAGCCAAACTAATTGGCGGTATCTGTTTCTCACTCGGTTTGATGCTGGTCGTGGTGTGTGGCGCCGACCTTTTTACCTCGACGGTATTAATCGTCGTGGCTAAAGCCAGTGGTCGCATCAGCTGGGGTCAGCTGGCCCGCAACTGGTTTAACGTCTACGCCGGTAACCTGGCAGGTGCACTCTTCTTTGTCGCCCTGATGTGGTTTGCCGGACAGCATATGGTTGCAAATGGTGCCTGGGGCTTAAATGTCCTGGAAACCGCCGATCACAAAATGCATCACACCTTCATAGAAGCAGTCTGTCTGGGTACATTAGCTAATCTGCTCGTCTGCCTCGCCGTCTGGATGAGCTATTCCGGTCGCAGCCTGACCGATAAGCTGGTCGTGATGATTCTGCCTGTTGGGATGTTTGTCGCCAGCGGTTTCGAACACAGCATCGCCAACATGTTTCTCATTCCCTATGCCATTACTATCCGCGACTTCGCAACACCTGAGTTCTGGCAGGCTGCTGGCACTACGGCTGCACAGTTTCACGCGCTGACCGTCAGTAACTTTATTCTCCACAATCTGATTCCCGTAACGATCGGTAACATCATCGGCGGTGGCGTTCTGGTTGGGCTGACTTACTGGGTTATCTATCTCCGCAAAGGTGACCAGGTACATTAAACGCATTTTTGACGGCACAGGACGTTGACTGTGCCCGACCGTAAAGTCTCTTCATATAAGGCAGGTATATTATGACCGAACTTAATGCAAAACTGGCTTCAGCATGGGAAGGATTTGCTGAAGGCGAATGGCAGAACAGCGTCAATGTGCGCGACTTCATTCAGAAAAACTACACCCCCTATGAAGGTGATGAGTCATTCCTGGCGGGCGCCACTGAAGCGACCACCAAACTGTGGGAAAGCGTGCTGGAAGGCATCAAAATTGAGAACCGCACCCACGCGCCAGTCGACTTCGACACCGATCTCGCCTCCACGATTACCTCGCACGACGCGGGCTACATTAATAAGTCTCTGGAAAAAATTGTTGGGCTGCAGACTGAAGCGCCATTAAAACGCGCCATCATTCCTTATGGCGGCATCAAAATGGTCGAAGGTTCATGCAAAGTGTATGGCCGTGAACTCGACCCTTCTCTGAAAAAAATCTTCACTGAATACCGCAAAACACACAACCAGGGTGTATTCGATGTTTATACCCCGGACATTCTGCGCTGCCGCAAATCAGGTATTCTGACCGGTCTTCCTGATGCTTATGGCCGTGGCCGTATTATCGGTGACTATCGTCGTGTGGCGTTATACGGCATCGATTTCCTGATGGCGGATAAATTCGCTCAGTTCGCATCACTGCAGGAAGATTTAGAGAACGGTGTGAATCTCGAAGCAACCATTCGTCTGCGTGAAGAGATCTCCGATCAGCATCATGCGCTGGCTCAGATTAAAGAGATGGCCGCAAAGTATGGTCATGACATTTCCGGCCCGGCTACCAACGCAATGGAAGCTGTGCAGTGGACTTACTATGGTTATCTGGCTGCCGTTAAATCACAAAACGGTGCTGCCATGTCGTTTGGCCGCGTCTCAACCTTCCTGGATGTTTACATTGAGCGTGACCTTAAAGCCGGTAAGCTGACGGAAGAACAGGCTCAGGAACTGATTGACCATCTGGTCATGAAACTGCGCATGGTTCGCTTCCTGCGTACCCCGGAATATGATGAGCTGTTCTCTGGTGACCCAATCTGGGCAACCGAATCACTGGCAGGTATGGGCGTTGATGGTCGCACACTGGTATCAAAAAGCACCTTCCGCTTCCTGAATACCCTCTACACCATGGGTCCTTCACCTGAGCCAAACATGACCATTCTGTGGTCAGAAAAACTGCCCATTAATTTCAAAAAATACGCCGCTAAAGTCTCTATTGATACTTCATCTTTGCAGTATGAGAACGATGACCTGATGCGTCCTGATTTCAACAATGATGACTACGCCATCGCCTGCTGCGTGAGTCCGATGATTGTCGGCAAACAAATGCAGTTCTTTGGCGCACGTGCCAACCTGGCGAAAACGCTGCTTTACGCAATCAACGGCGGCGTGGATGAAAAACTGAAAATGCAGGTCGGACCGAAAGGCGACAAAATCAGCGACGACGTGCTGGATTTCGACACCGTCATGGAGCGTATGGATCACTTCATGGACTGGCTGGCAAAACAGTATGTGACTTCGCTGAACATCATCCACTACATGCATGATAAGTACAGCTATGAAGCGGCACTGATGGCTCTGCATGACCGGGATGTCTATCGCACCATGGCCTGTGGTATCGCCGGTCTCTCTGTTGCTGCGGATTCACTTTCTGCAATTAAATACGCCAAAGTGAAACCGATTCGTGACGAAGATGGTCTGGCGATCGACTTCGATATTGAAGGTGAATATCCTCAGTTCGGTAACAACGACGCTCGCGTTGATGATCTGGCCTGCGATCTGGTTGAACGCTTCATGAAGAAAATTCAGCAGCTGACTACCTATCGTAATGCCGTACCGACGCAGTCTGTTCTGACCATCACCTCGAACGTGGTGTATGGTAAGAAAACCGGTAACACGCCGGATGGACGTCGCGCTGGCGCACCGTTTGGACCTGGTGCTAATCCGATGCATGGTCGTGACCAGAAAGGTGCGGTGGCTTCACTGACTTCTGTCGCTAAACTGCCGTTTGCCTACGCGAAAGATGGTATCTCCTATACCTTCTCAATCGTGCCAAACGCGCTGGGCAAAGATGATAATGTGCGCAAAACCAACCTTGCCGGTCTGATGGATGGTTACTTCCACCACGAAGCCAGCATCGAAGGCGGCCAGCACCTTAACGTCAACGTTATGAACCGTGAAATGCTGCTGGACGCGATGGAGCATCCAGAGAAATATCCGCAGTTGACGATTCGCGTTTCTGGTTACGCTGTACGCTTTAACTCACTGACTAAAGAGCAGCAGCAGGATGTGATTACCCGTACCTTCACACAGTCACTGTAATCACGGCTAAACCCGATAAAAAGGCTCCTCGCGGAGCCTTTTCCTTAAAAGTCTGTTCTGATGGACATCTTCATCAAGGTTCCCACCAGAATCGATTTCCTGCCCTGAGCGCAACAGAGATTGCGCCGTCTGTCCCGGCAGACTCACTGGAGAAACATCGCAATGTCAGTTAACGGTCGTATCCACTCATTTGAATCCTGCGGGACCGTCGACGGTCCAGGCATCCGCTTCATCACCTTCTTCCAGGGCTGCCTGATGCGCTGTCTCTATTGTCACAACCGTGACACCTGGGATACTCACGGCGGCAAAGAGATCAGCGTCGAGGCGCTGATGGCGGATGTGCTCTCCTATCGCCACTTTATGAATGCCTCTGGCGGCGGTGTTACTGCGTCTGGCGGTGAAGCGATTCTTCAGGCTGAATTTGTGCGTGACTGGTTCCGCGCCTGCAAGGCCGAAGGCATCCATACCTGTCTCGACACCAATGGCTTCGTACGCCGCTACGATCCGGTAATCGACGAACTGCTCGACGTGACTGACTTAGTGATGCTCGATCTCAAACAGATGAATGACGATGTGCATCAGATTCTGGTGGGGGTATCAAATCACCGTACCCTGGATTTTGCCCGCTACCTGCAGAAAAAAGGCAAGCGGACCTGGATCCGTTTTGTCGTCGTACCCGGTTACTCCGACGATGATGACACCGCGCATCGGCTGGGTGAATTCACACGTGACATGGAGAACGTTGAGAAGATTGAATTGCTGCCCTATCACGAACTGGGTAAGCATAAATGGATTGCGATGGGTGAAGAGTACAAGCTGGATGGGGTGAAACCACCGGCGAAAGAGACGATGGAACGCGTTAAGAATATTCTCGCCAGCTACGGCCACGAAGTGATGTACTAGAGAATCGGTCACAAAAAAGGGAGCTTAACGCTCCCTTTTTACTGTTCAGCGATCAGGCATGTGCCACTGGCGTCGCCTGCTGGTCCGCTTTACGCAGCAGCATCAGCAGATAGATCAGCGCTACTGCAGCGATCATCACAAACAGCAGCCGGTCAGAATAATTCTGCATCAGAACGGAGGTCATTGCCGGTCCAGCCAGACTGCCAACGGTATAACTCATCAGCAGCGCCTGATTCATCGCAACCAGTTCATGATGTGCAACCGTCTCACAAGCCCAGGACATGGCCACCGGATAGAGTGTGAAGCCTGCCAGACCCAGAACAAACAGTGCTGGTGCCATTGCGGCATTGGTTAGCATCGCCATCGCACCCAGGATAACGACAAAGACCTGCACCCGCAGCACCAGCAAGCGGCCGAAACGATCGGCCAGCCGACCAACTGGCCACTGCCCGACAATACCGGCGCTGACCAGTAACGCCATCCAGTAGCCGACATTGGCATCACTCATTCCCTGATGCGACAGGTAAAGCGGCATCAGGCCATAAAGCGAACCTAAAACGATACCGGAGATAATGCAGCCATTGATGCCGAGACGTGAACTGCGACGACGAAGCATCGGCCAGATGCGAGCCGGTGCCGCTTCAGCCGCTTCACCGGTGGCTGATACTCGTGTAAAGACCAGAGGCAGTACCGCACAGAACACCAGTGAAGTGACCCAGGGTACTACGCTCAGTAATTCTGTAGAGAGGGTGCTGACCAGTAACTGACCGGTTACAGTGCCAAGATAATAAACGATCATATAGGCAGCCAGTAGCTGTCCACGATTTCGGACGGTTCCGCTACAGAGAAGTGCGCTTTCAACCACGACCCACATCAGCGCACAGCCTACCCCCGCGACAAAACGAAGCGAACTCCACGCCCAGAAACCTTCCATCGTTACCAGGCAAATCGTTGCCACGGCAAAGAGCCCGGTTGCCAGATAATAACTGCGATTAAACCCGTAATGTCTGATTAACCAGCCAGCCAGTAATGTACCTGCCAGATTGCCGGTGTAATAAGAGGAACTTACGATGCCCACCTGCCAGGTTGTCAGTAAGTCATGCGTCAGCCACAGTGGAACAAGCGTATTCAGCACGGCAATGGCGACAGTCATTAACATCAGGCCGCAAAGCAGCAATATCACGGGGCGTGACCAGGTTGACATAGGGGATAGAAACCAGAGCAAAATGAAGTAAATTGCGCGCAGTTTGCCACTGGCTTTTTTAAAGTCAATGGGCTGAATTTGATAGCAGCACATTTTGCTGCGGGACAATTTAATTTACTAATCTTCAGTGGGTTACAATTGTGTTATGCGGCATATTGCTGAGCGCTATCTCTATGAAAAATTAGATTTTTAAGCGTTCCGACGCACCTGATATCGATAACGTTTATTTGTGATTAAATTCGGTCTTAGTAAATCCTTTTTTCAAAAACTACGCATAAAAAAACCCGGCCATGGCCGGGTTTAAGAATGGTGAATCGCTTAGCCGATGACATCGACGCCATTCATGTAGGGACGTAAAACTTCAGGCACGGTGATGCGGCCATCTTCCTGCTGATAGTTTTCCAGCACCGCGACCAGAGTGCGGCCTACGGCCAGTCCTGAACCATTCAGGGTATGAACCAGACGCGGTTTCTTTTCCTGTTTGTTGCGGTAACGCGCCTGCATACGACGCGCCTGGAAATCACCCATGTTGGAACAGGATGAAATTTCACGATAGGTATTCTGCGCTGGCAGCCAGACTTCCAGATCGTAGGTTTTGGTCGATCCAAAGCCCATATCGCCAGTACAGAGTAAAACCTTACGATACGGCAGATTCAGCAGCTGCAGCACTTTTTCCGCATGACCAGTCAGCTCTTCCAGCGCATCCATTGACTGTTCCGGAGTGACAATCTGCACCATTTCAACTTTGTCGAACTGGTGCATACGGATCAGGCCGCGCGTGTCACGACCGTAAGAACCCGCTTCAGAACGAAAGCATGGCGTATGCGCGGTCAGTTTAACCGGCAGGCTATCCTCTTCCACGATCTCATCGCGCATCAGGTTGGTCAGCGGCACTTCCGCAGTAGGAATCAACGCATAGTTACTGCTATCCGATTGCTCTTCCAGCGGGCGAGTGTGGAACAGGTCCTCGCCGAACTTAGGCAGCTGACCGGTGCCATAAAGCGTTTCGTGATTAACCAGGTAAGGCACGTAGGTTTCAAGGTAGCCATGCTGCTCAGTGTGCAGGTCAATCATAAACTGACTCAGTGCACGGTGCAGGCGGGCAATCTGCCCCTGCATGACCACAAAGCGTGAACCGGTCAGTTTCACGGCAGCCGCAAAATCCAGGCCTTTCGCCGCTTCACCCAGCTCAACGTGATCTTTAACCTGGAAGCTGAACTCGCGCGGGGTACCCCAGCGGCTCACTTCCTGGTTTTCGCTGTCATCTTTGCCCAGCGGCACTTCATCTGCCGGAATGTTCGGCAGCGCCAGCGCAAAGTCACGGATTTGATTCTGCAGTTCATCCAGTTCTGCTTTTGCGGCATCCAGGCGTTCGCCCAGCGCGTTCACTTCCTGACGCAGCGGCTCGATGTCTTCCCCACGTGCTTTGGCCTGACCGATGGATTTGGATCGGGAGTTACGCTCTGCCTGCAGATTTTCAGTTTCCACCTGCAGTACTTTGCGACGCTCTTCAAGCGAACGCAGCGTTTCCACATCCAGTTTGTATCCCCGGCGTGCCAGTTTTTCTGCGACTGCGTCTGGCTCGTTACGCAGCAGATTGGGATCGAGCATGCTTATCCTGTGTATAAAAAGTTGGTTGAAAGAAGGGACGCATTCCCGCGGAATGCGTTGAAAACATTGCCCACATTACCGTAACGTCTGTTTCAGCGGTAGCGTTTTGTCGGGCTATTTTGATCCTGCTCAGCGAGCCAGCTTAGCTTTTCACCAATCTTACCCTCAAGCCCACGCTGGGTTGGGGTGTAATAGCGTGCGCTGGCCAGTTCCTGTGGAAAATAGACTTCACCGGCGGCATAGGCGTTGGTTTCGTTATGGGCATAACGATACTCTTTGCCCAGGCCCATCTCTTTCATCAGCTTAGTCGGCGCATTACGCAGATGCTCAGGTACATCGTAATCGGGATGGTCGCGCGCATCACGCATGGCGGCTTTAAACGCGTTGTAGACTGCATTACTTTTAGGCGCGCACGCGAGATAAACAATGGCCTGAGCGATGGCACGCTCCCCTTCTGCCGGCCCGACGCGCGTAAAGCAATCCCACGCCGCAATCGCCACCTGCATGCCGCGTGGGTCGGCATTGCCGACATCTTCTGAGGCGATAGCCAGCAACCGGCGTGCGACATAGAGCGGGTCGCCACCCGCGGTAATAATGCGTGCATACCAGTAAAGCGCCGCATCGGGTGCCGAGCCGCGCACGGATTTGTGCAGAGCTGAAATCAAATCGTAAAAGCGGTCGCCTTTGTTGTCAAAACGCGCGGATCGTTCACCCGAGACTTCGTTGAGCAACTGCGGCGTCAGTTCACGCTGACCCGAGGCGGTGATTTCAGCCATATCCGCCATCATTTCCAGCGTGTTCAGCGCCCGGCGTGCATCGCCATTAACCAGTTCAGCGATCATCCTGCGTGTATTATCCGGCAGCACGATGTCACTGTCGCCATACCCACGCGCTTTATCCTGCATCGCCTGATCCAGCACCTTCTCAATATCCTCGGTCGTCAGTGATTTCAGCAGGTAAACGCGGGCGCGTGACAGCAATGCGGAGTTGAGTTCAAAAGAGGGGTTTTCGGTGGTCGCACCAATAAAGGTAATCGTGCCATCTTCGATATGCGGCAGAAAAGCATCCTGCTGGCTCTTGTTGAACCGATGGACCTCATCCACAAACAGGATGGTGCGTCGCCCGGCATGTTTATTCTGGCGGGCACGCTCAATCGCCTCACGAATCTCTTTCACACCCGAAGTGACTGCTGAGATACGCTCCACATCGGCGTTACCATAATGCGCAATAATTTCAGCGAGTGTCGTCTTGCCGGTCCCGGGTGGTCCCCACAGGATCATCGAGTGCAGGTGCCCTGCTTCAATCGCGCGCGGCAGCGGTTTGCCCGCACCCAGCAGATGTTGCTGACCAATGTACTGTTTCAATGTTTCTGGCCGCATACGCGCGGCCAGAGGTTTGAAATTTTCGGTGGAAAAATCCAGGGACAGGTTACTCACCGTGACCTCACTGACGTTGGTCGTCCACCGTCACGCCTTTAGGCGGTGTGAACGTGAATTTATCCGGGCTGATAGCACCATTCTGCTGACTTTTCAGCTGGTAATCACTGCGCTGGCCATCCTGTTCGATAGCGCTGAAGCGGTTAATGGTGCCGCTGGAGGTCACCTGAATGGTGAACTGTTTCAGGTTGCCATCGCTGTTTTTCGGTGTCAGCTCGAAATTGTCACCCTGCTGTTTAATGTTGTACTGCTTCCAGTCATTCGACTGGTTGCGGGCAATCAGCATAAACGGCGTATTGCTGGTCGCATTCTGCAGCAGGCTAACGGTCGCCTGCTCAACAAATGGATTGTAGAACCACAGCGATTTGCCGTCAGAGATGATGATGCTTTCATCCGGCGCGGTCATGTGCCAGTTAAACAGGCTGGGACGTTTAACCCACAATTCGCCTTCACCATCCTGCACATTGGCACCGCTGCTGTCGGTCACTTTTTGCGTGAAGCTGGCGTGGAAGCTGCTGACCTTGTTCAGGCGCTGTTGCAGATCACTGGAAGCATCAGCCAGAACGCTGGCTGAAGAAAAGGTGGCCAACAGGCCCAGAGCGATTACGCGTAATTTCATCTGCTTCAATTCCTTATTTAAACGTTCCCATCGATAACTGCATTAAGCCTGGTCGCCGTTCCGTCATCAGAACAGAGGAAAAAGCCGAAAGCTGATCCAGATATGGGGGTTAACCGCGTAAAAACAATGAGCCAGTCGGAACTGGCTCATCAAGTAGTGTTTCAAAACATTTAACCGCTACATATCGTGAGGCGGTGGCGACAGCACTTCACGGTTACCATTGTGTCCTGGTGCAGAGACGATGCCCTGCGCTTCCATCTGCTCAATGATACGTGCCGCGCGGTTATAGCCGATGCGGAACTGACGCTGAACGCCTGAAATCGAGGCTCGGCGCTTATCGACCACAAAGCCGACTGCCTGATCGAACAGCGGATCAAGTTCTTCATCGCTATCGATGCCACCGGCACTTTCGCTCTCTTCGCCTGCCGTAATACTGTCGATATATTGCGGACGACCACGTGCTTTCCAGTCCTGAACCACCGCATGTACTTCCTGGTCACGCACAAAGGCACCGTGAACACGAACCGGCAGTGAGGAGTTTGGCGGCATGTAAAGCATGTCACCCATACCCAGCAGGGATTCCGCGCCGCCCTGATCGAGAATGGTACGGGAGTCTATCTTGCTCGAAACGGTAAAGGCGATACGTGTCGGGATGTTCGCTTTGATCAGGCCAGTAATCACATCTACGGATGGACGCTGTGTTGCCAGCACCAGATGGATACCCGCAGCACGGGCTTTCTGTGCCAGGCGCGCAATCAGCTCTTCAACCTTTTTACCCACTGCCATGATCAGGTCAGCAAACTCATCGACCATTACCACGATATACGGCAGTTTCTCCAGAACCGGCGGGGTCATATCCATGCTGTCGCCCGGTTTCCAGAACGGATCAGGAATCGGACGGCCCATCGCTTCGGCCTGCTCCACTTTCTCGTTGTAACCCGCCAGGTTACGCACGCCCAGCGCCGACATCAGCTTATAGCGACGCTCCATTTCGCCGACGCTCCAGCGCAGCGCATTCGCGGCGTCCTTCATGTCGGTGACCACTTCGGTCAGCAGGTGCGGAATGCCTTCATAGACCGACAGCTCCAGCATTTTCGGGTCGATCATAATGAAGCGAACTTCTTCTGGTGTCGCCTTGTAGAGCATGCTGATGATCATAGCGTTCACGCCCACGGACTTACCGGAACCGGTAGTACCGGCAACAAGTAAGTGCGGCATTTTCGCCAGATCGGCCACGACCGGCTGACCGGCAATGTCTTTACCCAGCACGACGGCCAGTGGCGACGGGTTGTCGCGGAATTTAGGGCAATCCAGGACTTCACGCAGATAAACGGTCTGACGATGTTTGTTTGGCAGTTCCAGGCCCACATAAGGTTTGCCAGGGATCACTTCCACCACGCGAACCGCGACAGTCGAGAGTGATCGTGCCAGGTCGCGCGACAGGTTAGAGATACGTGCTGCTTTTACACCCGGCGCCAGGTCAAGCTCGAAACGGGTGATAACCGGGCCAGGTGAGATGCCAACCACTTCGGCTTTAACGCGGTAATCGCCTAAGCGTGACTCCACCAGACGGGCAGTCTGCTCCAGCGAGAACATATCAACCGGCTCTTCCTCTTCAGGAGGCGCCGTCAGCAGATCCAGCGAAGGCAGTGGCGTGGACGGTTTCTCCAGCGGCTGCTCGTGGCGCATCAGGAACGGATGGATCAGGCTGTCATGCAGTGAAGGTTTCGCTTCTTCAACTGGCTGAACCGGCTCAACGGCTGGCGTCCCATAAGACGGCGCAGAATAAGCCGGGGCGTGAGGCGCCGTTGGTGCAGCATACACAGGCGCAGACGGCGCGGCATAACCCGCTTCAGGATCTGCTGGCGTACCGTAAGCTGGCGCAGAATAAGCCGGGGCCTGAGGTGCCGCTGGTGCATGATAGGCAGGTTCTGCGGGAGCCGCAGGCGTCACTGGGGCACTATAGGCAGGTTCTGCCGGTGCAAAACGGGCAGGTGCAGGTACCTGAGCCGGTGCCTGAGGACTTGAGACCTCACTCACCTGCTGCCACGGTTCGTGTGAAACCGCAGGCGCTTCCGGCTCCGGCGTCGCAGCAATGGTAAACAGCGGTTCAGACGGGCCGTCATCCACCAGATCTTTCATCGGTGAAAAATCGAACGCGGAGGCAGTATCAATATTCAATACCGGCTCTTTTCTCACTTCAGGTTCATAGCGCTGCTGTTGCTGCTCGGCGAACTGACGCGCCAGTGCATCCTGCTGCTGCGCATCCTGCTCCTCTTCTTCGTCCTGCTGCCAGCTGGTGCCGTAACGCTGCTGTTGTTCAGACTGGAAGGCCTGACGCAGTTCAGCCTGCTGCAATGCCTCTTCAGCATCAGGTGCAGTGGAAACCGACGTAGCCGATGCCGTTTCGCTCTCTTCCGCTTTGGCTTTCTCTTCAGCCATGCGCTGAGAAGGTAACTTAATGCCATAAGAAGCCAGCTCACGACGCGTAGGCAGTTTTACCGGATTAGGACGCGGTAGCGCCGGTCCGATACCCTGCTTAACCTGAGGATTCAGATTGGTTTCAGGGGCTAAGTCGAAAACAGGCGCAGTACGTGTGGCCGCCGTTCCGGCAGCGGCGGCTGTTGCGGCCGCAGGGATCGCTGATGTGTCACGCCAGTTACCCATTTTAGGTTCGTCATCGTCGTAAGCATTGAACGATGGCGCAGCCGGAGCTTCGTCTGGCATTTCAAAGTGGTAAAGCGGTGGTGAAGCTGCGGCTGCAGAAGCACTCTGCGCCGGAGCCGTCGTTGCACCATAAGATGCAGGGATGTTCTGTGCAGATGCTGGAGCAGGTTGTGCCGTCGACGATGCAGGTATTGCTGCTGACGCGGCAGGTGCCGATGCAGTAAAGGCCGCTGCAGCAGGTGCCGCGGTAACCGGCGCTGCGGGAGCAATGGTCACCTCTGCAGCTTCCGCAGTGGCGGCTACCGCCGCACTGGTTGCGGCTGCCGCTTTCGCCAGTAGCGGATCCGGCTGTGTCGGCACAGGCTGAGCGGCAGCGCGTGGCGCGGCAAGCAGCACATCATCTTCCTGATCGACAGCACGCGGCGCAGACAGCAGCACGTCATCATCCTGATCGGCGGCATGCAATGCAGGGACATCCGCATAATCTTGCGCGTCGCGTTCGTCATCCTCTTCCTGCCAGGGTTCATCGTGACGTGAGCGGTTGCTGGCAAACGTCAGGACGCCCATGACGACACCACCAATTCTTTCTGCAATGGTGAGCCAGGACCAGCCGGTATACAGGGTTATCCCCGCCGCCCAGACGCAGAGCAGCATCAGCGTGCCGCCAGCCGGACTGAACCAGGGGGCAATAGCATTACTGACCAGGCTACCAATCACGCCGCCTGAAGCGAAGTACCAGATATCATCAGCGTTCAGCGCTGCCATACCACAGGTCGTTACCACCAGCGCAAGAACGCCAATTAAGCGTAACCCGACGGCAAAGTAGTCAAAATAGTCCTGGCTGTCGCGCTGACGGAAAGCAATCCAGCACAAACCCAGAATGACGGGCGGAATGGCGTACGCCATCACACCAAAGATGAAGAGTAAGGTGTCAGCCAGCCAGGCACCGACGCTGCCGCCGATATTATGGATAGGTTCATGCCAGGCCGTTTGCGACCAGCTCGGATCGGAAGGGTTAAAACTGACCAGTGAAACCATCAGGTAAATGGCAAACAGCGCCACCAGAATGAGCAACGCTTCCAGCAGACGACGTCCACTGCTCAGCGATTGTAACGAAACGTCTTTATCTTCTGTATATTCCTGGCTCAAGAGGACTCTCCAGGTGCCTGTAAAGTAAGAAGCAACAGCGTCGGGCAAGCCCGACGCTGATCCTGTATGAATGCACAGGAGTGTACCGAAATCTCACAGGTTTTGCACCTGCCCCGCATCAGCGAGTTTTGATCACCAGTCGATTGCTCTGTTTGACCTCTTCCATCACCACATAAGTTCGCGTGTCGTTTACGCCCGGCAGGCGCAACAGGGTTTCGCCCAGCAGCTTACGGTAGGCAGACATATCAGGTACGCGCGTTTTCAGCAGGTAGTCGAAATCGCCGGAAACGAGGTGACACTCTTGAGTTTCCTCAAGTTTTTGCACAGCGGCGTTAAATTGCTCAAACACATCCGGCGCACCACGATTCAGAGTAATCTCAACGAATACCAGCAGAGAGGCATCCAGATAGTGCGGGTTTAACTGCGCAGTGTAACCAAGAATAAATCCCTGGCGTTCGAGACGGCGTACACGCTCAAGACATGGCGTAGGCGATAAGCCTACGCGTTTGGAAAGCTCTACGTTTGAAATGCGACCATCTTTCTGAAGTTCATTCAGAATGTTCCTGTCAATTCTATCGAGGTCTTTCCCGGGGCGTTTCTTATTGTCTACCATTATTATTGTCTCTCTTAATTCCTTCCCTTTACCTGCCACGCCCTGAAAACGCTCAATGTTCGGGGCATTTCTGAAGTGAGCTAACAGAGCCTGTGATCTGACACCTATCGATATGACGCATGTTGTCTGTCCACATCATGCGTCATTATCCATATCAGGCTGCTTTTATTCGGCGTTACACGCAAAACAGGCGACGAAAACCTGTTTTGTTCCGATAAATGTTATTCGCTTCTGATAATGTTTTCGCAAAAGCGCAGGCGATTGTCAAAGTAAAATCACCAAATTCAGGACAAGATGCCAGACAGACCGCTGGGTATCTGTTTTTAAATGAGTATTTTTCCACTTTTGCACCCTTTAAAGCCGATTTTTGCCCCATTCTGGCGCATTGACCAGGCAAAACCGCCGCTCATCGTCTACGCCACTTGCAGCTATCGTTAACAAAATTGGCTAAGTCTTGTTATTGTCGCCGGATATTCCCTACAATCGCAGGCTATGTCAGCCGAATGAAACTGAGGAACGCATGAGTACGGCCAAACACAGTAAGTTACTCATTCTGGGCTCCGGCCCAGCGGGTTATACCGCAGCCGTTTATGCTGCACGCGCCAACCTGAACCCGGTGCTGATCACCGGTCTGGAAAAAGGCGGACAGCTGACCACTACCACTGAAGTGGAGAACTGGCCGGGCGACCCGCACGATCTGACAGGTCCATCGCTGATGGAGCGCATGCACGAGCATGCCGAAAAATTTAATACTGAGATCATTTTCGATCACATCCACACCGTTGATCTGCAGAACCGTCCGTTCACCCTCACTGGCGACAGCGGCGTATACACGGCAGATGCCCTGATCATCGCCACCGGTGCGTCAGCTCGTTACCTGGGTCTGCCGTCTGAAGAGGCGTTCAAGGGCAAAGGTGTCTCTGCCTGTGCAACCTGTGACGGTTTCTTCTATCGCAACCAGAAAGTCGCAGTGATTGGCGGGGGTAACACGGCCGTTGAAGAGGCGCTCTATCTGGCGAACATCGCGGCTGAAGTGCATCTGATTCACCGTCGTGACAGCTTCCGCGCAGAGAAGATCCTGATCGACCGGCTGATGGAAAAAGTGCGCAATGGCAATATCGTGCTGCACACCCATCGTACGCTGGAAGAAGTCACAGGCGATCAGATGGGTGTGACCGGTCTGACACTGCGTTCTACCCAGAACAGTGATGAAACAGAAGCGCTGGAAGTCGCGGGTCTGTTTGTTGCTATCGGACACAGTCCGAATACGGCTATCTTCGAAGGTCAGCTGGCGCTTGAGAACGGTTACATCAAAGTTCAGTCGGGTCTGCACGGCAACGCCACTCAGACCAGCATCCCAGGCGTCTTTGCGGCAGGCGATGTGATGGACCATATCTATCGTCAGGCGATCACCTCGGCAGGCACCGGCTGCATGGCCGCGTTAGACGCTGAGCGTTTTCTTGACGGGTTGGTTAAAAACGATCGGTAAGTTGTTAACCCTCTGATCTCAAATGTTCCAGGCGACGGTTTTTCCGTCGCCTTTTTTATAGCTCTCATGCTAGATTCTGGCGCCTGAAGAGATGGAAATGTCTTTCCATTTTCCCCTGTCACCGACATTTAGCATGGTCTCGCATGGACAAATCGCGGCAGCAGCATCTTACCCGCTGGCTTCGTCAGCAACGTCGTTTCGCCGGTCGCTGGTTGCGGCTCAACACGCTGCTGGGCATGGTAAGTGCCCTGCTGATCATTGCCCAGTCGGGTTTACTGGCCTCGCTGCTGCAGGCGCTGATCATTGACCAGCAGCCGCGTGAAACCCTGACGGTCAGCATCCTGCTGTTACTGCTCTGCTTCGCACTGCGCGCCCTGATCAACTATGCCCGCGAACTGACCGGTTTTCGGGCGGGGCAGGCTATCCGTCAGGCTTTACGTCAGCAGGTCTTAGATCGATTATCTGATCTGGGCCCGGCGTGGATTCAGGGAAAACCAGCCGGGAGCTGGGCAACCCTGCTGCTGGAGCAGATCGAAGAGATGCAGGAGTACTACGCCCGCTACCTGCCGCAGATGACGCTGGCGGTGCTGATCCCCTGCTGCATTCTGCTGACTGTTTTTCCGCTGAACTGGACCGCAGGTCTGATCCTGTTTGCCACTGCGCCGTTGATTCCGCTGTTTATGGCGCTGGTCGGCATGGGTGCGGCCGAGGCCAATCGCCGCAACTTCCTGGTGCTGGCCCGCCTGAGCGGTAACTTTCTCGACCGTCTGCGCGGCAGAGAAACGCTGCGGCTGTTTCATCGTGGTGAAGCAGAGCAGCAGGCGGTTGCCGACGCCACCACTGATTTTCGCCAGCGCACCATGGACGTGCTGCGTTTAGCGTTTCTCTCCTCCGCCGTGCTGGAGTTTTTTGCCTCGTTAGCCATTGCTGTGGTAGCCGTCTATTTTGGCTTCTCCTATCTGGGCGAATTACATTTCGGTGATTATGGCCACGGCGTGACGCTGTTTGCCGGGTTCCTGGTACTGATCCTCGCCCCGGAGTTTTTCCAGCCACTGCGCGATCTCGGCGCGTTCTATCATGCCAAAGCCCAGGCGGTCGGCGGTGCCGATGCACTTGAAACATTTATGCAGGCGACACCTGACGCCGCGCCGCAGGAGGGTCAGTTACCTTTCACAGCCGACCGTTCCATCGCGCTTGTCGCCGATGATCTGCGGGTCTGCGCGCCTGATGGTCAGGTGCTGTGCGGCCCGCTCACTTTCACTATTGCCGCTGGCGAGCAAATTGCGCTGGTCGGTCAAAGCGGAGCCGGGAAAACGGCACTGATGAACGCCCTGCTTGGCTTCCTGCCTTATCAGGGCTCGCTGAAAGCGAATGGCGTCGAACTGCGTGATATACGGCGGAGCGACTGGCATCAGCAGCTTAGCTGGGTAGGCCAGAATCCTCAGTTACCGGCCACCACCTTGCGCGACAATATCCTGATGAATGCAGTCTGGGATAGCGAGCGCTTTGCGACGCTGCTGGAATCGTGTGGCATTAACGAGTTCCTGCCTCGTCTGCCCAGGGGTATTGAAACTCAGCCCGGCGATGGTGGTAATCAGCTGTCAGTGGGTCAGGCACAGCGGGTCGCGGTCGCACGCGCGCTCTATAAATCTTCACATTTATTGCTGCTTGATGAACCGGCAGCCAGCCTGGATGCACTCAGCGAACGTCATGTGATGCTGGCCCTGAACCAGGCAGCTGCCTGCCAGACCACCCTGATGATTACCCATCAGATTGATACGCTGAGTCGCTGGCAGACCCTCTGGGTAATGGAGGCGGGTAAACTGGTGCAACAGGGCAACTGGCAGCAGCTATCGCAACAGCCCGGTGCCTTCAGCGAAATGCTGAAGCATCGTCAACAGGAGATCCGCTGATGTCGGCCTTGCGTCCTTTTCTTCGTCTCTGGCTGCGCCACCCTTTCCGTCTTGCGCTGGGCATCGTGCTGGCGATTGCTACCCTGCTGGCCAGCATTGGCCTGCTGATCCTGTCAGGCTGGTTTCTCGCCGCATCGTCAGTAGCAGGCGTAGTGGGCCTCTATACCTTCAACTATATGCTGCCCGCGGCTGGCGTCCGTGGTGCTGCGATCATCCGTACCGCCGCACGCTATGCTGAACGTCTGGTCAGTCATGATGCGACGTTCAGGGTGCTTCAGCATCTGCGCGTCCACACCTTCAGCCGCCTGATGGCACTTTCGCCGGGACAGCTGTCACAGTTCCGCCAGGCGGACCTGCTCAACCGTTTTGTCGCCGATGTTGATACGCTGGATCATCTCTATCTGCGCGTCATTTCGCCGCTGCTCGGCGCATTTGTGGTGATAGTGGTCGTTACCCTTGGGATGAGTTTTATTGATGTTTCGCTGGCACTGACGCTCGGCGGTATCATGCTGAGTACGCTGGTTCTGATGCCGTCGCTGTTTTATCGTCTGGGCTCACCGGCAGGCGTTGCAATTGCCCATGGACGCGCCCGCTGGCGTCAGCAGCTGATGCAGTGGCTGGCGGCGCAGGCTGAACTGACGTTATATGGTGCCTCGCAGAGCTGGCGTCAGCAACTTGACCAGGATGAACAGCGCTGGCAGCAGGCACAAAGCCAGCAACAGCGTTTACAGGCCGCCGCCCAGAGCCTGCTGCTGCTGATCAGTGGCGTAACCGTAACCCTGCTGCTCTGGCTTGGTGCTGCGACAATCAGTGAACAGCAGTTACCCGGCTCGCTGATTGCGCTGGTGGTGTTCTGCGCCCTGGCCGCCTTTGAGGCGCTGGCACCGGTTGCAGGCGCTTTTCTGCCCATGTCGCAGGTGACAACTGCCGCGCAGCGGGTCAATGACATTATCGATCAGTCACCCGCTATCACCTTTCCGGCACAGTCAGACGCCCGATCAGGATCGCTCGACGTCAGTATCGATCGGCTCGACTTCAGCTACCCCGACCGTCCGGATAAGGTACTCAATGGCTGTACCCTGCAGATCGCCGCGGGTGAACATATTGCGCTACTGGGACCGACCGGCTGCGGAAAATCGACGCTGCTGGCGCTGCTGACCCGCGCCCGGGAGAGCCAGCACGGTGTCATCAGCCTGAATGATCTGCCGATTACCGCCTGGTCAGAGTCCGCGTTGCGCCAGCGTATCAGCGTGGTGACGCAGCGGGTTCATCTTTTCAGTCAGAGCCTGCGCGATAACCTGCTGCTGGCTCGTCCCGATGCCACTTATGAACAGCTATGCCGCGTACTGAACGACGTTGGCCTGCAGCGCCTGCTTGAGAACCAGGAAGGATTAAACGCCTGGATGGGCGAAGGGGGTCGCCCGCTTTCCGGCGGTGAACTGCGCCGGCTGGCGCTGGCGCGCGCGTTACTGCACGACGGCGATCTCTGGCTGCTGGATGAGCCCACCGAAGGGCTTGATGCGACCACCGAGCAACATATTCTCGCCCTGTTGCAACGGCTGACCGCCGGAAAAACCACGATCATGGTTACTCACCGGCTGAGTGGCCTGGAGCGCATGGATCGTATCTGCGTGATGGATAATGGCGCGATTGTTGAACAGGGCAGTCATACGGAATTAATCTCAAAAGCGGGGCGCTACTGGCGTTTCCGGCAGCGTATTGCGTTATAGTCTTAGCGAAATGCCGATGAGTAACATAACGCGATGAGACTGGTACAACTGTCACGGGAATCTCTGCTCTTTCCACCGCCTGAGATGGCGCTGCGTGAGCCAAATGGCCTGCTGGCCATGGGCGGCGATCTCTCCCCTGCCCGGTTACTTAATGCTTACCAGCACGGTATTTTTCCGTGGTTTTCGCCCGGCGATCCCATTCTCTGGTGGTCGCCCGATCCCCGGGCCGTTCTGTTACCAGAGCAGTTTCATCTCAGCCGTAGCATGAAGCGTTTTCACAATCGCTCACCCTATCGGGTGACAATGAACGAGTCCTTTGCCGAGGTGCTTGAGGGCTGCGCCAGCGGTCGCGAGGAAGGCACCTGGATTACCTTTGAGATGAAGCGTGCCTGGTTGCGACTGTATGAACTTGGCCACGCGCACTCCATCGAGGTGTGGGATGAACATCAACTGGTGGGTGGCATGTATGGGCTGGCAATGGGGCAAATCTTCTGCGGTGAGTCGATGTTCAGTCGTCAGCAGAATGCATCCAAAACCGCACTATGGGTCTTTTGTCAGCATTTCATCCGGCATCAGGGCCGACTGGTAGATTGTCAGGTACTTAATCCCCATACTGCCTCGCTGGGCGCGCAGGAGATCCCGCGCGCTGATTATCTGCAATATGTACAACGCCTTGCTGACCAGCCGGTCAGCGATGGCTGCTGGCAGACACAAACGCTTTTTTAGCCGTGCAGAGATGTTTTGCACACATAAAGGCGCATAAGTGGTATAATAGTCGAGTTTGGTATGTCGTCCGCGCTTCGCAATAACGAGCCGGAATTGCCAGGCTGGGAATCTCAACGCACTCTCGGAACTGTTTTCAATCGTGCGCATGTAACCGGTTGATTCAGATTCTTAGCCCGCTAATCCCCTGCAGACGTCACCTTAAACACCCTAATTTTACCGGATGCGCGCAACTGACGTGCACCCCGGCAAAGCGTTGGCAAAATCGCCGACGGTTCTTTACATAAATCGTTGAATTGGGCATTATCTTGCCGGTTCAACTGAAAGGTAGTACACCCAGAGGATTCGATGGCCAAAGAAGACAATATTGAAATGCAAGGTACCGTACTGGATACGTTACCTAACACCATGTTCCGCGTAGAACTTGAAAACGGACACGTGGTCACTGCTCACATCTCCGGTAAAATGCGCAAAAACTACATCCGTATCCTGACGGGTGACAAAGTGACCGTTGAGTTGACCCCGTACGACCTGAGCAAAGGCCGCATTGTCTTCCGTAGTCGCTAATTTGCAGTAATCTCATCGCTCTGCATATTGCAGCGAAAAAAAAAGGCCGGATTTTAATCCGGCCTTTTTCACATCTGTAGCAGGTGATTAATGCACAGTGCCTTCGGTTTTGCGTTTTTCAGCACTCAGGAAGTGATAAGTCAGTTCACCTTTCTCACGATCCAGCGCGACTGATACTGAGCCGCCATCCACCAGCGAACCAAACAGCAGTTCATTAGCTAACGGTTTCTTCAGGCTGTCCTGCACGGTGCGCGCCATCGGACGTGCGCCCATCGCTTTGTCGTAGCCCTTCTCAGCCAGCCAGTCACGCGCTTCATCACTGACTTCCAGCGACACGCCTTTCGCATCCAGCTGCGCCTGCAACTCGACAATAAACTTGTCGACCACCTGATGGATCACCTCTGGTGACAGGTGACTGAACCAGATGATGTTGTCGAGACGGTTACGAAACTCTGGCGTAAAGATCTTTTTGATCTCCTCCATCGCATCGGTACTGTTGTCCTGATGAATCAGGCCAATCGACTTACGTTCAGTCTCACGCACACCGGCGTTAGTGGTCATCACCAGCACCACGTTACGGAAGTCTGCTTTACGACCGTTGTTGTCGGTCAGCATGCCGTTATCCATCACCTGCAGCAGCAGGTTAAAGACATCCGGGTGCGCTTTCTCAATCTCATCCAGCAGCACGACCGCGTGAGGATGCTTGATTACCGCATCCGTCAGCAGGCCACCCTGATCAAATCCGACGTAACCCGGAGGCGCACCAATCAGACGACTGACGGTGTGACGCTCCATGTACTCAGACATATCAAAGCGCAGCAGCTCAATGCCCAGGGCTTTCGCCAGCTGCACGGTGACTTCCGTTTTACCAACACCGGTTGGTCCGGCAAACAGGAAGGACCCGACCGGCTTACGATCCTGACCCAGACCAGCGCGGCTCATTTTGATTGCTTCCGTCAGCGCCTCAATGGCGTTGTCCTGACCAAACACCAGCATCTTCAGGCGATCGCCCAGATTTCTCAGTGTATCGCGATCGGTTGCCGACACGCTTTGCTCAGGGATACGGGCAATACGGGCCACCACAGTTTCAATGTCAGAGACATTGATGGTTTTCTTACGCTTACTGGCTGGCATCAGGCGCGCACGCGCACCCGCTTCATCAATCACATCAATCGCCTTGTCAGGCAGATGACGATCGTTGATATATTTCACCGCCAGTTCCACGGCTGCACGCACCGCTTTAGCGGTATAACGTACATCGTGATGCGCTTCGTACTTGGTTTTCAGGCCATTCAGGATCTGCACGGTCTCTTCAACAGAAGGCTCCGTGATATCGATCTTCTGGAAACGACGCGCCAGAGCACGATCTTTTTCGAAGATGTTGCTGAATTCCTGATACGTGGTGGAACCCATCACGCGAATCTTGCCCGAAGAAAGCAGTGGCTTGATCAGGTTAGCGGCATCAACCTGGCCACCGGACGCGGCACCCGCACCGATGATGGTATGGATCTCATCGATAAACAGAATGCTGTGTTCGTCCTGTTCCAGCTGCTTCAGCAGCGCTTTGAAACGTTTTTCAAAGTCACCACGGTATTTAGTGCCCGCCAGCAGTGAACCGATATCCAGCGAGTAGATGGTGCAGTCTTTCATCACTTCCGGTACATCGCCCTGCTCGATACGCCAGGCGAGACCTTCTGCAATGGCGGTTTTACCCACACCCGATTCACCCACCAGCAGCGGGTTGTTTTTACGACGACGGCACAGCACCTGAATGGTACGTTCCAGCTCTTTATCGCGACCAATCAGTGGATCAATACCACCGACGCGAGCAAGCTGATTAAGATTGGTGGTGAAGTTTTCCATACGCTCCTCCCCGCCTGCTTGCTCTTCGTTAACCGGATTTTCAGCGCCTGGCGCCTGGCCCGGCTCGTCTTTGCGCGTACCATGAGAGATGAAATTCACCACATCAAGGCGGCTGACTTCATGTTTGCGTAACAGATAGGCCGCTTGCGACTCCTGCTCGCTGAAGATGGCGACCAGCACATTTGCCCCGGTGACTTCGCTGCGACCGGATGACTGGACATGGAAAACCGCACGCTGCAGGACGCGCTGGAAGCTGAGCGTCGGTTGTGTATCGCGCTCCTCTTCACTGGCGGGCAGCACCGGCGTGGTTTGTTCGATGAAGGCTTCGAGTTCCTGCCGCAGAGCCACAATGTCCACCGTACAGGCTTCCAGTGCCTCTCTGGCCGACGGGTTACTGAGCAACGCCAGTAACAGATGCTCGACGGTCATAAACTCATGACGGTGCTCACGCGCTCTGGCGAAAGCCATATTTAAACTGAGTTCCAGTTCTTGATTGAGCATTAGGCACCTCCCCCAATTATCGCCCTTACCAGTTTCCTATATGGAGACGGGTTCAGGCTTTTTCCAGCGTACACAGCAACGGATGATGGTTTTCCCGCGCATAGTTGTTCACCTGGGCCGCTTTTGTTTCGGCGACTTCTGCAGTAAATACACCACAGATCGCCTTGCCGTGATAGTGAACTTTCAACATCAGCTGCGTTGCACGTTCAACATCATAAGAAAAGAACTTTTGTACGACGTCAATAACAAATTCCATAGGTGTATAATCGTCATTATTCAGAATGACTTTATACATAGAAGGCGGCTTTAACCCTTCGCGTACTTTGTCTTCGGCCAGATGTTCAAAGTTAAGCCAGTCGTTTGTGTTTGCCATAGTGTTCCGTTGAGATTTTGCTTTGAGCCTTTTAATGGCTACATGTTGAGAGTTTAACATGCCTGTCAAGCTCCTGGTCGCTGCTGAAAATTTATTCAGAAATTCCCTTGCGCGACCTGCATCACAAAATTTGCAATAGCGTTAACTACCTCAAATTTTGATGATTTTTTCCCCACCTGGCCCGGTGGTTTGCTTGACGCCAGCGGCGCTTTCTCTACATTCTACCTGCACACGCTGATTGAGTTTTAATCAAATCCGACTCACAGCCTGTAAGACCTCACCTACTTATAAAATGTCTTGCGAGGGAAGTAAAAGCATGGAGACGGGCACAGTTAAATGGTTCAATAATTCCAAAGGCTTTGGCTTTATCTGTCCGGTTGGCGGTGGCGACGATATTTTTGCACACTACTCCACCATCCAGATGGAAGGCTACCGCACGCTAAAGGCAGGCCAGCAGGTTCAGTTCGACGTTCATGAAGGTCCGAAAGGCAATCACGCTAGCCTCATCGTGCCGGTTGAGATACAGGCCGTGGCGTGATACTTACCCCACCTCTGAACAGTGACGCAAAAATGCCAGCCAGTGCCGCTGGCATTTTTCTTTCCGAAGCAGACTTAATCTGCCTGGCGCTGCGCCAGCCCAATCACCCGGGCAAACATCTGCCGTATTAACGGCGGGATGGCCTCCGGCCCGCGTTCCGCCGCCGACGTCGCCACTGCGATTGCCAGTTCTGGCTTGGAGCTCTGGTGAATCGCTTTAGTAATAATACGCCTGGAACTCATCGGAACGTTTAACGGCAGGTGCGCCATCTGATGATAGACATCCTGGAAACCCTGGTGATAGAGAAAATTCTCCATATCCAGCGCCGGTAGCTGCGTCAGAAAACGCGGCTCAGGATCGCCGGGCTGTAACTGCGTACGTGCGGTGCTGGCATATTTGTTACCCGCCTGATCACCGTCTGTCAGCACATGCCAGGCGATGCCCATGCGGCGGGCAAACTTCAGCAGCGGCTTTAAGCCCGACTGAGCAAACTCAATTACTTTTACCCCTTCAGCCGCGAAGTTGTAACCGCACTGCTGTGCCAGCTCATTCATGATCCAGACTTCGGTTTCCCCCTCCACCAGCAGCCAGCAGCGGGCAAACAGCGCTGCAGGCCGGTTGACACGAATATGGAAGCCGATGCGTCGGCTCTCTTCGGCACTCAATCCCTCCGGACCAATACGCCAGGCGGCCACGCGCGAGGGGCCGCGTACCAGACGACAGACGTTCTCTACAGGCACCTGAGACAGCAGCTCAGCGGAATTGGTGGTGGCGATTTTTTGCAACGGCAGCAGCTTCAGCAGGTTCCATGCTACCGACAACATAATCGGATGCAGCCGGGTTTCAGGATCTTCAATCAGCAGCAGCGGCCGGGCATCAGCGGCCAGCGGGACATCGCCTCGCGCCTCAATCAGCAGGGTAAACATTTGCAGCAGGATCAGCTGACGGCTGCGGGAGTCGGTTCCGGCAATCAGCTGATTGAGATGATCCAGCGCCCGCCATCCCTTTTCCCCGTCGCGTGTCTGCGCATCCCGTGACCTGAGTTCGTTGCCCGCATCGGGCAACTGCACCAGAAAGTAGTGCTGCATTAGCTGCTGCATGGTCTTCAGCCCCTGTCGCAGCACCTCATCACTGAGCTGCTGGGGATGATGCTCCAGATCGCGTGCCAGCGTCTCCATCCCCGCCAGCAACTCAGGATGCGGAAGTGACACCGGTGCACTGTTTCGCGTCCGTTTGCTGAAACGCGCATCGCGCAATCGCAGCACCGGATAGCGTTTCAGCAGCAGATCAATGGCCGCCGCGCAGTGCTGCTCAGGCAACAGCTGTGCGTTCACATCAACGAAACGGCGTCGGGTCTCGATGCCGCTGTCACGCCAGGTGGCACTAACACTGTAATAAAGCCGACGCTGACCCTGAGCATCGTGCTGCCAGAAGGCCGAGAGCACCGCATCCGGGTCGCTGCCGTCATCGCGAAAATGAAATACTACTGACAGACGGCGCATAGGATCGGTCACATCGCCTGGCGTGAAATGGAAATCAGCCTGGGTAAAATCATAGGCTGGTTCATGGGGCGAAAGCAGCAGGCTCAGGGCATCCAGCAGGCTGGATTTCCCCCACGCATTCTCACCAATCAGCAGATTGGTGCGGGTTAGAGAGAGTGAGAGTTTGTTGATGCCGCGGAAACCGCGAATATCGATATGTTCCAGAATCATAGGCGTCCGTCCTCAGGTTATAAACAGCATGGTTGCCGCCAGCGAACCGGTCAAGCTGCGATGGGGTTTACTCCGATACGCTTTTTCGCTAGCGTGTTGCCTCTTCCCCCATGGATGGCATTGATATGTACTCCGGACTTCTGATTATTCTGCTGCCGCTGATCGCCGGCTGGCTGCTACCTTTCCGCAAAACCGACACCCTGCGCCGGGTAAATCAGCTGCTGGGCTGGATGGTTTACGTGATCCTCTTCTTTATGGGCATCAGTCTGGCCTTTCTCGACAATCTGAGCAGCAACCTGCTGGCGGTTTTTTACACCGCACTGGTGGCGGCGTTCTGTATTCTGCTGTGCAATCTGCTGGCACTGCGCGGACTGGAAAAGTATGCCCCCTGGCAACATGCGCACCGGCAGGAGAAACTGCCATCGCGACTGCATATGGCGCTGGACTCCCTGAAGCTGTGTGGCGTCGTTGTCCTTGGTTTTTTGCTTGGGCTGACCCAGTGGCCACTGCTGCATCACGCCTCAACCGCAAGCGAATATGCGCTGATCTTCCTGCTGTTTCTGGTGGGCGTTCAGCTGCGCGGCAGCGGCATGACGCTGCGGCAAATCATCCTGAACCGTCGTGGCATGCTGGTGGCCGTTGTCGTGCTGGTCAGCGCGCTGATCGGCGGCATGCTTGCCGCGCTGGTACTGGGCATCCCTCTGAAGACCGGTCTGGCGTTGGCCAGCGGCTTTGGCTGGTACTCCCTCTCCGGCATTCTGATGACCGAAGCCTTTGGCCCGGTCATCGGCAGCGCCGCCTTCTTCAACGATCTGGTGCGTGAACTGGTGGCCATCATGCTGATCCCGGCACTGATTGGCCGTCATCGTTCGAGTGCACTGGGCCTGTGCGGAGCCACCTCCATGGACTTTACCCTGCCGGTACTGCAGCGGGCGGGCGGCAATGAGATTGTCCCGGCCGCCATTGTGCACGGCTTTGTCATGAGTCTGCTGGCCCCGATTCTGATCGCCCTCTTCTCTGCCTGAATCCTGTCTGAGATGCGCTGAGCTCTGCCAGCGCATTTTTTCACGTCTGCTTTTCTGCCGTGTCGTCTACGCTTCTTTTTTCGGTTCTGGTCACGTCACTCTTTAGTACGGGCCGACAAAGGAGAAGAGCATGAAACAAACCGTGGCGGCGCTGGTCGCCAAAACGCTGGAAAGCGCGGGCGTCAAACGCATCTGGGGTGTCACCGGGGACTCCCTTAATGGCCTGAGCGACAGCCTTAATCGCATGGGCACCATCGAATGGATGCCGACGCGCCATGAAGAAGTGGCTGCCTTTGCGGCGGGCGCGGAAGCCCATATCAGCGGCGAACTGGCGGTCTGCGCCGGTTCCTGCGGGCCAGGCAACTTACATCTGATCAACGGTTTGTTCGACTGCCATCGCAACCGCGTCCCGGTTCTGGCGATTGCGGCGCATATCCCCTCCAGCGAAATCGGCAGCGGCTATTTCCAGGAAACCCATCCGCAGGAGCTGTTCCGCGAATGCAGCCACTACTGTGAGCTGGTCTCGAATCCTGAGCAGTTACCCCAGGTGCTGGGCATTGCCATGCGTAAAGCGATTCTGAATCGTGGCGTCTCAGTCGTGGTACTGCCTGGTGACGTGGCGCTGAAACTGGCACCGGAAAGCGCCAGCACTGAGTGGTATCCGCCGCAGTTGCCGCAGGTCCTGCCGCAGCCCGCCGAACTGGCGCGGCTGGCTCAGACGCTGAACGACGCCACCGATATTACGCTGCTGTGCGGCAGTGGCTGCGCCGGTGCGCATCAGGAAGTGGTCGCGCTGGCCGAAGCGCTGAAAGCGCCTATCGTCCATGCGCTGCGCGGTAAAGAACACATCGAGTATGACAACCCTTATGATGTCGGCATGACCGGCCTGATTGGCTTCTCATCCGGTTTCCACGCCATGATGAATGCCGGGACGCTGGTACTGCTCGGCACCCAGTTCCCCTACCGCGCCTTCTATCCTGAAAAGGCTAAGATCATCCAGATCGATATCAATCCGGGCAGCCTGGGATCACATTGTCACGTCGATCAGGCTTATGTCGGCGATGTGAAAAGCACGCTACAGGCATTGCTGCCGCAACTGACGCCCAAAAGCGATCGCAAACATCTGGATAGCGCGGTTAAGCATTATGGCGAGGCGCGCAAAAGTCTGGACGAACTGGCGCAGCCCAACGATAAGCAGCCGATCCACCCGCAATATCTGGCACAGCAGATCAGCCACTACGCCAGCGACGACGCTATCTTTACCTGCGATGTCGGAACCCCGACCGTCTGGGCGGCGCGTTACCTGAAGATGAACGGCAAACGTCGCCTGCTCGGTTCGTTTAACCATGGCTCGATGGCGAATGCGATGCCACAGGCGCTGGGCGCGCAGTCGATCGATCGCAACCGTCAGGTCGTCGCGCTGTGCGGCGACGGCGGTTTCAGCATGCTGATGGGCGATTTTATCTCGCTGGCGCAGCTAAAAATGCCGGTAAAACTGGTGATCTTTAACAACAGCGTACTGGGCTTCGTGGCGATGGAGATGAAGGCCGGTGGCTATCTCACTGACGGCACCGAGCTGGAGAATCCTGACTTTGCCGCTATCGCCCAGGCCTGCGGCATCCGTGGCATCCGGGTAGAAAAAGCGTCGGAACTGAATGGCGCGCTGGAGCAGGCGTTTGCCCATGATGGCCCGGTGCTGGTGGATGTCATTACCGCCAAAGAGGAGCTGGCGATGCCGCCGCAGATCAAAATGGAGCAGGCCAAAGGCTTCAGCCTCTACATGCTGCGCGCCATCATGAACGGTTGCGGGGATGAGGTGGTAGAACTGGCGAAAACCAACTGGCTGCGGTAAAACAGAGGTTCCATCCAGGCGGGCGCGATGCCCGCCTTTTTTTTGTCTTCCGCCACGTTCAGGAGCATAAGGTGATCGATTTACGCAGTGATACCGTGACCCGGCCCAGCGCCGCCATGTTAAGCGCGATGATGTCAGCCGAAACCGGTGATGACGTCTACCGTGACGATCCCACCGTGAATGCGCTGGAGGCGGAAGCCGCACGCCTGAGCGGCAAAGCCGCAGCGCTGTTTTTCCCGACCGGCACCCAGGCAAACCTGGTGGCGTTGCTCAGCCACTGCGAGCGCGGCGATGAATATATCGTCGGTCAGCAGGCGCACAACTACAAATATGAAGCGGGCGGCGCAGCGGTGCTGGGCAGTATTCAGCCGCAGCCGGTGCTGGCCGCCGACGATGGTACCCTGCCGCTCGATGTGGTGGCAGCGGCCATTAAGCCGGATGATATTCACTTTGCCCGCACCCGCCTGCTGAGTCTGGAGAACACCCATCACGGAAAAGTGCTGCCGCTGGATTACCTGGAGCAGGCCTGGACCTTTACCCGCGAGCACAAGCTGGCGCTGCACATTGATGGCGCACGCATTTTCAACGCGGTGGTGGCACAGAAGACCACGCTGGCGGCGATTGCCCGCTACTGCGACACCCTCACCATCTGTCTCTCTAAAGGTCTGGGCACGCCCGTCGGTTCGCTGCTGTGCGGCGACACGGTGCTGATTGAGCGCGCCCGTCGCTGGCGTAAAATGACCGGCGGCGGTATGCGCCAGACCGGTATTCTGGCCGCGGCAGGTCTCTACGCGTTACAACACAACGTGGCGCGACTGCAGGAAGATCATGACAATGCCGCCTGGCTGGGTCAGCAGCTGCATGAGCTGGGCGTCAGCGTCATCGATCAGCAGACCAACATGCTGTTCGTATCCGTGCCGGAAGCCCAGGTCAAACCCTTAGGCGAGTGGATGAAGGCACGCGGCGTGTTAATCAGCGTGGGAACACGTACCCGGCTGGTCACTCATCTGGATGCTGACCGTGCGGCGCTGGAGCAGGTTGTCGCCCACTGGAAGGCGTTTCTCCAACAGTAATCCGCTATTCCGCCGCGCCATACTTCTCCAGTAGCGCGGCAGCTATCGCGGCGGTTTCGGCATCGGGCTGACCGCGATAATCCGCAGGCCGGAAATGCATCTGAAACGCAGCAATCACCTTCTGCTGCTCACGCGCACTCATCCCCGCTGTCACTGCATAACCATAGCGTTGCAGACTTTCCATAAGCGGCTGTACAGGCACCCGCGCGTACGGATCCTGACCCGCTAAATAAAACTGCACTCGTCCGGCATCGGGCCAGGCACCGAGTCCCCGCTGTGCCAGCTGCTGCCACGGGAACAGCGGGCCGGGATCCTGCTTACGCTGCGGCGCGATATCACTGTGACCGGCAATGTTTTCTGGTGGGATGCCATAACGCTGTGCAATATCCCGCACCAGCGCCTCCAGCGTAGTGATCTGCGCGGCGGTAAAGGGCTGCCATTCGAGACCGGTCAGCGTCCGGCGATAACCCCGGTTCACCAGCTCAATGCCAATCGAGGTGTCATTGATGCGGGTGGCTCCACGCCAGAAGCTGGGCCCGGCATGCCAGGCAAGCTGCTGCTCCGGCACCAGTTGCCAGATAACGCCTTTACCGGCGCGCTGTGGCGGCTGGCGGGGAATCAGATAGTGGGCGCTGACTTCCCGATCGGTGAGCGTCGCCAGCGACGAAGAAAAATCTTCGGCGGTGTAGTGGACCACAATCACCTTCACCCGTGGTCGTGCGCCCTGCGCCGGATGCCGCAGATCGGCCCAGTAGCCGTCACGGGACTCCATACCGGAGTGACAGCCCGCCAGCAGCAGTGCCAGTATCAGCAACAGCCCGCGTTTCAACGAATGATCACCGCCGTACCGCTGACGCTGACCATCAGCATGCTGCCATCTTTGCCGACCGTTTCGTAATCAATGTCGATACCGACCACCGCGTTGGCACCCAGCGCTTTTGCCTGCTCTTCCAGCTCTTCAAACGCGATCTCCCGCGCTTTATGCAGTTCTTTCTCATACGCGCCGGAACGGCCACCGACTACATCACGGATACCCGCGAAAAAATCGCGGAAGATGTTGGCCCCAAGAATCGCTTCTCCGGTAACCACGCCGCAATATTCACTGATGCTGTGACCTTCCAGCGTTGGGGTTGTTGAAAATTTCATCGCATTCTCCTTGTTGAAAACCGGGCTAAGGCTCTTTCGACTAAAAAGCACGGCTATACTCTATGCTAAAAAGGGCACCTTGCCAGAGAACCATAAGGAAATCGAGATGAGAAACAACGCGTTTGCGCTAATGATCCCGGCGGCCCTGCTGCTCAGCGCCTGTACCACCGTTGAGCCAGTCATTAAGGATAATGGCCCGCGAACCGCCCCCTGCATTGACGGCGGTCCTGACCAGGTAGCCCAGAAGTTTTACGACCTGCGCGTCGAACAGCCTGTGCAGGGTCTGCCCGACAGCAACACGCTGGCAAAATATCGCCCTTACCTTAGTGATGCGCTTTATCACTCCCTGCAGGCGGCCAGCGGCAGCAATGCCGGCTCACAGTGGCGCAATGGCGATCTCTTCTCCAGCCTGTCACAGGGTCCGACGGCTGCCAGCGTCGCCGATGCCTCCACCATTCCGAACCGTGATGCACGCAACATTCCGCTGCGGGTCGATCTGAGCCGCGACGGCAAGCAGTGGCAGGACGAAGTGCTGATGATCCATCAGGGCACCTGCTGGGTCGTTGATGACGTGCGCTACATGGCGAACCCTGCGCATGCCGAGGGTGGCAGCCTGAGCCAGATGCTTGAAAAATCAAAAAAATAATTAAGGTTCAACGGTTATGAAAAGCGCAGCCACCGCAGGTGACTGCGCTTTTTTTATTGCCGCTGCCCGCCACAAGGCCTTTCACTGACCGCAGACAGCGCATGATATTGTGCTAAGCTTTTGCTATTTACCTGCTGTTTTACAAATTTTAACCCACCTTAATTGCATAACTATTCTGGTGACGTTAAAATCCGCGACACTAATAGCTATTCAAATCTGGCGCATGAGTATTCAACTAAACGCAATAAACTGCTTCTACGGTGCTCATCAGGCGCTGTTTGACATCAACCTTGAGTGTCCGCAAGGCGAGACTCTGGTGCTGCTGGGGCCCAGCGGTGCGGGCAAGAGTTCGCTGCTGCGGGTACTTAACCTGCTGGAGCAGCCACGTTCAGGTCAGTTGCAGATTGCCGGCAATCAGTTCGACTTCACGCAGAAACCGTCTGATGCCGCGATTCGCGAACTGCGTCAGAACGTCGGCATGGTGTTTCAGCAATATAATCTCTGGCCACATCTGACCGTGCTGCAGAATCTGATCGAAGCGCCCTGCCGGGTTCTGGGCCTCAGTAAAAGCGACGCCCGTTCCCGTGCCGATAAGCTGCTTGACCGGCTGCGCCTGACGCCCTATAGCGATCGCTTTCCGCTGCACCTATCCGGGGGTCAGCAGCAGCGTGTGGCCATTGCCCGCGCGCTGATGATGGAGCCGCAGGTGCTGCTGTTCGATGAGCCGACGGCCGCGCTGGACCCTGAAATTACCGCACAGATTGTCAGTATCATTCGCGAACTGGCGCAGACCCGCATTACCCAGGTGATTGTGACCCATGAAGTGGAGGTGGCACGTAAAACGGCCAGCCGCGTTGTTTACATGGAGAACGGTCACATTGTGGAACAGGGCGATGCCAGCCGCTTTACACAGCCGCAAACCGAGGCGTTTGCTCACTATCTTTCGCACTAAGTCAGGATGCTAAAAATGAAAAAAATGGTACTTGCTGCACTGCTTGCCGGTTTTAGCCTGAGTGCTACCGCGGCACAGACGATTCGTTTTGCGACCGAAGCCTCTTATCCTCCTTTTGAGTTTGTGGATGCGGATAACAAGATTCAGGGCTTTGATGTCGATCTGGCTAACGCGCTGTGTAAAGAGATCGACGCGACCTGCACCTTCACCAATCAGGCGTTCGACAGCCTGATCCCGAGCCTGAAGTTCCGTCGCTTTGATGCGGTGATGGCGGGCATGGATATCACGCCGGATCGTGAGAAACAGGTCCTGTTCACCAAGCCTTACTACGACAACTCGGCGCTGTTTGTTGCTCAGAAAGGCAAAGTTGCCAGTGTTGAAGCGCTGAAAGGCAAGCGGGTTGGCGTTCAGAACGGCACCACTCACCAGAAATACCTGACGGATAAACATAGCGACATCACCATCGTGCCTTACGACAGCTATCAGAACGCGGTGCTGGATCTGAAAAACGGCCGTATTGATGCTGTCTTCGGTGACACCGCCGTGGTTAACGAGTGGCTGAAGCAGAATGCTGCGCTGGCTGCCGTCGGCGACAAAGTGACGGATAAAGCCTACTTTGGTACTGGCCTGGGCATTGCGGTACGCACCGGTAACACCGATCTGCAGACTAAATTCAATGGCGCGCTGGATAAGATCAAAGCAGATGGCACGTACAAAACCATCTACAGCAAATGGTTCCAGCAGTAATCTCTGATGAATGAAATGATGACCCTCGCAAGCGCCGCCGGGATGACCGTCGGCCTTGCTGTTTGTGCTCTCATCGCAGGCCTGGTGCTGGCGATGATATTCGCTGGCTGGGAGTCACTGCGCCTGAGACCGCTGGCGTGGATTGGCACCGGTCTGGTGACGCTGATCCGTGGCCTGCCGGAAATTCTGGTGGTGCTGTTTATCTATTTTGGCGCCTCACAGCTGCTGCTCACCCTCTCTGACGGTTTCACGCTGAACTTCGGGCTGTTTACGCTGCCGGTTCAGATGCAGATTGAGAACTTCGATGTCAGTCCGTTCCTGTGCGGTGTGATTGCGCTGGCGATGCTCTATGCCGCCTACGCCTCACAGACGCTGCGCGGCGCACTCAAAGCGGTGCCGGTCGGTCAGTGGGAGTCGGGGCAGGCGCTGGGCATGAAAAAGTCGGCCATTTTTCTCCGGCTGATCATGCCGCAGATGTGGCGTCATGCCCTGCCCGGTCTGGGTAATCAGTGGCTGGTACTGCTGAAAGATACCGCACTGGTTTCGCTAATCAGCGTTAACGACCTGATGCTGCAAACCAAAAGTATCGCCACCCGCACGCAGGAGCCGTTTACCTGGTTCCTGGTGGCGGCCGCGATCTACTTAGTGATTACGCTGTTGAGCCAGGCGGTGTTACGCCGCATCGAACTGCGCACCACCCGCTTTGAACGGGGGAACAGCTAATGCTGGCCTATCTGCCCGAACTCATGAAAGGGCTGCACACCAGCCTGACGCTGACGGCGGCCTCGCTGGTGGTAGCACTGCTGCTCGCGCTGCTCTTCACCGTGGTGCTGTCGCTGAAGACGCCGGTACTGAATCCGCTGGTAAAAGGGTTTATCACGCTGTTTACCGGTACGCCGCTGCTGGTGCAAATCTTCCTGATCTACTACGGTCCGGGACAGTTCCCCTCGATCCAGCAGATTCCCTGGCTGTGGCATTTACTGTCGCAGCCGTGGCTGTGCGCGATGCTGGCGCTATCGCTGAACAGTGCGGCTTACACCACGCAGCTATTTTACGGTGCGGTCCGGGCGATTCCTTCCGGACAGTGGCAGTCGTGCGCGGCACTGGGAATGAGCCGCAAAGACACCCTGCGCATTCTGCTACCTTATGCATTTAAACGCGCCCTCTCCTCCTACTCCAATGAAGTGGTGCTGGTGTTTAAAGGCACCTCGCTGGCCTACACCATCACCCTGATGGAAGTCATGGGCCACGGCCAGCTGCTCTATGGTCGCACCTATGACATTACGGTCTATGCCGCGGCGGGTCTGATTTATCTCTGCGTTAACGGTTTGCTGACGCTGATGATGCGCCTGATCGAAAAACGCGCCCTGGCCTTTGAACGACGTAACTGAATACCGGGCGAGCCCCCTCGCCCTTTTCGCCTGAAAAATCACACTAATTGCATAAAAATTCATTTTATGGCAGGGTATCGCCTTCTCTGGCTGACCACATCACAGGAATCATAAAATGAAAAAATGGATTATCGCTGCTGCGCTGGCTTCGCTGGCGGTGACCGCGCAGGCCGCGGAAACGATTCGCTTCGCTGCTTCAGCAACCTATCCGCCCTTTGAATCTCTGGACAAGGAAAATAACCTCGTCGGATTTGATATCGATCTGGCTAAAGCGCTGTGCCAGCAGATGAAAGCGGAGTGTACCTTCACTAACAATGCCTTCGACAGCCTGATCCCGTCACTGAAATTTCGCCGCTATGACGCCGTGATTTCCGGTATGGATATCACCACCGAGCGCAGCAAGCAGGTCGATTTTACCCAGCCTTATTACGCTAATTCTGCCATCGTGATTGCACCGAAAGGCCGGTTCAGCAGCTTCGGTGATTTGAAAGAAAAGCGCATCGGCGTTGAAAACGGCACTACCCACCAGAAGTACCTGCAGGATAAGCATCCGGAAGTGAAAGTGGTGGCGTATGACAGCTATCAGAATGCGATTCTGGATATGAAGAGTGGCCGGCTGGATGGCGTGTTTGGCGACAGCGCGGTAGTGAATCAGTGGCTAAAGGCCAATCCGGATCTCGCGACGGTCGGTGAACATGTCACGGATGCAGACTACTTTGGTACCGGCCTCGGCATTGCGGTACGTAAAGGCAATACCGCGCTGCGCGATCGGTTCAATCAGGCGCTGACTGAACTGAAAGCCAACGGCAGCTGGCAGCAGCTCAATCAGAAATGGTTCCCGGAGTAATGACCGGCTGAAGCTCCGGACTTAGTGCTGACGTCGGGTTAACAGCGTCAGCACTTCAAAATGCGCGGTGTGCGGGAACATGTCGAACAGCTGCACTTTTGTAACCTCATAGTCATTCAGCCGGGCAATATCCTGTGCCATGGTCTGCGGATTACAGCTTGAATAGAGCAGATAATCCGGGGCCATCTGGCTGAGATAGTCACACAGCGCCTCACCCATCCCACGGCGTGGCGGATTCACCAGCACCAGCTGCGGCACTGCGTCGCGTCCGGTGGCAAACGCCGTCGAATCCAGCGCCGCAAACTGCACTTTTTCCAGCCCCAGCATCTCAGCAGAGCGTCGGGCGCATTTAATCGCCTCAGCGCTAATCTCGATGCCGGTCAGTTCCATTTCCGGTGTCGCGCAGTTCAGGCCAAAACCGCCTACGCCGCAGAAGAGATCCCACATGCCGTTAACCGGCAGCGCACGCACCCAGTCGCGCGCAGTGGCATAGAGCGCGCTGGCAACCTGCGGGTTGGTCTGAAAGAAGCTCTGCGGGCGGATCCACAGCGGCACGCCATTGAAGTTCTCTGCCAGCGACTGATCGGGCGTCAGCGCAATCTCCTCTTCGCCCTCCAGAATCGCCATGTGCACCGGCTGAATGTTGGCCGAAATCACCGCCAGCTGCGGTAACTGCTGCTGCAGCCACGGCAATGCCGCGCGCAGCTGTTCCAGTTTGGCGGTTGAGCGCAGGACAAAACGCAGCATCACGCCGCCCTGCTGGCTCTCGGTGATCAGCAGAAATTTGAGTTCACCGCGTTTGCGCGCCACGTTGTAGGGCGTCAGCCCGGCACGGGCGATAAAAGGCTTAAGCGCTGCAAACACCGGCTGGAAGCTGGCGGGATAGAGCGGGCAGTTGCAGAGATCGACAGGTTCACCATCACGGTGAACAAGACCCAGCACCGGACGCTCCACACTACCGCTGACCACCATTTTGGCTTTGTTACGAAATGCCTGCTGCGCTGACGTGACGGGCGGTAACCAGTCCGCAACCGGCTGTTCAGCCAGTAGCTGTTCCAGCTGCGACTGTTTGTCGTTCAGCTGAATGGGATAGGGTTTTTCCAGCCACTGACAGGAGCGGCAACGGTTAGCGTCATAAAGCGCGCAGTGCATGGTAAAGCCTTAACGATGGGGTCGGGCGGAGCGCGATTGTATCACCGCTTTCTGAAAAAAGCGCGGCTGCTGGCAGGCAGAAACAGCAGCATCAACACGACCAGATCGGGGATTTTCTGCGACAGCGTATGGTGGATAATCTGGGCGTTATTATCGCCATCAATGCTGAAAATCTCGGGGTAGATCCCGCCCAGCGAGGCAAAAAGCATATAGATCAGCACAACCCCCTGCGTGGCTACATAGCCCCAGCGGCCACGGTTACTGCCGCGCATCAGGGTAAAGGCGCAGCGCAGTTCGAACAGGAAGATCAGCTGACTGGCGATAAAGATAAGCGTCGAGTCCCAGGACTGGGCGCTGCGGTGAACAAAGTTGGCGATTTCACTGTAACCCAGCTCATTGGCCAGCATCAGTACGCTCAGGCAGCGGGTCGCAATAATGGCAATGCCCGCGACCGTCACCGGAACCGGTGCGTCTGAAAGCGTTGCACTGCTTTTGAAGATTTCTGACATAGTCCCTGACTCCACCTGATCGAAAAACGGGCCGGTTAAACCGGCCCGTTCATATAGTGGCAAAGGTTACGTATTTCAGCCACGTTTAGCTTTCTGAATATCGCTTAAACGCTGTTTTTCTTCGTGCGCCATAAATCGCCAGGCGATAAAACCGACTAAACCAACCACAAACAGGATCAGGGAAGCCAGCGCATTGATTTCCGGGTTCACGCCGCGGCGTACGGTAGCGAAGATCGCCATCGGCAGCGTGGTAGCGCCAGGCCCGGTCACAAAGCTGGCGATCACCAGATCGTCGAGTGACAGGGTAAATGCCAATAGCCAGCCAGTCACAATCGCCGGCGCAATCATCGGCACGGTAATGATGAAAAAGACCTTCAGCGGCGTCGCGCCTAAATCCATCGCTGCCTCTTCGATTGAGCGGTCCAGTTCACGCAGACGCGAGTTGATCACCACCGCCACATAGGCGGTACAGAAGGTGACGTGCGCCAGCCAGATGGTCAGCATACCGCGCTCACTCGGCCAGCCAAAAGCGTTGCCCATGGCCACAAACAGCAGCAACAGCGACAGGCCGGTGATCACATCGGGCATCACCAGCGGCGCCGTCAGCATAAAAGCAAAACCGTTGTGCCCGCGGAAGCGACCAAAGCGCACGATGATCACCGCCGCCAGCGTACCCAGCACCACCGCCATGGTGGCCGACAGCCCGGCAATGCTCAGACTCAGCAGCACCGCATCAATCATCGCGCTGTCCTCAAACAGCACTTTGTACCAGTGGAATGAGAAGCTGTCCCACACCGTTACCAGCGGTGAGCTGTTGAAGGAGTAAACCACCAGCAGCAGCATCGGCGCATAGAGGAACAGGAAGCAGCAGACCAGAATGCCGGTTCGCCAGGGCGAGCGGATGGTTGGCAAATTATTCATACCTTCTCTCCCATTTCACGGTTTTGATGCTTATGGAACCAGATGATCGGCAGAATCAGGATCAGCAGAATAATCACCGCCAGCGCGGAGGCCACCGGCCAGTCGCGGTTATTGAAGAACTCCTGCCACAGGATACGGCCGATCATGATGCTGTCCGGGCCACCCAGCAGTTCAGGGATCACGTACTCCCCCACCGCCGGAATAAACACCAGCATCGACCCGGCGATAATGCCGCCTTTGGTCAGCGGCACAATCACGCTGAAAAAGGTCTTCAGCGGACGCGCCCCCAAATCCAGTGAGGCTTCCACCAGCGAGTAGTCGATACGGGTCAGCGCGGTGTAGATTGGCAGCACCATAAACGGCAGATAGCAGTAGACGATACCGATATAGACCGCGGTGTTGGTGTAGAGGATCACCAGCGGATGATCGATCACGCCCAGCCACAGCAGGAAGCGGTTCAGAATACCGTTGTTGTTCAGCAGGCCCATCCAGGCGTAAACGCGCACCAGAAACGAGGTCCACGACGGCAGGATCACCAGCAGCAGCAGAATGGTGCGCATCGACGGCTTGCTGTGCGCCACGGCCCAGGCAAGCGGATAGCCAATTAGCAGACAGATTACCGTGGAGATCGCTGCCACTTTCAGCGACTGCAGATAGGCATCGATGTAGAGCGGATCGTCGGTCAGCGTCAGGTAGTTACCGAAATTGAGCACAATACTGAACTGGTCGTCGGCCCAGCTCACCAGCTCGGTGTAAGGGGGGATCGCCCGCGCAATGTCCGCGAAGCTGATCTTCAGCACCGTCAGAAACGGCAGCAGGAATAACAGCACCAGCCAGACATAAGGCAGTGCGATCACCAGCTTGCGGCCATGCTGCATTTTTACCCGCGTGGCCCAGCGTTGCAGCGGCGTACCGACCAGGCGGGCGGGCGCTTTAGCGCGTTGGAAAATCTGGCTCATAGCCGCTCCTTAAACCGTCAACACCACGCAGCTGTCGCTTTCCCAGCAGAGGCGGACTTCATCACCCCAGGTCGGCAACCCTTTGCGGTAGCGATGCGCGTTTTGCAACTGTGCGCTGATCATCTGCCCGCTGTGCAGACGGACATGGAAAATCGAGAGGTCGCCGAGATAGGCGATGTGAACCACTTCGCCCACCGCAAAGTTACAGCCATCAGCCGGCACCTCATCGCACAGCATGACTTTTTCCGGACGCAGCGCGACGTGCACCGGCACGTTATCCACTACCGAAACATCGGAGTCGACTTTCAGCGGATGCATCAGGCCGGGGCTGTCGATTACCAGGCCATCTGCCTGACGTTCACGCAGTAAGCCTTCGAAGACGTTAACCGACCCGATAAATTCGGCGCTGTAGCGGCTGGTCGGATGCTCGTAAATCTCCTCCGGCTCGCCAATCTGCACGAACTTACCGCGATTCATAATCGCAATACGGCCCGCCATGGTCATCGCCTCTTCCTGGTCGTGCGTTACCATCACGCAGGTCGCGCCCACACGCTCCAGAATATCGACCACTTCCAGCTGCATCCTGTCGCGCAGTTTTTTGTCCAGCGCGCCCATCGGCTCATCAAGGAGCAGCAGTTTGGGCCGTTTCGCCAGGCTGCGGGCCAGCGCCACACGCTGACGCTGACCACCGGAAAGCTGATGCGGTTTGCGTTTCGCAAACTCCTGCATATGCACCAGCGCCAGCATTTCGGCGACGCGACTGGTGATCTCCCCTTTCGGCAGCCGATCCTGCTTCAGACCAAAGGCGATGTTCTGCTCCACCGTCATGTGCGGAAACAGCGCGTAAGACTGGAACATCATGTTGATCGGACGCTGATAGGGAGCAACGTGCGACAGATCCTGTCCATCCAGCACAATCTGGCCGCTGGTTGGGGGTTCAAAACCGGCCAGCATGCGCAGCAGCGTGGATTTGCCACAGCCCGATGCGCCCAGCAGAGCGAAGATTTCACCTTTATAAATGGTCAGACTGACATCATCCACGGCGTGCTGGCCGTCAAAGGATTTGGTCAGATTGCGAATTTCCAGCAGCGGCGTTAAAGCCTTTGCGGTTTTATGTTGAGGGCGGGGAATGGCATCGTTCACAAAGGGTTCTCTCCGGAGCCAGGCGGAACATGGCGGCAAAATCCGCCGCTAAAAATGGCACAACAGAGGCCGGGGTTGCGCCTCTGTTGCTGATGCGTGACAGGTCAATCCGTTAGGGACGAACTACTTACCACTTTTTACTTTAGTCCATGCGCGCGTACGCACACGATCCAGTTTCGGATCCTGGACTTTCAGCACGAACAATTTCGACATCGCTTCTGGCGTCGGGAAGATACCCGGGTTGTTGCGGACGTCGGCATTGATCAGCGGCAGCGACGCTTTGTTGCCGTTGGCGTAGTTCATTTTGTTGGAGACATCAGCGATCACTTTCGGATCCATGATGTAGTTCAGCCAGGCGTAGGCACCGTCGAGGTTTTTGGCATCTTTCGGGATCGCCATCATATCGAAGAAGGCCAGAGCTCCCTCTTTCGGCACGCTGTAGCCCAGATGCACGCCGTTTTTCGCCGCATCGGCACGGTTTTTCGCCTGCAGAATATCGCCCGACCAGCCGATAGCGACGCAGATGTTGCCGTTAGCCAGATCGTTGATGTACTGCGACGAATGGAAGTAGCGGATATTCGGACGCAGTTTCAGCAGCAGGTCGGTCGCTGCGCCGGAATACTCTTTAGCATCCGAGGTATTCGGATCTTTGCCCAGATAGTTGAGCACGGTGGCGAAGATCTCTTCCGGTGCATCCAGGAAGGAGACGCCACAGCTTTTTAGCTTCTCCAGATTTTCCGGCTTCAGTACCAGATCCCAGCTGTTGACCGGCGCATCGGCGCCCAGTGCGGCTTTAACCTTGTCGATGTTGTAACCGATACCGGTGGTGCCCCACAGATAAGGAATGGCATATTTATTACCCGGATCGTGCTGCGCCACTTTTTCCATCAGCGCCGGATCGAGGTTTTTATAGTTCGGCAGTTTGCTCTTATCCAGTGGCTGGAATACGCCGGACTGCAGCTGACGCGCCAGGAAGCTGGAAGATGGCACTACGACATCGTAGCCGGTGCTGCCCGCCATCAGTTTGCCTTCCAGCACTTCGTTGGAGTCAAACACATCGTAGACCACTTTAATGCCGGACTGCTTTTCAAAGTTCGGCACAGTATCTGGCGAAATATAATCGGACCAGTTGTAGACGTGCAGCGTTTTATCTTCCGCCATACTGCTGGCCGACGCGGCCATCAGCGCAGCAGCTACCACAGCTGACAGCCATTTCTGACGTGAGTTGAACATATTTTTCCATCCTCCTGAGCGGGTCATTTCAACGCTGCAAACCTGAGATCCCTGCATTGCGTTCTGTACAAGACGTCAGTGACACAATGAATCATTATTCAGCGGGAGTTTAATAGCAAAATCCTATAGCTGGGACGCAGTTACACGTCTGTTATAGCCCCGCAAGCATAGCCCCCCCGCTCAGGCTTCACCAGACCCCAGCGTAAAAAACGCCTGAAAGCGATATTTTATGCATGTCTGAGCTATGAGGTTCGGCTTTCATGGCATAAACCACGACAAATATCTGGCGGTAAAGGGCAAAATGCAGAATAAAAAAAGGCGGCGGCAAATCGCGGGCATAAAAAAGCCGTCTCAGGGACGGCTTAGTGGGCGACCCTATCGGGCTTAGTGAAGCACAGAATGAACGCTGGTCACCGGAACATGCTCTTCTTCTTCACCCACAATCAGCAGATTATTGGCAAAGGCCTCCAGAATCACCATGGAGATTTGCTCTTCACTCTGTTTCATAAAGTGTGAGAACTGACCAAAGGTTAATCCGGCGGTAGTGGTCATTGACTGACAGACAATGAGCTTCGGCAGATTATCATCCTGAATGTCGATAAAGGCTTTCACCGTCAGTGAACTGGCATTAATTTGCGACAGATCGCCGACCAGCGGAATCAGCGCCGTCGGCTTCACTTCAGCCAGCGCCGAAAACAGAATGACGTTGTCGACCAGATCGATTTTGGCGTCAAACACCCCATCGAAGTTTTGCATGTGCGGCAGATGAAGTGCCTGACAGGCATCGCATTCGAACCAGGTGATATTTTGCTGATCCAGCCAGCGACGCAGCAGGTCGATATCCGGAACGACAAGAGAATCCATCGTAAAATCCCAGTGGGGTGATAAACAGGCGACTTAGCTTACGGAAAAATGCGCGGCGATGCCATGAAAACTGCTGAAAAGCGCGTGTCAGCCAGCGGTTTTAGGACGGAGCCCGGGGATGGCCTGCTGCTCAATCCGCTGAATCATCAGCGCGGCAATGTTAAGGCCGCTGCTGGTTTCAATGCCTTCCAGCCCGGGCGAGGCGTTCACTTCCATCACCAGCGGACCGCGATGGGCACGCAGAATATCGACACCGGCGATTTCCAGCCCGAGCGTGGCCGCTGCTTTTACGGCGATCTGCCGCTCCTGTGGCGTGATCGCTACCGGATACGCTTTACCGCCGCGATGCAGATTAGAGCGGAAATCGCCCTCTTTCGCTACCCGCTCTATTGCTGCCACTACCTGATTGCCGATCACCAGACAGCGAATATCTCGTCCCTGCGCTTCTTTAATGAACTCCTGCACCAGGATATGGGCATTCAGGCCGCGGAAGGCATCGATGACGCTCTCTGCCGCCTGACGCGTTTCCGCCAGCACCACGCCAATGCCCTGCGTCCCTTCCACCAGCTTAACCACCAGCGGCGCGCCGCCGACCATGGCGATCAAATCGTCAGTGTCATCGGGCGACGAGGCAAAGCCGGTGACCGGCATATCGATACCTTCACGTGCCAGCAGCTGCAGCGAGCGCAATTTATCCCGGGTGCGGGTAATGGCGGCGGACTCATTCAGGGGATAGCTGCCGCACATCTCAAACTGTCGCAGCACTGCCGTGCCGTAAAAGGTAATGGCGTTGCCGATGCGCGGGATAACGGCATCGAAATGGCCCAGCGGTTCACCACAGTAGTGAACCGCCGGTGAGGCGGGATTGATATTCATATAGCAGGAGAGCGGATCGATGATTTGTACCACGTGGCCGCGAGCGGCGGCCTCGTCACGCAATCGCCGGCTGGAGTAGAGCGTCTCATCGCGCGACAGAATGGCTATCTTCATCGCAGCTCTCCCTTTGTGAATTAACGCGTGGCCCAGCCCTGCTGATGCAGATAATCGAGCATAAACGGACGCGTCTCTTTAATGATCAGCCGCTGGATCAGCTCGCTCCAGGTTTCGCTGCGCTGGTTGCTGTCGCGCTGCTGATAGTAGAGTTCTGTGCGGCTGTCATATTCCGCCAGCACTGCCGGATCCAGTGGCTGATAGCGGTTCTCATGCACCAGCATCGCATGCGGCATACGCGGTTTGACGTCCGGCTTTGATTCCGGATGCCCCAGGCAGAAACCAAACAGCGGCAGCACAAATTTCGGCAGGCCCAGCAGTTCGGTCACTTCCGCAATGCTGTTACGGATCCCGCCGATAAAGACGCCACCCAGATCCAGCGATTCCGCCGCGACCATCGCGTTCTGTCCCATCAGGGCGGTGTCGACGCAGCCCAGCAGCAACTGCTCAGCACGGCCCAGCTGCGCATCCGGGCAAATCTGCAGGTGGCGATTAAAGTCCGCGCAGAAAACCCAGAACTCAGGTGCATCTGCGACCCACGTCTGTCCGCCGGTCAGCGTCACCAGCTTGTCACGCAGCGCTTTGTCGGTGATACGGATAATAGAAGAGCACTGTAAAAAGCTGGATGTGGACGCCGATTGCGCCGCATTAATAATCGCTTCACGCTGGGCTTCGCTGACCGGCTGGTCAGTAAAGGCGCGGATTGAACGGTGGCTGCACAGTAAATCAATGGTCGGTGTCATAAAGTCTCCAGCAACATTATCTTTTTTTATCAATCTGATTGAACAGCTGTGGCGCGATAGCTTTCGCGGTGCGCCACATCAATAGCCAGGCAGCAGGCAGCATCAGCACCACGCCAGCGATGAACAGCACGGTAGCCAGCGTTCTGGCATCCGCCTGATCTGGCAGCGGCAGCCAGTGGTTAATCAGCAGCAGCGCACCCAGAATTAACAGGCCGCCAGCCGCTTCCAGCACCACGATAAACCGGGGTAATCTGGCCACACTCTGCATCATATCCTCCTGCCTTTGCGGCTTACTGAGCGTCAATTATGGTCAACAACCCAAAAATTGCGCGGGTTACACGGGCTGCCGTCGTGAAAAAGCCCTTGTTTCAGACGCTTCCTGAACGGCGGCAATAGCGTGCGGGCATCAGACTAACAGGCAAATCCTGCTTTCCTTAAGCGATACGAGCGGGCATGATGGTTGCCATTCTCTGTTTGATTATGTGATACACATCACATAATCGTCGCTGCAAGGAGTTCTCAATGATTGCTGTTATTTTTGGTCGTCCGGGCTGTCCCTACTGTGTCCGTGCCCATGAACTGGCCGACAAACTGACCGCGGAGCGCGATGACTTTAGCTATCAGTATGTTGATATTAATGCAGAAGGCATTACTAAAGCCGACCTGGAAGCCAGCGCCGGTAAACCGGTCAGCACCGTACCGCAGATTTTCGTGGACGAAATACATATCGGTGGTTACACCGAGTTTGCGGCCTGGACCAAAGAGAATCTGGGATTTGTCGCGTAAGCGCAGATAACCGGAATGAAAAAGGCGAGACAGGATTTTCCTATCTCGCCTTTTTGCTTTCTGGCTGACGTCAGCCATCGGGCACCGTGTTAGTTGAGTGACGCCATCACAATCTGCATTAACCGCACCAGCAACGCCCCGCAGCCAGCCCAGAACAGCGCGCTGAGACTCCACGCGATGGCAAACAGTCCACTGCTGTGAATAAACAGGCTGTTATTGAGCAGCAGTGCTGCCAGCAACGTTCCCCAGAGCCCCATCAGCAGCGTGCTTTTTAACGGGCTTTCCACCTGCATCAACGCCATCACAATGCCAGGTAACATAAAGAGCAGTAATTCGGGCTGACCACGAAGCGGGCCGGGACCGACCTGCCAGAAATGACAGGTAAAAACAAACACCAGACTGTACAACACCACGCCGCACAGGCGGGTAGTCCAGAGATAAGAACGCTGCGGCATACCACCCCACTGATTAAAAGTAACCCCGACAATAACCTGCTGATATCCCTGATGCGTTCTGGTGGAAATAAAAAGAAACAGTTCGTTATGGCAACGAATGAAAACAGCTAATAGCTGTATAAGATATTTGTGATTAGAATAGCGCCGCGATAACGGTTCCATTTGCAGTGTTGATACAACAGAACCTCAACGGCCTGATCACGATAGCGAAAAACAGGCCACTCTTCAATAGGTTACACGTAAACAAGAAGTTAAACAGTGAATATTAACGTCGCAGGATTGTTAAGCGGAAATGACATTTTGTTATTATTTGTCGTTTTGGCGCTCGGCCTCTGTCTGGGCAAGTTGCGTCTTGGCTCGGTTCAGCTGGGAAATTCGATTGGCGTATTAGTGGTTTCGCTCTTATTAGGGCAGCAGCACTTCGCGATCAATACCGATGCGTTGAGTCTGGGCTTTATGCTGTTTATTTTTTGTGTTGGTGTTGAAGCGGGTCCCAACTTTTTTTCTATTTTCTTTCGCGACGGCAAAAACTATTTCATGCTCGCCATCGTCATGGTCGTCAGCGCGCTGTTGCTGGCACTGGGGCTGGGTAAACTCTTTGGCTGGGATATTGGGCTCACCGCCGGCATGCTGGCCGGGTCGATGACCTCAACGCCGGTGCTGGTCGGCGCAGGTGATACCCTGCGGCAAAGCATCAGCGATCCAAAGCAGCTTGGATTGATGCAGGATCAGCTGAGCCTCGGTTATGCCGTGACCTATCTGATCGGCCTGGTCAGTCTGATTTTCGGGGCACGCTACCTGCCCCGTCTGCAACATCAGGATCTGCCGACCTGTGCGCAACAGATTGCGCGGGAACGCGGTCTGGATGCCGACAGCCAGCGTAAAGTCTTCCTGCCGGTGATCCGCGCCTATCGCGTGGGCCCGGAACTGGTGGCGTGGAGCGGCGGCAAAAACCTGCGCGAGCTGGGTATCTATCGTCAGACAGGTTGTTACATTGAGCGTATTCGCCGCAACGGTATTCTCGCCAGTCCCGATGGGGATGCGGTACTGCAGCTCGGTGATGATATTTCGCTCGTGGGCTATCCCGATGCACATGCCCGGCTCGACCCCAGTTTCCGTAACGGCAAAGAGGTGTTTGACCGCGATCTGCTGGATATGCGTATCGTCACCGAAGAGATCGTGGTGAAGAACCACAACGCAGTGAACAAACGCCTCAGCAAGTTAAACCTTACCGATCACGGTTGCTTCCTGAACCGGGTGATACGCAGTCAGATTGAGATGCCGATCGACGACAGCATCATGCTCAACAAAGGTGATGTGCTGCAGGTCAGCGGCGAGGCGCGACGGGTGAAAAGCGTGGCCGATCGCATCGGCTTTATCGCGATTCACAGTCAGATGACCGATCTCCTGGCCTTCTGCGCGTTCTTTATCGTGGGTCTGATGATTGGTCTGATTACGTTTCAGTTCAGCAATTTCAGTTTTGGTATTGGCAACGCAGCGGGTCTGCTGTTCGCCGGTATCATGCTCGGTTTCCTGCGCGCCAACCATCCGACCTTTGGTTATATTCCGCAGGGCGCGCTTACCATGGTGAAAGAATTTGGCCTGATGGTGTTTATGGCGGGCGTAGGATTAAGTGCCGGCAGCGGGATTAATCACGGCCTGAGCAGTGATGGTGCGCTGATGCTGCTGTGCGGTCTGCTGGTGAGCCTGATTCCGGTGATCATCTGCTATCTGTTTGGTGCCTATGTGTTGCGGATGAACCGCGCCCTGCTGTTTGGAGCCATCATGGGCGCGCGAACCTGCGCACCGGCCATGGAGATCATCAGCGATACGGCACGCAGTAATATTCCGGCGCTGGGCTATGCCGGGACCTATGCGATCGCCAACGTGTTACTGACGCTGGCGGGGACGCTGATTGTGATTATCTGGCCAATACTGCCCCTATAAAATTTTTTTGCTGACGTCCAGAACTTTATTGTTAAGCGATAGTCATAATAAGTGCCACTGCTTTTCTTTGAAATCCCCAAATTGTGGAGCCCGCTGGTCTTTTTCCCGGCGGGTTTTTTTATGCCTTTTTTTCGCCCGATCCCGCGCTTCCACTCTGAAATCACCTCACAAACCGTCATAAAACTTAAACAGTTGTGCAACTCATTATGAGATTAAGAGCCTTTCCGTAGACGAACTGCCCGGCAAAAAGCAGGATAGCGCTCTGTTAAGTTAGCAAATTGTGCTGATTGATTGGTCGGGCGCGCTGTCGCTGAACGTTTATTTGCCGCTGTTATCGTGCCTGGGTGACCGGATGTTGCCTGAAGCTGATGACCGGCCTGTCTGCTGAGGAATTTATCCCGATATGGAAGAGCTGAACCACGCACTGTTTACTGCCATCAATGCCACACCGGCATCACCCGCCTGGTTGCTGCAGCTGGCGACCTTTATTGCCAGAGATTTGATCGCCATAGTGCCACTGTTAATCGTCACGATGTGGCTCTGGGGACCGCGCGATCAGGTTTCTTCGCAGCGGGTGCTGGTACTGAAAACGGGTATGGCGCTGATCTATGCGCTGGCGATCTCATGGTGTGTGGGTCATCTGCTGCCGCATCCCCGCCCTTTCGCTATTGGCTACGGTTATCAGTTCCTGCATCATGCCGCTGATGACTCTTATCCCAGCGATCACGGCACGACAATATTCACCTTTGCGCTGGCATTTATTTTCTGGCATCGCCTCTGGTCGGGTGTGGTGCTGATGGTAGCGGGTTGCGCCATCGCCTGGTCGCGGGTTTACCTGGGTGTTCACTGGCCAATGGATATGCTGGGTGGGTTCCTGGTGGGTCTGTTGAGTTGTCTGGCGTCGCATCTGGCGTGGCAGTTCTATGGCGAGCGGATGCTGGCGGTGATCAACCCGCTCTATCGGGCGCTATTTGCTTTACCGATTCGTAAGGGCTGGACACAGAATTAAGAAAGGGACTGCTCATAAGCCTGAGTCAGGATCTCACAGCGATCGATAAGCTTAACCCGAAGGGAACACGGGCAGAGGAGGAAAGCGTCCCGCGCCATGGATGGCGCGGGCAGAGCATGTCAGGGATGACGGCTTTTGCGTCTTTCCGATCTGACCGTGTTCCCTGAGCAGGCTCTGTCTTACAGCTTACGGAACACACTAATCAACTGTCTCAGGGACGCATCAGCGTCCCTGCTCACTTATGATAGCCACTTCCCGAACCAGCCGTTGAACTTCATCATCACAAAATCAATCATCCGGCTGAAGAAGCCGCCTTCCGGCACATCCTGCAGCACCACCAGCGGACGCTGCTCAATCGTCTTACCGTCTAACTGGAAGTCGATGGTGCCGACCACCTGATTCTTCTTCAGCGGTGCTTCGAGTTGTGGCGTCGTGAGTTTAAAGCTCGCCTTCAGGTTCTTCATCTGCCCTTTCGGGATGGTCAGCGCGGCATCTTTCGCCACGCCCAGATTCACCTGACTTTTGTCACCAAACCAGACCCGCTGCTGCGCAAACGGCGCATCCGCTTTAATCGGCGTTACCGTTTCAAAGAAACGGAAGCCCCACGTCAGCAGCTTTTCACTTTCGCGGAAACGAATCGCGTCGCTGGCGGTGCCGAGCACCACCGAGATCAGACGCATGTCGCCTTCGGTCGCGGAAGCCACCAGGTTATTGCCCGCGCCGGAGGTGTGACCGGTTTTGACACCATCCACCTTAAGGTTGGTGCTCCACAACAGGCGGTTGCGGTTAATCTGGCGAATCTTATTAAAAGTGAACTCTTTCTCTTTATTCAGTGCGTACTCTTCGGGCACATCGCGGATCAGCGCCTGGGCAATCAGCGCCATATCACGCGCGGTACTGTACTGCCCTTCTGCATCCAGACCATGCACCGTCATAAAGTGGGTATTCTGCAGTCCCAGCGCCTTCACATAGTTGTTCATCAGGCCGATAAACGAATCCTGACTGCCCGCCACATAGTCCGCCAGCGCAATACAGGCGTCATTACCGGACTGGATCACAATCCCTTTATTCAGCTCATGAACCGGTATCCGATCGCCCGGCTTGAGGAACATCAGCGAAGAGCCACGCAGCTTAGGATTGCCGGTCGCCCAGGCATCCTGTCCCACGGTGACCAGGTCATCCGGTTTGATTTTGCCCGCTTTAATCGCCTGACCGACCACGTAGCTGGTCATCATCTTGGTCAGACTGGCAGGATCGAGACGCTGATCGGCACTGGATTCGGTTAACACTTTACCGCTGGCGTAGTCGATCAGAATCCACGCTTTAGCATCAATGCCGGGCGCAGCGGGAGCCTGCTCAGCAAAAGCACTGATGGGGGCGATAATCAGTAATGAGGTGGCAACGAGGTGCCGCAGGCGAGATGTGAAGCGAGTGTTTGTCATGGGCTTGGCCGGATTGTCCTTGTTAAATCGAAATTCCAGGGGCAGAAAATTCTCACTCAAACGCTAACCGTTGCCGGCAGCGAAAAAAACCGTCGAATCGTAAAGTTTTTTAGAGTTTAGTAGAGTAACCCTGGCATAAGCGCCGCGCGCGTGCCGCTTTTCCCCGCGTCTGTCACTTTCAAAACTGCGTGAAATTCCGATTTTTCGCAGAAGAGTTAAGCCCGTCACAATTATCGGCTAACCTGAAAGCCAGTCAGCCGAGGAGACCGACCATGGACTTAGCCCTTTTTGATCTTGATGAAACACTGATTTGTGAAGACAGCACCAGCCTGTGGCTGCGCTGGCTGGTATCACAGGGATTCGCCCCCAGCGAACTGATTGATCAGGAACAGGCATTGATGAACCAGTACTATGCCGGCACGCTGTCGATTGAAGAGTACATGAATAAAACCCTCTCCCCGCTGGCAGGCATGGCAACACTGACCGTTGAAGGTTGGGTGCGCCGCTTCATTCATCGCGACATCATGCCACGCGTTTATCCGGCCGCCCGCGAGCGCATTGAGTGGCACCGGACACGCGGTGACAGAGTGATGATCATCTCCGCCAGTGGCGAACATCTGGTGGTGCCGATTGCCGAGAAGCTGGGTGCCTGCGGTGCGCTGGCGATTGGCGTTGAGATCGTGGATGAGCGCTACAGCGGCAACACCTACGGCACCATGACCTACAAAGAGGGTAAAGTGACCCGCCTGGGTGACTGGAAAGCGCTGCAGCAGGAGGAGAACTTTGACCGCACCTGGGCTTACAGCGACTCCATGAACGACCTGCCGCTCCTCCAGCAGGCCGATCATGCCCACGTTATCAACCCGGATGAACAGTTGCACCAGGAAGCGCTAAACCGCGGCTGGCAGGTTTACCACTGGGCACGCTGACTCAGCGCCTTTCCCGGCAGGCATCATTATTTCGGGCAGTCTGGACACGGTCTGCGCGCAGCAACCGGCGCATACATGGAGTACGTGAAGATTGTGAGCACGGCTCAGGTCCAGACTGACAAATAAAATCGTCTGCCAGGCCAGCTCCTTAGCCGCGGGACGCGCCAGCGTCCTGCGCTAATCCCACTTTCAGTAGCCTGCCATTGGCCTCATCGGTCAGCACATAGAGCCAGCCATCCGGTCCCTGCCGCACATCGCGGATTCGCGCCTTCTGATAGCCCAGCAGGCGCTGCTCTTCCACCACTTTTTCGCCATTGAGACTCAGACGGATCAGGTTTTTCTCTTTCAGTGCCCCGATAAACACCGAATTCTTCCACTGCGGAAAACGGGCGCTGTTATAAAACGCCATGCCGCTGATGGCCGGCGAATCCTTCCAGTGATAAAGCGGCTGTTCGGTGCCTGCAGCATGGGTGCCCTTTGATTCCGGCACTTTATCGCCGCTGTAGTCAATGCCGTACGTCGCCAACGGCCAGCCGTAGTTCTTGCCCCGGGCCATGATATTCACTTCATCGCCACCGCGCGGGCCATGTTCATTTTCCCATATCGTGCCGGTCCAGGGATTAAGCGCCAGTCCCTGCGGATTACGCAGACCATAGGCCCAGATCTCTGGCCGCGCGCCGGGCTTTTTCACAAACGGATTATCGTCCGGCACGCTGCCATCGGCGTTGAGCCGCAGCAGTTTGCCCTGCAGCTTATCGAGATCCTGCGCGGCGCTGCTGACAAAATTATCGCCGAACGCGATCCAGAGGTAGCCCTGCGTATCAAACGCCAGCCGGGTGCCGATATTGTTGCCGCTGGAGAGCATCGGCGTCTGCCGGACTACCTCGCGGAAATCGCTGAGTTGCCGGTTATCCGGACTCAGCGTCCCGACGCCCACGACGGCACCTGCTTTGCCGCTGCTGTTCGCCTCGGTGTAGCTGAGCCAGACGCGACGGCTGGTCGCAAAATCGGGTGCCAGCACCACGTCCAGCAGACCACTCTGACGCTCTGCCCAGACCTTTGGCACACCCTGAATCGGCTGCGACAGGCCACTCTCCGGACTCCAGCTGCGCAGCGCTCCGCTACGCTCGGTAATCAGCAGCGTTTTGTTGTCGGGCAGGAAGGCAACAGACCATGGATGTTGTAACTTATCCTGCAATACCTCGACCTTTACGTCAGCGGCAAACAGTGGCGAGGCGCAGAACAGCGCGCCGCCGAGTACAAGAGCAGTCGAAAAACGAGACATAAGGTTCTCCTGACGGGATAGCGTGCCCTTAAGCGTAGTCATCCGCTGCGTGGTGAACCTGAGGATTTACAAAAGATTAAACAGGGCGACAAGGATGTGCCGCCCCGAAAGGTTATGGCGCGTTGAAACTCACCGTGTCACGAACCAGCGTATCGATACCCGGCTTCAGGTCATCAAAGGTGATTGACGTCGTGCTGTTACTGACCGTTTTGCCAAAGGCTTTTCGCACAACCCGGATCAACGGTTTGCCGGTCACGGCGTCGCTGGCTTCGATTTCCAGGAACAGTTCACTGTTCTGAGTTCGGTGGCCTGATGCCGCCATCGTACTGGCGACGACTGCCGCAATCGGCACCACTTCGTAAAACTGTACGCCCTCGTTCTCTGCCGAGACGGCGGTGATCGCGGCACGCACTTTAAGAGTATGTGGCGAAGCCTGATTAACCAGTGGCAGACGGGTGGCAATCGCCCCTTTCAACTGAATATCGGTGTAACTGCGTATCTGATCCAGCGTCTGCTGACTGACGCGAGCCGTGGGCCGTGCAGCCGGATAGAACACGACCGGTGTATAGAGCACATCCTGATACTGGCTGCTCTTATAGTCGGGAGAAATCCAGCGCAGGGTCGGTTCCCCGCTGGCCGATTCAGAGGGCTTCAGCTGGCTGTAATCCGCCAGGAAACCCGAATAGTGCTGCTTGTCTGCAACATGAGAAGTACATCCACTGAGCAACAGTGCGGAGACTGCCAGCAGAGCAGCAACGGACGTTTTACGCATGATCAACTCGCTTGTGTCAGGAAGGTTTAAGCAAGCATAGATAAATCACGGGGGAAATGCTGAAAATAAGCGTCGTTTTAAGGGGTTATCTGTGCGGAAGATCGGAAAATACCCGCTGCATGACGCAGCGGGTGAAAGGCATTACTCAAAACTGGCATCAGGATTATCAGACAGGGTGATGAACTGCTTACCGCCCTGAGTCAGCGCCATGATGGTGCCGGTTTCGATGTCGTAAACCCAGCCGTGCAGGCGCAGCTTGCCGTTACGCAGGGCAACGGAGACCGACGGATGAGTCTTCATGTTGTTCAGCTGAGCGATCACGTTCTCTTTGACCATCTCGTTCAGCTTCTTCTCTGGCGAGTCATATTCACGCTGCTCGACCACTGCTTTTGCCGCATCGGCATAGCGCAGCCAGTGCTCAACCGCAGGCATGGTATCCATGCAGGCGCATGACGCGATGGCGTTCATGGCACCGCAGTTGGAGTGACCGCAGATGATGATGTCTGAGACGCCCAGCGCGACCACCGCATATTCGATCGTGGCGGAGACACCACCCGGCTCCGGGCCAAATGAGGGAACGATGTTGCCCGCATTGCGGATAACGAACAGCTCTCCTGGCTCCTGCTGCGTCACCAGTTCCGGCACCAGACGGCTGTCTGAACAGGAGATGAACAGCGCTTTCGGATTTTGATTTGACGCCAGGCTTTTGAAAAGATCCTTCCTTTCAGGAAACACATTCTGCTGGAAATTCAGAAATCCGTTGATGATCTCTTTCATTATTTAGCTCTCACATTATCCATTTCATTACCTGAGGGGCATAGCCCCCTCAGTGAGGTTTGCTGGTTTATTATTAATGAAAACAAGTGAATATCAACCCGCGTTTTTCGGACAGCGCTGAACGGCTGTCATCGTCAGCGTTTCGCTTATCCGTCATCCAGCGTTTTCGGATCCGATTTCTTTTTACAGCACGGGACGTTACCGGAAAAGGCAGAGTGTGATTCACCCGCTTTTTTTGTCCGAGTCGTGGACCGGCTTTTACGCGTTTTTTCACTACTTTACGTCGCAGTTGGACCGAAACCAAAGATTTCTCATTTGCATCTGGCCTTTCAGGGCTGACAAAGGGGAGCAGGATAACGCCCGAAGAACGAGCCGGGCGGGTTCAGGCAATGATGGCAGCCACGGTGGAAGTGGCCGGGGGAAGAGATTTAGGGCTTAACCATACTGCTGCTGATGCGCTTTTTTGCGGCGCAGATAATCCTCATCCTCACGCAGTTTGTCCCAATAAGCTTTGAAGATAGCCGCCGCTGCGGCCTTTTCCTCATTGACGCCGCGCGGCAGCTCCTTGCCGTCCGCGTCATATTTGCGGCCGCCTTTGTGGTTACTGTAACGCCGCGCCCGGGTGTACCCCATCTGGATAAATTTGCGCGCCATATCCATGCCGACAAAATCGTCCTGACGCCGGTAATCCTCAAACAGCGCCATGATTTTTTCAGCCGACTCTTCAGCAATGGGAACGGTGCGAAAACGCCAGTGCGGCAGAATTTCGCCTTTGTAAGGCTCGACCATCAGCACACCCTGCTCACCTCGCCCGACCTGATAAAGCTCGGGATGCTGGCGGAAGTCGATCGTGCTGAAGTCCTGATCATAATCGAAAGGTTTCATTTCTTTAGTTTAGGATCAAGTGCGTCACGTAGCCCGTCACCGAGCAAATTAAATGCCAGAACCGTGAAGAAAATCGCCAGACTGGGGAAAATCGCCACGTGCGGGGCAATCACCATGTCGGCCCGCGCCTCATTCAGCATGGCGCCCCACTCCGGCGTGGGCGGCTGCGCGCCCAGCCCGAGAAACGACAGACTGGCGGCGGTGATGATGGAGGTGCCGACCCGCATAGTGAAATAGACCACAATCGGCGATACCGTGCCGGGCAGAATATGCCGCATCAGGATCGTCCAGTCAGACGCGCCGATGCTGCGTGCCGACTCAATATAGGTCTGATGTTTCAGCACCAGCGTGTTACCGCGTACCAGACGGGCAAAGGCCGGGATGCTGAAGATAGCGACTGCCACAATCACGTTGCTCATGCCGCTGCCCATAATCGCCACCACCGCAATCGCCAGCAGAATGCCGGGAAAGGCAAACAGCACATCACAGATGCGCATGGTGATACGGTCCCACCAGCCCTCGTAATACCCGGCTAACAGCCCGAAAAGTGTGCCAATCACTGCGCCAATCACCACCGAGAAAAAGCCGGCAATCAGGGAAATACGCGTGCCGACCAGCACCCGGCTGAAGATGTCGCGACCCAGCGAATCGACGCCAAAATAATGCATCAGCGACGGACCGTCGTTGAGCCGGTCATAATCGAAGTAGTTCTCTGCGTCGAACGGCGCAATCCATGGGGCGATCACCGCCAGTACAATCAGTATCAGCACAAACACCCCGGCCAGCAGCGCCACCGGCTGACGCCGGAAGCGTCGCCAGAACTCACGCCACGGCGTACGCACCCGGTTCTCCGCTATCAGCGGCATCGTTTTCAGGGCCGCTTCACGTCGCCAGTTTTTCATCGCGACTCCTTGAAGCGAATAGCGGGGTTAATCACCGCATAGAGCATGTCGACAAACAGATTGATCAGAATAAACTCCAGAGAAAACAGCAGTACTTCGGCCTGAATAACCGGATAGTCGCGCATCGCCACGGAGTCGACCAGCAGACGCCCCAGGCCCGGCCAGTTAAACACCACCTCGACCACGATTGAGCCACCCAGCAGAAAACCAAACTGCAACCCCATCATCGTGACCACCGGGATCATCGCGTTGCGCAGGCCATGTTTCACCACCACCAGCGACTCGCGTACCCCTTTGGCCCGGGCGGTACGCATGTAATCTTCCTGCATCACCTCCACGAACGAAGCGCGGGTAAACCGTGCCATGACCGCGGCGACCGCTGCACCTAAGGTGATGGAGGGCAGAATGTAATGCTTCCAGCTCTCAGCCCCGACGGTGGGCAGCCAGACCAGCTCAACCGAGAAGACCTGCATCAGCAGCATCCCCAGCGCAAAGGCGGGAAACGAAATCCCCGACACCGCCAGCGTCATCCCCAGCCTGTCGGGCCAGCGGTTACGCCAGACCGCCGAAACGATGCCGATGGTCATGCCAAAAATCACCGCCCAGATCATGCTGGCAAGCGTCAGCCACAGTGTCGGCATAAAGCGTGAGGCGATCTCATCCGCAACCGGCCGCTTTGAGACCATCGACTGACCGAAATCACCCTGCAGCGCATTCAGCATAAAGTGCCAGAACTGCTGTGGCAGCGGCAGATCCAGACCCAGCTCCTGACGCACCAGCGCCACCACCGAGGCATCCGCTTCCGGCCCGGCGATCAGGCGCGCCGGGTCGCCCGGCAGCAGGTGAACAAACAGGAATACCAGCACCGCCACGATCAGCAGCGTGGGGATCAGCCCAAACAGTCGTTTGAGAAAGTAGTTAAACATGCAACATCCTGCAGTTGCGGCCAGCCACACGGGCTGGCCGGCTCCGTTACTTCAGCGTGGCCTCATCAAAATTGAATGAGGTATCGGGCATCACATAAAAACCAGTCAGGTTTTTGCTGTTGGCAGAAACCAGCTGCTCAACCACCAGCGGGATCCACGGATGGTCCTGCCAGATGGTGTCCTGTGCCTCTTTGTAGAGACGCGCTTTTTCAGCACGGTCGGTGGTTTTCAGCGCATCGGCCAGATCTTTATCGACCTTCGGATTGCTGTAAAACGCGGTGTTAAAGATTGCCGGTGGCCAGGCTGCGGTGGCAAACAGTGGCGTCAGCGCCCAGTCGGCTTCACCGGTTGAGGCGGACCAGCCGGTGTAGAACATGCGCACGTTGCTCTCTTTCTGGCCTTTACCTTCGACTTCAGCAGCACGCTGACCCGCATCCATCGCCGTGACTTTTACCTTCACGCCAATCTGCGCCAGCTGCTGCTGAGTGAACTGCAGCACCTTCTGCGCGGTGCTGTGGTTGTGCGACGACCAGAGCGTAGTTTCAAATCCGTTCGGGTAGCCTGCCTCTTTCAGCAACGCTTTCGCTTTAGCGGGATCGTAGCTGATAGCCGGATAGGTCTGCGCAAAGTCGATGGCGGGCGGCACGATGCCGGTCGCAGGCGTGGCGTAACCGGCGAAGGCCACTTTCGCCAGCGCCTGACGGTTGATGGCATACTCGAGTGCTTCACGTACCTTCGGATTGTCGAACGGCTTCTGCGTCACGTTAAGGCTGATGTAACGCTGCATAATCGAAGGCGTGGTCACCACATCGAGCTTACTGTTCTTCTCCAGCAGTTTTGCCTGCTCATAAGGCACCGGGAACGCAAGGTTCGCTTCACCGGTCTGCAGCATGGCCGCGCGGGTGTTGTTATCCACCACCGGTCGCCAGGTAATGCTGTCCAGCTTCGGATAGCCCGGTTTCCAGTAGCCATCCCACTTCTTCACCTTTACAAAGTCGGTCTGATTCCAGGTTTCAAACACAAACGGACCGGTGCCCACCGGATGGAAGCCGATCTCTTTGCCATATTTTTTCAGCGCGGCAGGCGAAATCATTGCTGCCGCCGGATGGGCCAGATTGTTGATAAAGGCTGAGAACGGCTCTTTCAGCGTCACTTTCACCGTGGTCGGATCGACGACTTCGGTGCTGGCAATGCGTTTGAACAGGTTGTAGCGCTTAAGATGGTTATCCGGATTGCTGGCGCGATCGAGGTTGACCTTCACCGCGTCCGCATTGAAGTCCGTGCCATCCTGGAATTTAACCCCGGAGCGCAGCTTAATCGTGTACGTCAGGCCGTCGGCGCTGGCCTGATAGCTCTCCGCCAGCACGTTGGTGAGTTTCATATCCTTATCGAAGCCAAACAGCCCCTGATAAAACGATTTCGCCACCGCCTGCGACAGCGTGTCGTTGGCATCATAGGGATCGAGCGTGGTGAAGTTGGACGCGACGGCAATCACCGCATCCTGTGCTGCCCAGGCGGGCAATGTCATTGCGCTGCTTAACACGCCAGCCGCCAGTAACCCTTTACGCATCGTAATCTGCATCTTGTTCTCCTGTAATCCCTGTCGGGTTGGTCGCCGGGGCGACATCTTCACTGTTCAGGTCGCGCTGATAACGTGGCGGGCGACGAAATGCCCTGGAGCCACCTCCATCAGCGGCGCCACTTCAGGTTCATCCCCTAACGCATGAATCGGGCTGGGGATCTCATCGACCAGTAAGGCGCGTTCACGACGCCGGTGCGCCGGATCGGCTACCGGCACCGCGGCCATGAGTTTTCGGGTATAGGGGTGCTGAGGCTGTTCAAACACCGCCTGACGCGGCCCTATCTCAACAATCTGACCGAGATACATTACCGCCACACGGTGGCTGACACGCTCCACCACCGCCATATCGTGAGAAATAAACAGAAAGGCGATGCCAAATTCGCGCTGCAGGTCGAGCATCAGATTAATAATCTGCGCCTGAATCGACACATCCAGCGCCGAGACGGACTCATCGGCGATGACCACCTTCGGATTCAGCGCCAGCGCGCGGGCAATACAGATACGCTGGCGCTGCCCGCCGGAAAATTCATGCGGATAGCGCTGAGCATGTTCCGGCAGCAGACCGACTTTATCCAGTAACCAGGCGACACGCTGCTCCGCCTCGCGACGCGGCATCGCCTTGTGAACCAGCAGCGGCTCCATTATTGAGAAGCCAACCGTCAGACGGGGATCAAGCGAGGCATAGGGATCCTGGAAAATAAACTGAATATCGCGCCGCAGATGGGCGAGTGCAGCACCTGAGAGATGGTCGATGCGCTGTCCGTCAAATGTCAGCGTGCCGCCCTGGCTGGCAACCAGCTTCAGCAGCGAGCGTCCGGTGGTCGATTTACCACAGCCCGACTCCCCCACCAGCGCCAGGGTCTCTCCGGCATAGAGATCAAAACTGACTTTTTCGACGGCATGAACCCGGCTTTTGACGCGATTCAGCAGGCCGCCGCGAATATCGAAGCGGGTGACCAGATCGCGTACCTGCAGAATGGGGGGCTGCAGGCGGCGAACCGTATCCTGCGGCACGTCATCAACGGCGTCGCTATGCAGCAGCGGAAACTTGGCCGGCAGGGGCTGCCCCTGCATCGAACCTAGCTTTGGCACAGCCGCCAGCAGCGCCTGGGTGTAGGGCTGCTGCGGTGCGCTGAACAGTTCGGCGACGGGCGCATTCTCCACCACATCGCCGCGATACATGACCTGAACGCGATCGGCCATTTCGGCGACCACGCCCATATCGTGCGTGATAAAAATCACCCCCATCTGCATCTCTTTTTGCAGCACACGGATGAGTTGCAGAATCTGTGCCTGAATAGTGACGTCAAGTGCGGTGGTCGGCTCATCGGCAATCAGCAGCGCCGGTTTGCAGCAGAGCGCCATCGCAATCATCACGCGCTGACGCATTCCGCCTGAGAGCTGATGCGGAAAACGAGACAGGACATTGTGCGCATCGGGAATGCGCACCAGATCGAGCATCCGGCGCGCCTCTGCCAGTGCCCCGGCGTGGCTCAGCCCCTGATGAAGACGGATGGATTCAGCAATCTGCTCGCCCACGGAGAAGACCGGATTCAGCGAGGTCATTGGCTCCTGAAAGATCATTGCCATATCCGCGCCGCGCACCCGACGCATCTGACTTTTTGAAGCGCGCATCAGATCCAGCACCTCGCCATTGCGACGACGTAATTGCACCTCACCGCTCACCCTGCCGCCAGCCTGCTCAATCAGTCGCATCAGCGCCAGCGAGGTGACCGATTTTCCTGAACCTGACTCTCCTACCAGCGCCAGCGTTTCGCCGCGAAACAGATCGAGTGACAAATGACGCACCGCGTCTGTGACGGTGGCTTCGTGCTGAAAACGCACACTGAGATCGCGTACCGCCAGCACCTGATCAGGGGCCAGCGGCGGTAGCGTTTGCCTGTCGCTCATTTCTGCATCCTTAACTTTCGCGATAGATAGCGACCTCAGCCGCCTCGCCGACCCGCGCAACGCCCCGGTACATGCCTTCGCTGTTGAACGGCAGCGCCACGTTGCCTGCGCGATCGACGGCAATTAAGCCGCCACTGCCGCCCAGTTCCAGCACGCTGTCATGAATAACGTTAACACTTGCCTGTTGCAACGAGCGTCCGGCGTAGCGCATCTGCGCGGCCACATCGTAAGCCGCCAGCGTCCGCATAAAGACTTCACCGGTGCCGGTACAGGAGACCGCCACGCTGTCGTTGCTGGCGTAGCAGCCCGCGCCCGGCAGCGGCGAGTCGCCGACGCGTCCGGCCTGCTTGTTAGTCATCCCGCCCGTTGACGTGGCTGCAGCGAGGTTGCCCGCCAGATCCAGCGCGACCGCCCCGACAGTGCCGAACTTACGGTCCGGGTCGAGCGGGTCGTCGCTATGTGCGGCACCATCATGGTCCAGCACCGTGGTAGCGCTGTTGAGCACGCGCTGCAGCTGCTCCCAGCGTTCCGGCGTCGAAAAGTAATCAGGTTCGACCGTTTCCAGCCCCTGCGCCACGGCAAACTGCTCCGCGCCTTCCCCGATAAACAGCACATGCTCGCTTTTTTCCAGCACGGCACGTGCCGCCAGGACCGGATTACGTAATCGCGTTACGCCTGCGACCGCGCCCGCTTCCAGCGTGCGGCCATCCATAATGCAGGCATCAAGTTCATGGGTGCCCTGATGGGTGAAGACCGCGCCTTTGCCCGCGTTAAACAGCGGACACTCTTCCAGCAGTCGTACGGCCTCGGTTACCGCATCGAGTGCACTGCCGCCCTGAGCCAGTATCTGCTGACCCTGAGTGACAATATCGTGGAGCGCCTGACGGTAGCGTTGCTCCTTTTCAGCGCTCATTGCTGCGCGCGAAATCGCACCTGCGCCGCCGTGAATGGCGATCACTGCATTGACCATAACGCTCTACCCTGTGATTGCATCAGGACGAAAAACACTGATTTAAAATGGTTTTCACCCATTTTTGGTGATTTTTGACTATAGAAAGCCTGCTAAGTGTTGTAAAGCGGAAACTGTTCCTGTGGTTATAACCTTTTCTTACCGCCATATTTCACTTTGGTCGCAATGACCGGCAGGTCAGGCCGACGACGATGTGACTCAGCGACCAATTCCCACCATAATAGGCAGCATCTGAAATAACCAGGCTGGACTGTTCATGGAAAGTTTTACTGCAGGTTTGATCTCCCTTGAGGAGGCGCAACAAAAAATGTTGTCACAGCTGACGCCCGTCACCGACTCACTGAGCGTGCCGCTGGCCGAGGCGGTCGGGCGCATCACCGCAACCGCAGTCACCTCACCGATTGCCGTGCCGCCCTTTGATAACTCCGCGATGGACGGTTACGCCGTCAGGCTGGCCGATGTCAGCAGCGGACAACCGCTTCCCGTGGCAGGCAAGGCCTTTGCTGGCGTACCGTTCAGCGGTGAGTGGCCGCAGGGCAGCGTGATTCGCATCATGACCGGTGCGCCGGTGCCCGCAGGCTGTGAAGCGGTAGTAATGCAGGAGCAGACCGAAGCTCAGGGCGATGCGATTGTCATTACCGCGCCGGTGCGTCAGGGACAGAATATTCGCCTGACCGGTGATGATATTCAGCCGGGCCATGTGGTGCTGGAAGCGGGTACGCGTCTGGGTGCCGCCGAGCTGCCGCTGCTCGCCTCGCTGGGTATCGCCGAGGTCAGCGTGCTACGAAAACTGCGGGTGGCTATCTTCTCCACCGGTGATGAACTTCAGCCGGTCGGTGAGCCGCTGGCAGACGGTCAGATATATGACACCAACCGTTTTGCCGTCTCGCTGATGCTGCATAAGCTGGGCTGCGAAGTCATCGACCTTGGCATTATCAAAGACGATCCCGCTGCTCTGCGCGCCGCATTTGAGGAAGCCGATCGGCAGGCCGATGTGGTGATCAGCACCGGCGGCGTTTCTGTGGGTGAAGCGGATTTCACCAAAAGCATGCTGGAAGAGCTCGGTGCCATCAGTTTCTGGAAGCTGGCGATCAAGCCCGGCAAGCCGTTTGCCTTTGGCCGCCTTAACAGCAGCTGGTTCTGTGGCCTGCCGGGTAACCCGGTCTCCGCCGCCGTCACTTTCTATCAACTGGTGCAGCCGCTGCTTGCCACCCTCACAGGCCAGCAGAAATCCGCCTTGCCACCCCGTCAGAAAGTGCGCTGCGCCTCGCGCCTGAAAAAGTCACCGGGCCGGCTCGACTTCCAGCGCGGCATCCTGCGCCAGAACGCACAGGGTGAACTGGAGGTAGAGACCACCGGGATGCAGGGTTCGCACGTCTTCAGCTCTTTCGCCCAGGCGAACTGCTTTATTGTGCTGGAACGGGATCGCGGCAATGTGGAACCGGGTGAATGGGTTGAGGTGGAACCGTTCAACGCCCTGCTGGAGGCGTAAATGCTGCCTGAATTAAGTGATGAGGAGATGCTGCGCTACAACCGACAGATTGTTCTGCGCGGCTTTGATTTTGAGGGGCAGGAGCGGCTGAAAGCCAGTCATGCGCTGGTCGTCGGGCTGGGCTGGGCTGCGCGGCTGCGCCCTACCTTACTTCTGCCGGCGTCGGCAATCTGACGCTGCTGGACTTCGATACCGTGTCGCACTCGAATCTGCAACGGCAGATCCTGCATCATGACGCGGATATCGGCCGCGCTAAAGTGGACTCGGCCGCACAAAGCCTGGCCGCCATCAATCCGCACTGCCAGCTGCATCCGGTTAATGGACAGCTGGACGATGCGGCGCTGCTGGCGCTGATTGCCCAACAGCAGGTGGTGCTGGACTGCACTGACAATGTTGCGGTTCGTGAGCAGCTTAACCGGCTCTGCCGACAGCAGCGGGTACCACTGGTTTCAGGCGCCGCAATTCGGATGGAAGGTCAGATCAGCGTATTCAACTGGCAGCCTGGCACCCCCTGCTATCGCTGCATCAGCCGCCTGTTTGGCGAACAGACCCTGAGCTGCGTGGAGGCGGGCGTCATGGCCCCGCTGGTGGGTGTGATTGGTGCGATGCAGGCGATGGAAGCCATTAAAGTGCTGACATCCTTTGGCGCGCCCGCCACCAGCCGGTTGCTGATGTACGATGCGATGAGCGCGGAGTTCCGCAGCATGAAAGTGGCGCAGGACGCGCATTGTGAAGTGTGTGGCGGTGGGGCTAGCAAAACATCAGCTTCCTGAAGCTCGCACAGCTGTGATGCCTGGCCTGCTTCGGAAACACGGTCAGATCGGAAAGTCGCTTAAACCATCCCTGGGCGCTCTGCCCGCGAGATTACGCACCTCATCCCTGAGGTGCGTAGTCGCCCGCGCTGAGCATGCCATGGATGGCGTCCTTTGCGTCTTTGCGAAAGGCGTATGCTCCCTGAGCCTATGCTGAACTTCCCGTCAACCCGCTTATAACCCTTAACTACTGGGTCATAAGCAATGAAATTCTCAGCACCACAGGCCAAAAAAAACGGGGTGGCCTGCGCCACCCCGTTTTTATCAGACGATACCCTGACTGCGCAGGTAATCTTCGTAATTACCGGTGAAGTCCACCACCTTGTCTGCTTTCAGCTCAATCACGCGGGTTGCCAGCGAGCTGACAAATTCGCGGTCATGCGAAACAAACACCAGCGTGCCTTCATACATCTCCAGCGCCATATTGAGCGATTCAATCGACTCCATATCGAGGTGGTTGGTCGGCTCATCCATAATCAGGATGTTCGGTTTTTCCATCATCAGCTTACCGAACAGCATACGACCCTTCTCACCACCGGAAAGCACTTTGGCCGGCTTCTTAATATCATCCTGCGAAAACAGCAGACGACCGAGAATACCGCGAATGGTCTGCTCATCATCGCCCGGCTGTTTCCACTGACTCATCCAGTCAAATACCGTCAGATCATTGGCAAAATCATCGGCGTGATCCTGAGCATAATAACCAATACGCGCATTCTCTGACCATTTCACCATGCCATTATCTGGCGTAAGCTGACCCACCAGCGATTTCAACAGTGTTGACTTACCAATACCGTTGGCACCGATTACCGCCAGCTTCTCGCCCACTTCCAGCAGCAGATTTAAATTCTTAAACAGCGGACCGTTATCAAATCCTTTGGTTAATCCTTCCACTTCCAGCGCATTACGGAACAGTTTCTTGTCCTGCTCAAAACGGATAAACGGGTTCTGACGACTGGAGGCTTTCACTTCATCCAGTTTAATTTTATCCATCTGCTTAGCACGTGAAGTCGCCTGACGTGATTTAGAGGCGTTGGCGCTAAAACGACTGACGAACGATTGTAAGTCAGCAATCTGCGCTTTCTTTTTGGCATTATCAGATAACAGACGTTCACGTGCCTGCGTTGCTGCGGTCATATATTCGTCATAATTACCGGAATAAACCCGCAGCTCGCCATAATCCAAATCGGCCATGTGGGTGCAGACCATATTAAGGAAGTGACGGTCATGCGAAATGATAATCATGGTGCTGTCACGCTCGTTCAGCACCTGCTCCAGCCAGCGAATCGTATCGATGTCCAGGTTGTTCGTCGGTTCGTCGAGTAACAAAATATCCGGATTAGAAAACAGCGCCTGCGCCAGCAGCACACGCAATTTAAAGCCCGGAGCGATTTCGCTCATCGGGCCATAATGCTGTTCAACCGGAATGCCGACGCCGAGTAATAATTCACCGGCACGCGACTCGGCGCTATAGCCATCCATCTCACCGTAAAGCGCTTCAAGATCGCCGACTTTATACCCCTCTTCTTCGCTCATTTCTGGCAAAGAATAAATGCGGTCGCGCTCCTGCTTTACTTCCCATAATTCATGGTGACCCATGATAACGGTGTCCAGCACGCTGAATTGTTCAAAGGCGAACTGATCCTGACGCAACTTACCGATGCGCTCGTTGGGATCGTAAGAGACGTTGCCGCCTGAAGGCACCAGATCGCCACCCAAAATCTTCATGAAGGTGGATTTTCCGCTGCCGTTCGCACCGATTAAACCGTAACGATTACCGCCGCCAAATTTAACGGAGATATTTTCGAACAGTGGCTTGCTGCCAAACTGCATGGTGATATTGCTGCTAACTAACACGGCATTGACCTTTGTGAAGAGAATGGATGAAAAAACGGCGGCTATTATGCCAGATGTGACGCAGCGCACGCCAGCGTCAGGCGAGGATTCCTGGCGGGGTGATTGATATCCCGACAGAAATAAAAAAGCCGGAGGACCCTAATGGCCCCCCGGCTCCCACTTACAAGGATTGTGTTGATCAATCGATCAGGAAACTGTCCAGGCTTTTACCGGAATCCAGCGCTTTTTTAATCGCTGCCGGGGTGCGGCCCTGACCTGTCCATGATTTCTGCTCACCGTTTTCATCGGTGTAAGAATATTTAGCCGGACGCGGCGCACGCTTGGTGCGTTTTTTTCCGCTTTCCAGCGCACCTAATAATTCATTAGGATCGATGCCGTCAGCCAGCAGCATTTCGCGATATTTAGACAGCTTTTCTTCTTTTTCGCGATTCTGCGTCTCTTCCGCTTCTGCTTCTTCGCGGCGCTCAGTAACAACAACGGTTAATTTTTCCAGGATCTCTTCAAGATCGGTCAGTGGCAGTTCACGAGCCTGGGCACGTAATGTGCGAATATTGTTCAGTACTTTAAATGCGTCACTCATCACAATGTCCTTGATTAAGGGGGGTTAATAAAACTGTAGCGCCAAGATTACCTAATTCAAATAAAAAAATAAATTATTTTTACGCTACAGATAATTCTTAAGTATTAATTCAGACAAAACAGCACTATTAAAATCGGCAGTGCCTGACGTTTTATTAACGCTGAATTAACAACAAATCGTGCTCCGGTTCCATTGTTGAAAACGATTTCAGAGGCTTTATACCGAAAGCTGACCGTTTACCTTATCTACTAAAGTGGGTTTTTACAGCATCATTATTTACCGATGCGCACCTGCTGATAGCCGATTAAAAACATACTCTGATCGCGATCTCAGTCACACCAGCTTACAGATTATGCTTAAAAATCGCCCTCCAGGCCGTTAAATAGCCCAAAATAATTAACGCCCTGATGAATTTTTAATAATGCCCGCTGCTATCTGTTAACTTTTTTTTGCCGCTGCGTTTAGCAGCAGAGTCAGATTATTCGCAGTTCCCTCAGCTGTGCAATAACAGTTCTACCTGACGCAGGCGGAGGAATAGTTGCGCCCGGGTTACCTGCCTGCTCATGAGGCGACTTAAAAAATCCGTTCAGGAAATAAATTCAGAAAGGTGACAGAGTTCAAAAAGCTGAATCAGAATAGACCAGCAACATAAAAATAATGTTGCTTCTCGGTTGCTGAAAATAACCCTGTGCTTATCACGCGTTTATTTTCTGCTGCCTGTGTCGGGCAGAGCGTCGGTGAGACACCTGGTTATTCAACAGGTTAGATAATCATCAATCGCCGGGAGAGGCTGTCAGCCTCTGACGTAATGCTGACAGGAAGAACGATTAAGGGCGGTTACTGCACAGAGGCAGCGACCGCCAGAGGACTAATTTGCCTGGGTGGCCGGGCCAAATACCGGATATTGCGGAATTTCAACGTTCTGGTACGTTTCCCAACCGCCGCCCAGCGCTTTATAGAGCGCAACTAAATCAAGAGCGCTCTGCATCCGCGCCTGTGTCGCCTGCTCCTGTGCCTGCGCCAGCTGACGCTGTGCATCCAGCACCTCGAGGAAGGTTGAAAGCCCCTGCCGGTAACTGTCGCTGGCGAGATCAAAGGCGCGCTGAAGGGCACCGGTCGTCTCATCCAGCGCAGTGACACGCTGCTGATCGGCGCGATAGCTGACCAACGCATTCTCCACATCCTGCAATGCCGTCAGCACCGTCTGACGGTAATCCAGTGCGGCGCTGGCCTGCTGTGCCCGGGCGAGTTTGACGCTCGACACCAGCTGCCCACCCTGGAAGATCGGAATCGACAGCGACGGACCGTAACTGTAGAAATGGCTGCTCCAGTTATCCAGATAGCTGACGTCGGTATTGCGCACGCCCAGCTGACCCGTCAGTGACAGGCTCGGGAAAAGCTGCGCCACAGACACGCCAATCTCAGCGGTTTGAGCATGCAGCGTCGCTTCAGCCTGACGAATATCGGGACGACGACGTGCCAGCGTGGAGGGAATACCCACCGGGACAAACTGCGGTAGCGGTGGTAACGCTTTTGGCGTACTGAGTTCAGCATCCAGCGCACCCGGCGTTTTACCAAGCAGCACCGCCAGCCCGTTCATCGCCTGTCGTGCCTGTGACTGATACTGCGGCAGTTGCGCCTGCAGCGTGCTGAGCTGGGCTCGGGCATTTTCCACATCGGTCAGCGGTGCCAGTCCATTCTGCTGCTGACTCTGCGTAAGCTCGGTGGTCTGCTTCGCTACCTCAATCTGCTGCTGCAGCGTCTGAATGGTGCTCTGCGCGCCTCGCAGCTGCAGCCAGGCTCGCGCTACTTCGGCTTCCAGCGAAACCAGCGCATCATTGCGCTGCTCTATCGCCGCCTGCTGCTGGGCATTAGCGGCCTCAACCTGACGGCGCACTTTGCCCCACAGATCAAGTTCCCAGCTGGCATCAAAGCTACCCTGATAAAGGTTAACCGGCTGGGTCAGGCCATTGAGCTGGCTGGCCACGTTGCTGTCAAGCTGATCGGTCGCACCATTGGATTCCAGCAAGCCTTTAAGTCCAAGCTGCTGTCGCGTCACTTTAGCCGAACCGCTCAGACTCGGGAACAGACTCCCCTGCGCCTGCGTCAGCTGTTCACGCGCCCCGGCAATGCGCAGCACCGTCTGCTGCAGGCTCAGGTTGCCGGCGATGGCCCGCTCAATCAGGCTGTCGAGCTGTGGATCGTTGAAGCTGCGCCACCAGCGTGAATTAATGGCGGCAGTTTGCGGTTTTGACGCCTCCTGCGAATCCAGCGTGTTGTAGCTGCCCGGCACGGCGGGTTTCGGTGCCTCATAGTCAGGTCCGACGGCGCAGCCTGCCAGCCCCAAGGCCAGCAGTAAACTCAGGGGTTTCAGGCGATGAGAGAAATAAACCTTCATGTTAGTGTGCTCCTGCACTGCCTTCGCTCTTAATCGGCGACAGCAGCCAGCAAAATGGAATCAGAATCAGGGCGACAATACTCAGGCCTGAGAAGACATCGATGTAAGCGAGGATGCGCGACTGCGCAATCATCTCCTGATAGAGCTGTCCGGTTGCCAGCGTAACGGGATCACCCACCGCCGAGGTAAAATCACGTATCGCCTGCGCCCAGTGCTGAAGCGTAATGTTGAACGGCTCGTTCAGCGGCGTCATGTTATGCACCATATGCGCCGAGCGTACCTGCTCGCGTTCGGTGATGGCCGCGGTCGACAGCGAGATCCCAATCGATCCGGCCACGTTACGGAACATGGTAAACAGCGCCGAGGCATCAGCATTAAGCCGCTGTGGAATGGTGACAAAGGCGATAGTCGTGAGCGGAACAAACAGGAAACCTAGCCCAATGGACTGTGCGCTGCGCATCAACACCAATGTTTTAAAATCGACATTGGGCGTTAAGGTGGAGGAGTAGAGAAACGCCACGGCCAGACAGCTGAAGCCAAACGCGATGATGTATCGCGTCTGCACAATCGGCATCAGTTTCAGCACCAGCGGAATCGTCAATACAATCAGCACCGCGCCAGGCGACAGCACCAGCCCTGACCAGGTGGCGGTGTACCCGAGATCCTGCTGCGCCAGCTGTGGCAACACCACGGAGCTGCCATAGAGAATCATCGCCATCCCAGCCATCAGCAGGCCAGCCACCCAGAAGTTGCGGTCTTTCATCACCAGAATATCGACCACCGGCTTACGGGCATACATCAGCCAGTAGATGGCCCCGACGATACCGACCAGCGCCAGCACCGCGAACAGCACGATAAAGTGTGAAGCGAACCAGTCCTCATCTTCTCCACGATCCAGCATCACCTGCAGGCAACCCAGCCCCAGCGTAATCAGACTGATACCGATGTAATCGATCTTCAGTTTGCCTTTGGCCCATTTACGCTCCCACGGTGGATCTTCCAGCAGTTGATAAATGGCCAGTACGGTCAGCACGCCGACCGGAATATTGATAAAGAAGACCCAGCGCCAGCTGTAGTTGTCGGTGATCCAGCCACCCAATGTCGGACCAATAACCGGCGCGACAATAATGGCGATAGAGGAGAGACCAAACGCCTTGCCGCGATCTTCCGGCTTGAAGTAGTCCAGCAGCACGGACTGCTGAACCGGCTGCAACCCGCCGCCAAAAAAGCCCTGCAGCACGCGGAACAGAATGATTTGCCAGAGTTCCGTGGCAATACCGCACAGAAACGAGCAGATGGTAAACATCACGATGCAGATCAGGAAAAACTGTTTACGGCCAAACAGCCGGCTGAAGAACGCAGAGATAGGCAGCACGATGCCGTTTGCCACCAGATAGGAGGTCAACACCCAGGTTGACTCATCGTAACTGGAAGAGAGCGAACCGGCGATATGCGGCAGCGCCACGTTAACGATGGTGGTGTCGAGGATCTCCATAAACACCGCCAGCGTGACCGTGATCGCCACTAACCACGGATTACTGGCGGGTTTCCAGCTCTGCGCCGTACTCATTCCACCGTTACCTTCGGTTCAACCGAGAGACCCAGCGGCAGCGAATGGTTCGGATCAAGGCCCTTATCAATAACGATTTTCACCGGCACGCGCTGAACGATTTTCACATAGTTGCCGGTGGCGTTCTCTGACGGGAAGGTTGAGAAGCGCGAACCGGAGCCCATCTGAATACTGTCGACATGCCCTTCCAGCTTCATATCCGGCCAGGCATCAACGCTGATGTCCACTTTGTCGCCCGGATTCATCCGTTGCAGCTGAGACTCTTTGAAGTTCGCCGTGACCCAAATCTCAGGTGAGACCAGCGAGAACAGAGAGGAACCGGCCTGTACCAGGGTGCCCAGCTGAACGTTACGTTTAGTGATAAACCCGTCATAAGGCGCACGAACCTGGGTATAGGAGAGATTCAGATCGGCTGTACTTAACTGCGCCTTTGCCTGCTCAACCTGTTGCTGACGCGCTTCAACATTGGTTTCCTGCTGACGAATCTGCAGGGCGACCTGTGACGCAACTTCAACCTGCGCTTTCGCGCTTTGTAACTGCGCCTGCGCCGAACGTAACTGCGCGGATGCGCTGTCGATATTACGCTGACTGGTCGCACGCGGGTCGACGCCACGCTGGCGACGATAATCCGCCTGCGCATTCAGCAGGTTTGCTTCTGCTTTCGCCTGGTCCGCCAGCGCCTGATCGCGCTGTGCCGGATACTGTACTTTTGACAGCGCCAGCTGTGCCTGCGCCTGATGCAGTTGTGCGACCGCTAAGCCAAGCTGCGCATTAGCCTGTTCACGCTGAGCACGGTTATCACTGGGATCGATTTCCACCAGCAGATCGCCCTTCTTCACCCGCTGGTTATCTTTTACCAGCAGTTTCACGACATAGCCGGACGCTTTAGGCGCAATGGTAACGGCATCGCCTTCAGTAAAGGCGTCATCGGTGGTTTCAATATTACGGGTAGAGAACCAGAACCAGAAGCCGACAATCAGCATCACCACCACCACCACCGCCAGAATAATCAGTGGCTTTTTACCGGGGCGTTTACGCTCAGGCTGCTGGTCGTTGTCCTGATTTTCCTCTGACTGACGGCTTTTATCCGTCGCATTATCTGCGTCCTGCTGGTGTTGATCGCGTTGGTTATTCTCGCTCATAGTTCCCATCACTGGCTAAGGCCCTGATTCCGGGCATAAAGGTCATGTTAACCTTATCTCGGAAATTGACAAAATCCAGTGCAACTTTACGAAACTTGAGGAATGGCGCACATCCTGCCACTTGATGGGCGTAGCAGGATGCGTCCGGGCTAATGGAGTAACTGCAACAGCAGCCAGCCGCTAGCCATTGACCAGGCCAGCAGAGGAAGGGAAAAGAGATGGAATTGCCACCAGACAGCTTTGTCTTTCGCCATGCGCAGGGCAATCAGGTTAGCAAGCGATCCCGGCAGCAGACCGAATCCGCCAATGTTGACGGCCCAGGCGAGCACATCCGTCGGCGGTACTTTTTGCAACAGCAGAATCGTTGCCGGGACGTTGCTGATCACCTGCGACAGCCCAATCGCCAGCAGATAGAGCTGTCCCTGGCCAAAATGCGCCACCGCATCAAAGTGCGCCTGCATCAACGGCAGACGCGTCAGCAGGAAGACGTCAATAAACATGGCGATAAACACCGCCAGCAGGCTCCAGTCGATGCGCAGCAGCACCGGACGTGCCATCACCAGGAAAGTGGCGAGGATCAGCAGCAGTATCCAGCCGGTGATCTCCAGCTCCAGACCGGCAATAAACAGCAGGTACAACACCACGCTGACGATAAACAGCGGCTTCTGCCACTGCGGCTGCTCCGGGTTGTCATGCTTATCAATCGACCGCTTTGAAAAGCTGAACCAGGTTAACACCACCAGACTCAGCAGCAGCCAGGCGGCCAGCGGCAGCATCTGCACGATAAATGCCACCACGCTCAGCTTGCCGTGGCTCCACAACAGAATGTTCTGCGGATTGCCAACCGGCGTCAGCAGCGATCCGGCATTAACCGCCAGCGCCTCAAAAATAATCAGTCGCGAGATCGGTAAACGGGAGAACTTACGCAGCGTCAGCGTCAGCGGCACCAGAATGAACAGCGCCACATCGTTGGTTAAAAACGTCGAGAGCAACGCCGCAGCCAGCACCATAAAGAGTGCCAGCGCCCGTTCATGCCGGAAACGCGCAACCAGCCGTCCCCCCAGCACGTCAAAGTAGCCGCTGGTTTCCAGCCCTTTGGTCAGAATCAACAACCCGGTGAGCGTGATGATGGTATGCCAGTCTACGGCACCGGGCAGATCGGCCCAGCGGAAATCCGCCAGAAATGCCAGAACTACACCAATCACGATTAATAAATGCAAAATAGAGTCATGCAAAAAAGATCGAAGCAGTTGAGGCATGGTGAGGGTACGCCTTAGCGTTAACGGGTTTCGGAGAACTTCTTAAATACAGCCAGCGTTTCATCACTGACGTGATGCTCAATACCTTCTGAATCGCGTCGGGCCGTTTCGGGGCTGATGCCTAACGCCAGCAGAAAACTTTCAACAATATGATGACGGGCACGGCTCTCCTCTGCCAGCTTCTCGCCTTCACCGGTCAGAAAAACACCGCGGTAAGGCACCTGCTCAACCAGCCCGGCACTGCCAAGCCGCTTCAGCATTTTCGCCACGGTCGGTTGCGAAACACCCAGGCGGGCCGCCATATCGACCTGACGCGCTTCGCCAAATTCACCAATCAAATCAGAGATTAACTCAACGTAGTCATCAATTAATTCCCGACGATGCGCTTCACGCACCTGCCGAAAACCTTCGACATGCTCTTCAATATCTTTCAGTGGTCCTTTTGGCGCAGAAACCACGCTTTTAGCACGACGACTCATTCAGCTTCCTCATTATTATTTCCCGTATTGACACTGCTATACGGATTTAGCTGCGCTCATTGTAAACCAGCCGCAAAGAAGCTCAAATTTTTCGTCATTAGGCTTGGCTAAACAATATAGCCAGTGCTATATTTGTTGATAATGTAAGCAGCAAAAGGCGGGATCCCGGTTGATCCTCCGTTGCGCCGGTGTGATGACGTTTCTCACCGCAGGCTGCTGACTACCGCGTCGACAATGATTGGGAGGTGATTCTATGAGCACCCTGAAATGTTGCTTAGATTGCAGCAAATGCTTCCAGGCTGAGAAAAAAACAACCACGGAGATGAAATCCTGGCTGTGCCTGCTGACGCGTTCCCCGTTCACACTGCGTCTGATGTTAATTGAGAAACTGCTGGGCCATAAGCCTGCCGATCGTCGCTGCCAGAATCTGATCTGGCGCGGCTAATCCTGCTTCAGCGCCTTTCAGCCAGCGACTGAGAGGCTCACTTCCCTTTTTCTTCATCCCTTTTCTTATTTGCCTACGAAATCTGTATGCCTTACGGCATTAACAGCTACGGCTGGTTATCGGCTGCGGATAGCAGAAGCCATCGGATATCGGTTCGGGGTGAAAGGCGAGCGGGGTAAAATCAGCACAATAAAAAACGGCCCACAAGGGGCCGTTTTTTTGCAGGTCAGCTAAGCTAAACTTAGAAGCTGTAACCTACGCCAGCAATCCAGGTGCCAACGTCAACGTTACGGATACGGCTCTGTTCGTAACCAACGTCCAGCGCAACGTCCTGAATTGGGTTAAACTGCAGACCTGCACCGTAGGAGAAGCCTACGTCGCTTGAATCAGTTTTAGCGCGTGATGCAGTATCGTTCTGCTGGAATTTACCGTAGCCGATACCCACAACACCGTAGATGCTAGCCCAGTCGTTCAGACGGAAAGCTGGACCACCGGTCACACCGTAGTACTGGCCTTTATTGTAGATGCCAGCTTCGGTACGATCTTTTTCAGTGTAGGTGAATGAACCGATCCAACCCAGTGGGTTAGAACCGTCTTCGTAGCGGTATTTCAGGTTGAAGCCGTTAGCTTTGTTAGCCACGCCCTGATAGTCGCTCTGAGCATAGCCACCAGTTACGGTGCTCTGTGCCATTGCTGAACCTGCAGATACTGCCAGTACACAGGCTAATGCTGAAAGACATGCAATTTTTTTCATAACCACCTCAAATGTGAAAATACTTCTCTCCTGACAACGCTGAAAATATAACAAAAAATAGCGAGAAACTCTGCCCGGATTTTGTTGTCTAACAGAAAGTTTGGTGTAACAGGAAGTTAATGCGACATCCTATGTCATTCATTTTTCTTATAAAATCCGTCATCTTTCTGCAATAATCATTTTGTGCTCATTTCGTGCTTTAAGTTAAATCCTAAAAAATCCTGACATTTCTTTACCTAAACGGCCCTGATTCTGGCCAAAATTTGCTCAGTTAAGTCAGATTTAAAACGCGATTCCGTGATTCTTTGCCCGCTATTTCCTTTACACTGGCTGACTCATTACGTTTTTGACCAGGAAAAGTACACAGGATGTCTGCCTCTCCCGCTTCCAAAAATCTTGCCCCGATAGTCATGCCGATTGCCGTGCTACTGATTGCGATGCTGTCGCTGCAGGGCGGCGCTTCGCTGGCAAAAAGCCTGTTTCCTTCTGTAGGTGCCACCGGGATTACCGCACTGCGCTTAGGCTTTGGTACCCTGATACTCTGCGTCATTTTCAAGCCCTGGCGTTTACGCTTCAGCCGGGAGCAGCGTCTGCCCCTGCTGATGTATGGACTGGCTCTGGGCACCATGAATTTCACGTTTTATCTGGCGATTCGTACCGTGCCACTGGGCGTGGCGGTGGGACTGGAATTTACCGGCCCGCTGGCGCTGGCGCTGTTTGGATCGCGCCGGCCACTGGATTTTGTCTGGGTGTTGCTGGCGGTAATTGGCCTGTGGTTCCTGCTGCCGTTTGGTACAGACATGACCGCGATTGACCCGCTGGGCGCAGCGCTGGCAGTGGGTGCAGGTGCCTGCTGGGCGATCTATATCCTGGCAGGACAACGGGCAGGTGCAGAGCATGGCCCCGCAACGGTAGCCATCGGTTCGCTGATCGCCTCGGTCATTTTTGTGCCGCTTGGGCTGACGTTCGCCGAAAGCGGCATCTGGACATGGGCGGTGATGCCGATCGCGTTGCTGGTCGCGCTGCTTTCCAGCGCCATTCCCTATTCACTGGAGATGATCGCCCTCACCCGCTTACCGGCGCGCATTTTCGGCACGCTGATGAGTCTTGAACCCGCCATGGCCGCCTTTTCCGGCATGCTGTTTCTGGGGGAAACGCTGACCGGACTTCAGTGGCTGGCGCTGCTGGCCATCATCATCGCCTCAGCCGGTTCAACACTGACTATGCGTCCGAAAAAGAATCAGTTAAGCAGCGTTGAATTATCAGACGACAGGCATAAATAAGCGATTTCAGCCCGCCACGCTGGCGGGCGAAATAACAATCATGCTCAGCATGAGAATTATTCTTAACCGCTGCGCTTTACGGCTCATCCTATTTTGAAACAGTCACTTACCTGTTATTTACAACTACTTATAATGTTATGATTTAAATGACTATTTAATAATAGTTATATTTTAACATAGCTTTAACTTTACCCGTCCAGCCCGGCCTTTAATAAAGACACACGCTATTTCATCCATCGTCAAAGTCGTTTCTGCAAAGCTCAAAAGCGCTGCTATACTTATCCGGTACTTGATTAGGACAACCATCAAAGAGAGGACTGAAACGATGAGTACCGCTAAATTGGTTAAAACGAAATCTTCTGACCTGATTTACACCCGCAACGACGTGGCCGAAGATGAGAAGAAAGCCACCATCGCGGTGTTAAACCGTCTGGTAGTCGAGTTTATTGACCTGTCATTGATCACTAAGCAGGCGCACTGGAACATGCGCGGTGCTAATTTTATCGGTGTGCATGAGATGCTGGATGGCTTCCGCACTACGATTACTGACCATCAGGACACCATTGCCGAGCGTGTGGTTCAGCTGGGTGGCGTGGCGCTGGGCACCACGCAGGTTGTGAATGACAAGACTCCGCTGAAAAGCTATCCGCTGAATATCCACAGTGTGCAGGATCATCTGAAAGCGCTGGCAGACCGTTACAGCGTTGTGGCGAACGATACCCGTAAAGCGATTTCAGAAGTAAAAGACGAAGATACCGCTGACATCTTTACTGCGGCATCGCGCGATCTGGACAAATTCCTGTGGTTCATTGAAGCCAACATTGAATAACACGTATTGCACTCAATCAGGCGGGGAAACCCGCCTTTTTTACGTCTGTGTTACCGCAATTTTATGACCCTGTTAACAGTTCTTCCCTCCCCCGCTTCACAGCCTTAACATCTGAGGCAAACTACCGCTTGCACCAAAACAGTTATCTGCACCAAAGTTGAGCACCAATAAGGTGCAATGGCAGAATTAACTGCAAAATCGTGTCAGCTGTGTTATTTAACTCTCTGATTTCGCGGATTTTGCAAAGTTGGCATAATTCTTTCATATGACAAGCCGCAAACGCAGGCCCTGCCGCCTGGTAGTAAAAAAAGGAAAAATGATGAAGTCACTGTTAAAAGTTTCTGTGGCCGCGCTGGCGCTGGCCTTCTCTCTCTCTTCCACTGCAGCAGAAAAGAAGCTGGTCGTCGCTACCGATACCGCCTTTGTTCCGTTTGAATTCAAACAGGGTGACAAATATGTCGGTTTTGACGTGGATCTGTGGGATGCCATTGCGAAAGAGCTGAAGCTCGATTACACCCTGAAGCCAATGGACTTCAGCGGCATTATCCCTGCACTGCAAACGCGCAATGTCGATCTGGCACTGGCGGGTATCACCATTACCGAAGAACGTAAAAAAGCGATCGAGTTCTCTGATGGCTATTACAAAAGCGGTCTGCAGGTGATGGTGCGTAACAATGAAAACAACATCAAAGGCATCAGCGATCTGAACGGCAAAGTCGTCGCAGTGAAAAGCGGCACCGGCTCTGTGGAGTACGCCAAAGCCAACATCAAATCGAAAGATCTGCGTCAGTTCCCGAACATCGACAGCGCCTACATGGAGCTGGGCACCAACCGTGCAGACGCGGTGCTGCACGACACGCCAAACATCCTGTACTTCATCCACACCGCGGGTAAAGGCCGCTTTAAAGCGGTAGGCGATTCGATTGAAGCGCAGCAGTATGGCATCGCCTTCCCGAAAGGCAGCGACGATTTACGTGAGAAGGTAAACGGCGCACTGAAAACCCTGAAAGAGAACGGCACCTACAACACGCTTTATAAAAAATGGTTCGGCACTGAGCCTAAATAATAATTTGCCCGTTATCTGATTTCAGCAGGGAAACTTTTTCCCTGCTTTTTTCCATCGCAACATATCTGGAGTGACACCATGGAGTTTGACTGGAGCGTCATCTGGCCCGCCATGCCAGCGCTGCTCGAAGGCGCCAAACTGACCTTAATTATCTCAATCATTGGCCTGGTTGGCGGCCTGTTTATCGGGCTGGTGGCCGGTTTTGCCCGCGCTTACGGTGGCTGGATCACCAATAACATCGCCCTGGTGTTTATCGAAATCATCCGTGGCACCCCTATCGTGGTGCAGGTGATGTTTATTTACTTTGCGCTGCCGATGGCATTCCCTGACCTGCGTATTGATCCTTTCACCGCCGCCGTGGTGACCATCATGATTAACTCCGGCGCGTATATTGCCGAGATCACCCGTGGTGCCGTGCTGTCGATCAACAAGGGATTCCGTGAAGCCGGACTGGCGCTTGGCCTGTCGAGCCGCGAGACACTGCGCTACGTGATTATGCCGCTGGCACTGCGTCGTATGCTGCCGCCGCTGGGCAACCAGTGGATTGTCAGCATCAAAGATACCTCACTGTTTATCGTTATCGGTGTTGCTGAACTGACGCGTCAGGGTCAGGAGATTATTGCCGGTAACTTCCGCGCTCTGGAAATCTGGAGCGCCGTCGCGATCATCTATCTGGTGATTACGCTGGTGTTGAGCTTTGTGCTGCGCCGCATTGAGAAAAGGGTGAAAATCCTGTGATTGAATTTAAAGATGTCTCCAAGCATTTTGGCCAGACCCAGGTGCTGCACAATATCGATCTGAAGATTAACCAGGGTGAAGTGGTGGTGATTATCGGCCCATCCGGTTCCGGTAAATCGACGCTGCTGCGCTGCATTAATAAGCTGGAAGAGATCACCAGCGGCGAACTGATTGTTGATGGCCTGCGCGTTAACGACCCGAAAGTCGATGACCGCCTGATCCGTCAGGAAGCCGGGATGGTGTTTCAGCAGTTTCATCTGTTCCCACAGATGAGTGCGCTGGACAACGTCGCCTTTGGTCCCATCCGGGTGCGCGGTGCCAGTAAAGAGGCAGCACGCCAGCTGGCGCGAGAGCTGCTGGGCAAAGTAGGTCTGGCAGAGCGTGCGCATCACTTCCCGTCCGAGCTGTCCGGCGGCCAGCAGCAGCGTGTGGCGATTGCCCGTGCGCTGGCGGTCAAGCCGAAGATGATGCTGTTTGATGAGCCAACCTCTGCGCTGGACCCGGAGTTACGTCACGAAGTACTGAAAGTGATGCAGGATCTGGCGGAAGAAGGCATGACGATGGTGATTGTGACGCACGAAGTGGGCTTTGCGCAGAAGGTCGCCTCGCGTCTGATCTTTATCGACAAAGGCCGGATTGCGGAAGATGGGGATCCCGACAGTCTGATCAGCAATCCCCCCAGCGAACGTCTGCGCGAATTCCTGCAGCACGTCTCCTGATCAAAACGGGCCGCTAAGCGGCCCGTTTTGATTGTTGGCAAAGTCTGCCCTGCCCAGCTGTGAGACCGACCCTGCGAAGGGAACACGGGCAGATCGGAAAGTCGCTTAAACCATCCCTGGTCGCTCGTCCCGCGCCGTCCATGGCGCGGGACGCTTTCCTCCTCTGTCCGTGTTCCCTGCGCTATTAGCTAATGTGTTGCTGCCAGAGCAACCCTGATTGGGTTTGTCAGTAGTCTGAAACGGCCGCATCGCAGCCCGTCCTTTTTTCTCAGCAGAGAGATTCCTGTTACCTGCGTAATGAGATGCCTCAGTTCCCCAGGCGACTCAGCAGCTTGCTGCGCTGTGCGGCAGGCATAAAACTCCACGCCAGGAAGCGGCTCTGCTTCTGACCCTGCGCCATATTCACCACCCGCACCTCTTCGACGTCGAGCGCCTGCAGCTGTTTTTCCAGCGCCGGTAAATTCTCTTTGCGCGAAACTAATGAAGTAAACCAGCCAATCTGGCGACCAAACGCCACGCTCTCGGCGATCATCTTGCCGATAAACGCCTTTTCGCCACCGGGATACCACAGCTCATTGTGCTGCCCACCAAAGTTAAGTGGCGCACTCTTATCCAGCCCGAGATTGCGCACTTTACGCTGCGATCCCGAGGACGCCTCTTCAGCCGACGCGTGGAACGGCGGATTACACATCACCGCGCTGAAAAATTCATTTTTGCTGACCACGCCCGCCAGCACCGCATCGCTGTTTTTCTGACGACGCAGACGGATCTGGCGCGTCAGGCGTGGGTTAGCCGCGACGATGCGGTTAGCGGCTTTGATGGCGGCTTCATCAATTTCGGTGCCGGTAAAGCGCCAGCCATATTCCGCCGCACCAATCAGTGGATAGATGCAGTTTGCGCCGCAGCCGATATCCAGCACGTCCGCCGCCGGGATCGCGCCGTTGTTGTCCAGCGCCATCAGATCGGCCAGGTAGTGCAGATAATCAGCGCGTCCTGGCACAGGCGGGCAGAGTGAGCCGGGGGCCAGTTGCCAGTCGATGTCATAAAACAGTTTGATGAGCGCCTGGTTCAGCAGCATTACCGCCTCCGGGTCCGCGAAATCCACGGACTGCACGCCATAACCGTTAGGCCGGACTTTCGCCACCAGCGGCGGATGGGCAGCGGTTAGCGCGGCAAAATCGTATTCGCCCTGATGGCGATTGCGGGCGTGGAAGGGCGACGTGCTGGCTGACTTTTTCATACGTTCTCTCAATTATTCAGGCGCGCGTACAATACGCTGTAGGCGGCGGAAAATAAACCCGCACCATCCGCTTACCTCTTTCCGATTCCGTCGGGTGATGCTGTCGGGCTAAGATAAATAAAATCATCTGCTGGAGACGTTATGACCCGGAAACGCTATTCCTATCAACCCCGTGCTGGTCACGGACTGCCGCACGATCCGCTGAACGCCATCATCGGGCCGCGCCCGATTGGCTGGATTAGCTCTGTCAGCGCCAGCGGTCAGCACAATCTGGCCCCTTACAGCTTCTTTAACTGCTTCAACTATCATCCGCCGATTATCGGTTTCGCCAGCAGCGGCTGGAAAGACAGCGTGCGGAATATTGCAGAGACCAAAGAGTTTGTCTGGAACCTGGCGACCCGTCCGCTGGCCGAAGCGATGAATGAAAGTTCTGCCTCACTGCCTGCCGATCAGGATGAGTTCGCCTTTGCCGGGCTAACGCCGCTGGCCGCGTCACAGGTCAGTGCCAGCCTGGTGGCGGAAAGCCCGGTCAACTTCGAGTGCCGCCTGACGCAACTGATTCAGCTGCAGGATGCCAGCGGTAACCTGCTCGACAGCTGGCTGGTGATGGGCGAAGCGGTGGCGATTCACATCGATGAATCGCTGCTTGAAGAGGGCATCTATCAGACCGCCAAAGCCGAGCCGATTCTGCGCGCGGGCGGACCCAGTGCCTATTACGGGATCAGTGAAGCGCAGCGCTTTGATTTAGTCCGCCCGGACGCACGCCGCAAATAATCCTCACTCCATAAGCGCATCGGCCCGGTGCGCTTTTATCTGCGCCACCGCGCGGGCGATATCGGGGGCCAGCCAGCGATCCTGCTGCCAGCTATCAACCACCTGCCGCAACAGCTGCCAGGCGCGCCGCGTGCCCGCTGCCAGCTCTAATTCACCATGAAACTCCAGCGCCTGCGCCGCCAGCAGATACTCAATCGCGATAATGTGATCGACATTGCTGACCAGCTTCAGCAGTTTCAGCGCCGACCCGGTGCCGAGACTCAGATGATCCTCCTGTAATCCCGACGTCACATAGTTGTCGAGCACCGCAGGCTGCGCCAGCTGACGGTTTTCCGCGCAGAGTGATGCCGCCACATATTGCGCAATCATCATGCCGGAATTGACGCCAGGCTCCGCAACCAGAAACGGCGGCAGGCCGCTGACAAGCGGATTGACCAGCCGATCCAGCCGTCGCTCAGCAATACTGCCCAGCTCCGCCAGCGCAATCGCCAGCAGGTCGCAGGCCATCGCCACCGACTCACCGTGCGGATGTGACTGCGACACCACGCGCCAGGCCTGTGGCGTGCCCAGAATCAGCGGATTGTCGGTACAGGCGTTGAGTTCGGTCTCCACCTGACGGGCGGCATGGTCGAACTGATCGCGGCAGGCACCGTGCACCTGCGGCATCGACCGCAGGCTCAGCGCATCCTGAGTCCGGATGCCGACGCTCGCGTTCAGCAGCGGGCTGTCACGTAACAACTGGCGCAGACGTTCGCCGCTGCGCTGAATCCCCGGACTGGCCTTGAGCGCCAGCACCTCAGGGTCAAAGGCCACCAGCTGTCCGCGCAGCGCCTCAAAGCTCATTGCGCCGGTAACATCCGCCCAGTCCAGCAGACGTTCAGCATCGTCCAGAGCCAGACAGGCTAAGCCGGTCATGCAGGGCGTGCCGTTAACCAGGCTCAGCCCCTCTTTTGCGCCAGGCCGGTAAGGGGCTAACCTCGCCTGTTCCAGCGCCTGCTGCGCCGGGATGATTTCGCCACGCCACTCCACCTCGCCAATACCAATCAGCGCCAGGCCGATATGCGCCATGTGGGTCAGATACCCCACCGATCCCTGTGACGGCACCTGTGGCGTAATCTGCAGATTCAGCAGCGCCAGCAGCTGCTGCACCAGCGCCACTGAGACACCCGATTTGCCGTGGCTGTAGTTAGCAATCGCGGCGCACAGAATGGCGCGCACCTCCGCTTTTTTCAGCACCGGTCCGACGCCGCAGGCATGGCTCATCAGCGTATTGCGCGACAGCTGGCCCAGCTCATCTTCAGACAGCGTGATGTTACAGAGCGCCCCCAGCCCGGTATTGATACCGTACGCCACCTGCCCCGCCGCCACGATGTTGCCGACGATTTCACGGCTCTGGGCGATGCGCTGCCAGGCGCTGTCGCTCAGCGTCAGGGTGGCACCGTGCCGGGCAACCTGCACCAGTTCCTGCCACCTGAGCGGACCATCGCCCCAGACCCGCGTCTGCTTCGTCACGTCACTCATACCACCGGCTCCACCTGATGATGACTGGAGATAAACTGCTTAAAGCGCGTCGATCCCGCCTCGCCGAACATCGCTTCTGGCGTGCCCTGACAGTCAATCGTGCCCTGATGCATAAACACCACCCGGTTAGAGACGTTGCGGGCAAAGCCCATCTCGTGAGTGACCACCAGCATGGTGCGCCCCTCTTCCGCCAGGCTGCGCATGACCTTCAGCACCTCGCCCACCAGTTCCGGGTCCAGGGCTGACGTCGGCTCATCAAACAGCATCACCTCCGGGTCCATTGCCAGCGCACGGGCGATTGCCACCCGCTGCTGCTGCCCCCCCGAAAGCTGGGCGGGATAGAAGTCTTTGCGGTTCAGCAGACCAACCCGATCCAGCAGCTGTTCCGCCTGGGCGATGCAGGCTTTTTTATCGCGCTTCAGCACGTAGTGCGGCCCTTCAATGACATTCTGCAGCACGGTGAGATGCGACCAGAGGTTAAAGCTCTGAAACACCATCCCCAGTCGGGAACGCAGCCGTTCAATCTGACGCGGATTGGCCGCCAGCTGATGCCCGCGTGCATGGCGCTTCATTTCAATAGTTTCACCGCCGACGCTGACCACGCCGGAATCGGGCGTCTCCAGCAGGTTAATGCAGCGCAGCAGCGTACTTTTGCCCGATCCGCTGGCACCAAGAATAGAGATGACATCGCCCTTGTGCGCCTGCAGCGAGATGCCTTTCAGCACCTCCATGGCACCAAAAGATTTATGGATATCGCTGGCCGACAGCGTGACGGGTTGCAGTTCAGACATTTTTCTCTCCTCCGGTAATCGGCTTAGCGGTCAGTAACGGCTTTTTTTCCGGTTTATGTACCGGCGTCAGACGCCGCTCCAGCAGGGCATAGAGTTGAACAATAATGAAGTTGAGGATCAGGTAGATCGCCGCCGCACAGAGAAACACCTCCATGGTGCGGTAGGTGCGCTGAATGATCTGCTGCGCTACCCCGGTGACATCCCACACCGTCACCAGACTGGCCAGCGCGGTCGATTTCACCAGCAGGATCGCTTCGGTAGAGTACGCGGGCAGCGCGTAACGCAGCATCACCGGCGCGATAATCCGTCGCAGCAGCAGCCCGCGCGACATACCGCAGGCCATTCCCGCTTCCACCTGACCGGGCGGCACCGCCAGCAGCGCACCACGCAGAATCTCCGCGGTGTAGGCAGCGGTACAGAGCGACAGTGCCAGCACTGCGCAGGTAAAAGGCTCTCGCAGGAACGGCCAGAAGACGCTGTGACGGATCACTCCAAACTGCCCCAGACCGTAGTAGATCAGGAACAGCTGAATCATCAGCGGCGAGCCGCGAAATACCAGAATGTAACCACGGGCAAACGCGCTCAGCACCCGCCAGCGGCTCATGCGCAGTGCCAGAATACCTACTGCCAGCACGCCTCCGCAGAGAAACGCACTGATAAACAGGCCCAGCGTGACCGGCAGTGCAGCGCTGAGTTTAAGGAAGGTGTCAGTGAGGAACGCAAAATCGATCATAAGTCTCCTTAATGCTGCGCAGCGGTGCGGCTTTGCCAGGCGCGGCCAAGACGGGATTCGGCGCGCAGAAAGGCGCGGTTCGACAGCAGCGTCAGCAGCAGGTAACAGGCTCCGCCCACCAGGTAAAAGGAAAAGTAGTCACGGGTCGAACCGGCCGCAATCTGGCTGGCCCGCATCAGCTCGACAATGCCGGTCACCGACACCAGCGCCGAATCTTTCAGGCTCATCTGCCAGACGTTTGACAGGCCGGGCAGCGCATAGCGCGCCACCTGCGGCAGCAGAATGCGTTGCCGGATGCGCCAGCGCGGCATGCCAATCGCGACAGCGGCTTCAATCTCCCCTTTCGCCAGTGCCAGCCGTGCGGCGCGGTAGACTTCCGCCTGGTAAGAGCCGGAGATAAGCCCGATAGCCAGCGCCCCGATCAGAAATGGCGGCGCTTCGATAAAGCCGTCCGCGCCAAACAGCTGTCCGATCTGCGTGATCAACCCCGATCCGCCGAAGTAGAACAGGTAGATCACCAGCAGCTCAGGAATGCCACGGAAGATCACCGAGTAACCTTCCCCCAGCCAGCGCACCGCCCGGTGCGGCGATAACTTCGCGGCGGCAACGCCCGACCCCACCACCGCGCCAACCAGCAGCGCGGCAAACGACAGCAGCAGCGTGGTCAGCGTGGCACTCAGAATTAACCGTCCCCAGCCGTCCGGGCCAAAACTCAGCAGGCTTATCATCCGTTACCTCTCTCAGGGTGTGACGTCAGTTTTGAACCACTTCTCGCTCAGCTTTTTCACTGTGCCGTCGGCCAGCGCGGCTTTGATCGCCTGATCCAGCCGGCCTTTCAGATCGTTGTCTGCCATGCGCACGCCCAACGCCTCGCCCTCACCCCAGATCGGACCGCCCAGCTGCGGACCGCTGAAGCTGAGGTTACGGTTATCCGGTCGCGCCAGCATCGACTGTGCAAAGGTCACATCATCAAACACCGCATCAATGCGTCCGGCCTGCAAATCGAGGATCGCATCGGCTGAGCTGGTGTATTCACGCACATCCGCCACATCTTTGAAGTATTTGTCGATAAACGGCGTGTAGACCGTGCCGGAGGCGATACCGATCGTTTTGCCCTTCAGCGCGGCTTTCAGGGGTGCAATGGCAGGCGCTATGGTTTTTTCATCGTCGGTAAGTTTGATGATCTTACTGTCGGCGGGCAGCAGTGACCCTTTTACCGTGATAAAGGTGGCGGGCGTGGAGGCGTAAGGGACGGTGAAATTCACCACTTTTTTGCGGTCGGGCGTAATCACAATCGCATCCATGATCACGTCATATTTTCCGGCATTCAGTCCGGCGATCATGCCATCCCAGTTCTGTACCACCAGCTTGCACTGAATCGCCATGCGCTGGCAGAGATCCGCCATCAGCTCTGGTTCGAAACCGCCCAGCTTGCCGCCCGGCAGGGTGAGGTTCCAGGGTTCATAACTGCCTTCAGTGGCAATGGTGATGGACTTCCACTCTTTAGCCTGGGCGCTGACGCCACAGAGCAGCAGACTGGAAACCAGCGTAGTGAGACATAAACGACGAAGGATCAGAGGGTGCATCATACGGTTCTCCTGAAAGTAGCGGCCTGGTGATCGCCCTGCGAGATTTAACATAAATTTCACAGGATGATATGTCATGTATATACAAGTTAACGCAGTGCAGTTCATTGCCGGCTTTATCATTTTGTGAGCCAGACGGGATTTATTCAGATTGAGCACGCGCTGCAGCACTTGTACATACAACCAAGCAAAGGTTATGCCAGCTCTGCAAAAGCGACGAATGGAGGCGGAAGCAAGGGAGCAGCCAGACAGGCTGCTCTCACCTGCACCCGATTAGCGCAGCGCTGCACCAGGGCGGCGCATCGCAGATTTATTGCGGTCTGGCCTGCGCCAGCATGGCGTGGATCATCGCCTTTAACACTTTTTGTAACCCCGCGGCACGCGCCTGCTGCCAGGCATAAGGCGGGGTTTCATCCATGTAGTTCAGCTGCGCCAGCTCCAGCTGAACTGCCTCAATCTGCTGCTGTGGCTGGCCATAGGCGCGGGTGATGTAACCGCCTTTAAAGCGGCCGTTGAGCACCCAGCTGTAGTCGGTCTGGGCCGCACACACCGCCTCAATCGCCACGCTCATTTCAGGCGTGCAGCTCGCGCCATCGTTGGTGCCAATGTTGATATCGGGCAGCTGCCCCTCAAACAGGCGGGGGATTTCACTGGCGATGGAATGCGCGTCAAACAGCAGCGCATAGCCGTGCTGCGCTTTGAGCCGCGCCAGCTCCTGCTGAATCTGCTGATGGTAAGGTTGCCAGATCTGCTCGATGTAGCTCTGACGCGCTGTGGCATCGGGCGTTTTGCCTGGTGCAAAGGTTGGCGTGCCGTCGAACAGGGTTTCCGGGAACAGGCCGGTGGTGGCGGTGGTGTAGAGCGGCTGATTATCGGGCGGACGATTAAGATCGACTACAAAACGGGAATAGCGGCCGATTAACACACTGGCCCCGAGGTCACGCACAAAATCATACAGCAGCGGGATATGCCAGTCGGTGTCGGGCAGGCCGCGCGCGGCCTCGCTCAATCCGGCGTCTACCTCAGGCGTCAGTTCAGTACCGGCGTGGGGAATGCTGACCAGCAGCGGCAGGCTGCCCTGGGAAAAATAGAAAGGGTTCATTGCGGTTCTCCACGATAGATAACGGTACAGGGCAGTTCACCACCCAGCCAGTAAACCAGTTCTGCCGGACGGGCCAGCGGCCAGTGGACGAAGTTTGCCACTTTACCCGCCTCCAGCGAGCCGTGACTCTCCGCCAGCCCCAGCGCTTTTGCCCCCCACAGGGTGACGCCCGCCAGCGCCTCTTCCGGCGTCATGCCAAACAGCGTACAGCCCATATTGAGCATCAGTCGCAGCGACAGCGCGGGCGAGGTGCCGGGATTGGCATCGCTGGCCAGCGCCATCGGCACGCCGTGGCGGCGGAAGAGATCCACCGGCGGACGCTGGGTTTCGCGCAGCAGATAAAACGCACCGGGCAGCAGCACCGCCACGGTGCCATGCTGCGCCATCGCCCTGGCATCCTCTTCGGTGGCATATTCAAGATGATCAGCTGAAAGCGCACCATAGCGGGCCGCCAGTGCAGCACCGCCCAGCGCGGAAAGCTGTTCTGCATGCAGCTTCACCGGCATGCCCAGCGCCACCGCCCGGTCAAACACCCGCGCCACCTGCTCCGGGGAAAAGGCGAGATGCTCACAGAAGGCATCCACCGCATCCGCCAGCCCCAGCGCCTGAACCTGCGGCAGCAGACGGTCGCAGATGATGTCGACCCAGCCATCCGGATCGTGCTTAAACTCCGGCGGAAAGGCATGCGCTGCCAGGCAGGTGGCGTGGACATCGGCGGCTACGCTCTCGCCCAGCTGACGAATCGCCCGTAGCATTCGCAGTTCGCTCTCTTCATCCAGACCATAGCCGGACTTAATCTCCACGGTGGTCACACCCTCGGCCAGCAGGCGATTGAGTCGCCAGCGGGCCGAAGCCACCAGCTCCTCTTCCGTCGCCGCGCGGGTGGCGCGCACGGTGGAGAGAATGCCTCCGCCCTGCGCGGCAATCTCTGCGTAGCTGACGCCATTCAGACGCTGTTCAAACTCCTGGCTGCGGTCGCCGCCAAACACCAGGTGAGTATGACAATCCACCAGCCCCGGCGTCACGATACCGCCTGGCAGACGATGATGCCGATCGGCGACGAAGGCGGGCATCTCCGCTTCAGGCCCGACCCACACCAGCCTGCCCGCCCGCACCACCAGTGCGCCCTGTGGGATCAGATGGTACTTTCCGTCACGCATGGTGACCAGGTCGGCCCCCGTCCACACCGCCTCTACGCGCATCTCTTCTGTCATCGCTGCCTCATGCCTCCGCCGTTTACACTGTGCCTCAAAGTATGTATATGTATATACAACCACATCCGATGAGGATCAACCATGGCGACTTTTTTTGCCCCGCGCGCACTGCTGGCGGAGGGCTGGCAGCAGCAGGTACGTATTACGGTCAATCAGGCCGGTTTTATCGACTCTATTTCCCCGGACAGCCACGCCGATCAGGCCATCCGCCTCAACGGCGAGGTGATCCCGGCCATCGCCAACCTGCACTCGCACGCCTTCCAGCGGGCGATGGCGGGTCTGGCCGAAGTGGCGGGCGATCCACAGGACAGCTTCTGGACATGGCGGGACCTGATGTACCGCATGGTGCAGCGCCTGACGCCAGAGCAGGTGGGTGATATTGCCGCCCTGCTCTACATCGAGATGCTGAAAGGCGGCTACACCCAGGTAGCAGAGTTTCACTATCTCCATCACGATCCCAGCGGCGCGCCCTACAGCGATGACGCGATGCTGCAACAGCTGATTGAAGCGGCGGAGATTGCCGGTATCGGCCAGACAATGTTGCCTGTGCTCTACAGCTACAGCGGCTTTGGCAGCCAGCCTGCGGCGGCGGGTCAGAAGCGCTTTATCCAGCAGACTGACCATTACCTGCAACAGCAGGCGCGGCTGGATGCGTGGCAGCAGCAGCGGCCCCTGCTGAACCGTGGCCTCTGTTTCCATTCGCTGCGGGCAGTAAGCGAAAACCAGATGCACGAGGTGCTGGCGGCCAGCGATCCGGCGCTGCCGGTGCATATTCATGTGGCTGAACAGCAGAAAGAGGTCAATGACTCGCTGGCGTGGAGCGGCGAGCGTCCGGTAGCCTGGCTGCTGAACCGCTTTGCGGTGGATGCACGCTGGTGCCTGATCCACGCCACCCATCTGGATGAAGATGAACTGTCGCGTCTCGCGCGAAGTGGCGCGGTAGCGGGTCTCTGTCCGACCACCGAAGCCAACCTCGGTGACGGCATTTTTCCGGCAGTGGAGTATATTGCGCAGGGCGGACGCTGGGGCATCGGCTCCGACAGTCACGTCTCGCTGAGCGCCCAGGAGGAGCTGCGCTGGCTGGAGTATGCGCAGCGGCTGCGTGACCAGCGTCGCAACCGGATTACCCTGCCCGGCCAGCCCTCGGTAGGCGATTTGCTGTGGCAGCAGGCCGCGGCGGGTAGCGCCCAGGCGTGCGGCATTCAGCAAGGCGCGCTGGCGGTGGGACAACGTGCCGACTGGCTGGTGCTGCGCGATGATGCATGGCTCGGCAGCGTGGATTCACATGCGGTGCTGAACCGCTGGCTGTTTGCCGGACAGCGCGATCAGATGCGGGACGTTTATGTGGCGGGTAAGGCCGTGGTTGAAGATGGGGTGCATCCGCAGCAGGCGGCGTGTGCAGCACGCTTTGCTCAGGCGATGGCGGCACTGCGATGATCGCCCGGTTCAGGTACGACGATCTGGCGGTCAGCCGCTGGCGCAACGGCGGCGGCGAAACCCGCGAGATCATCAGCTTCCCGCCCGGCGCTGAGCATTTCGGCTGGCGCGCCAGCATTGCGACCCTGGCGCAGGATGGTCCCTTTTCCGCCTTTCCGGACATTGATCGGGTGATTACCCTGCTGCATGGCGATCCGGTGTTGTTAACCGCGCCCGGCGTGCAGCACCTTTTAACCCCGCAAAAGCCCTGGGCGTTTGCCGGAGAACTCGCCTTAACAGCGCAGCTGCAGGGTAGCGTCAGCGAAGATTTTAATATCATGACCCGACGCGGTGAATGGCAGGCTACGGTGGAGGTGGCTACCGCGCCGGTCAGTAGTCTGCACGGCGTCGCCTGGGTGCTGGCGGGGGCGTGGCAGACCGCTGACGGGGAAAGGCTGACCGCGCAACAGGGCGCGTGGTGGGTCGATGAGGAAACACAACTCAGCCCGTGCGGGTCGGATGCCCGGCTGCTGTTTACCCGGCTTAACCGTGTCCCCTGAAGCGGCCCAGCAGTTTGTAACGTGAGCCGGGATAGAGCAGTCGCGCATAGGTGACGATTTTTGTGTCGCTCCAGGTCTGACGGCGAATCAGCAGGCAGGGTTCGTGTTCATCCAGCGACAGATGTTTACGCTGACGCGCATCGGGCAGCACCGCTTCAACAATGTGCTCGCCTGCCGTCAGCGGCGCGACCCGCATCAGATAGGTATAGGGCGTCATCTGCTGATAATCCTGCGTCAGGTAGTCGGGCGCGACCAGCGGATTGACCAGACGATCCTCAAGCTGCACCGGCAGATCATTTTCGTAATGCACAATAAGCGAATGATAGAGCGTCTGTCCGGTGGTAAGCCCCAGCACGGCGGCCTGCTCAGGATCGGCTTTATCCTGACCGATGGCGAGAATTTTACAGCTGTGCTGATGACCGCGCTGAGCGATCTCATCGGCGATGTTATGCACCTCCAGCATAGCGGTATAGCCTTTCATCTCCGCCACAAAGGTGCCGACGCCCTGCATCCGCACCAGAAAACCTTCGCTGGTCAGTTCGCGCAGCGCCCGGTTAATGGTCATGCGGCTGACGCCCAGCTCATTCACCAGTTCACTTTCTGATGGCACACGCTGATTCGCTTTCCACAACCCTTCACGGATCTGGCTGACGATGGCCTGCTTCACCCGCTGATAAATCGGGGCCGGTTCATCGCTCATCGCCGCCGCCAGTTGTGCCAGTGCCGTATGCTCGACCATTTGCTGTTCCTTATGCTGAAAGTCCCTTAAGTTTACTGTCTCACTGCGTAAATGTATATACATCCAGTAGCGCACGCCGTGCCCCACTGGTGCAGTCTGCGCATCCTGATGGTGCACTCCCTCCGTCGCGTTTAACCCGCGACCCGCGCCAGGTGGACATTCGATTTTTGTGATCGGTCTGGCACGGCACTTGCTTAGTCTGTTTGATTGTATAGACAAGCATAGACAAGAATTAACGCTTATGTTTCACTCGCATTATTCCGCTGGTTCAGGGCATGGAAAGCAGCTTAGCCTTGCCAGCACACTTGTATAGACAGGAGTAGACTATGTCAGGTTCGTTTCAGGCATTGCGCCTGGTGCCCGGCGAGGTGGACCTCGCCACATTACGCGCTATCTATCAGGGTAACGTCACGCTGAGTCTTGACGACAGTGCGCGTCAGGCGATTGCGGCGGCGCAGCAGACCGTGGAGACGATTGTCGCCTCCGGCAACGTGGTGTATGGCATTAATACCGGCTTTGGCAAGCTGGCACAGACGCAAATCCCGGCCAGCCGGCTGGCGGATCTGCAGCGCAATCTGGTGCTGTCACACAGCGTGGGTCTGGGCGATCTGCTGCCTGACAATGTCACCCGCCTGGTGGTCGCCACCAAAATCATCAGCCTGGCGCGCGGTCACTCTGGCGTGCGTATCGAACTGGTTGAGGCGCTGCTGGCGCTGTTCAACGCGGGCGTGATGCCCTGCATTCCGGAAAAAGGTTCAGTCGGTGCCTCCGGCGATCTGGCACCGCTGGCGCACATGTCGCTGATGCTGCTGGGCGAAGGTCAGGTGCGGGTCAATGGCACGCTAATCCCGGCAACCGAGGGACTGGCAGGCGTGGGCCTGTCGCCGTTTGTGCTCGGTCCGAAAGAGGGCCTGGCGCTGCTCAACGGCACCCAGGTTTCGACTGCGCTGGCGCTGCGCGGCCTGTTTAAAGGTGAGAACCTGTTTGCCGCCGGTCTGATGGCCGGTGCGCTGTCGCTGGAAGCGATCAAAGGCTCGCTGAAACCGTTCGATGCCCGCATCCACAAGGCGCGCGGCCAGCAGGGCCAGATTGCCGTCGCGGCCGCTGTCAGCACCCTGATTGAGGGCAGTGAAATTCTGCAGTCGCATACCCATTGTGGCCGCGTTCAGGACCCTTACTCCATCCGCTGCGTGCCCCAGGTAATGGGCGCCTGCCTGGACAACGTCAGCCACGCGGCGCGAATTCTGGAAATCGAAGCGAACGCCGCCTCGGACAACCCGCTGGTATTCAGCGACAGCGGCGATGTGATCTCCGGCGGCAACTTCCACGCTGAGCCGGTGGCTTTTGCCGCTGACATCCTGGCGCTGGCAATTGCCGAAGTGGGTGCCATTTCGGAACGGCGACTGGCGCTGCTGCTGGACAGCGGCTTATCCGGCCTGCCGCCCTTCCTGGTGCGTGACGGCGGCGTGAACTCCGGCTTTATGATCGCCCAGGTCACCGCCGCCGCGCTGGCTTCTGAGAACAAATCGCTGGCCCATCCGGGCAGCGTCGACAGTCTGCCGACCTCAGCGAATCAGGAAGATCACGTCTCCATGGCGACTTACGCCGCCCGCCGTCTCGGCAGCATGTGCTTTAACAGCGCCGCCGTAGTGGGCATCGAGGCGATGGCCGCGGCGCAGGGCATTGAATTTAACCGACCACTCAAAAGCTCCACGCTGATTGAGCAGGCCATTGACACCATTCGCGAGCAGGTTGCCTTCCTTGAGGAAGATCGTCTGCTGGCACCCGATATCGAGGCAATGCGTCAGTGGGCAAGTCGCGCTGACTGGCCTCAGGCATTGACCGCGCTGCTGCCGAGCATGCGCCCAACTTTTTGAATTAAGGAATCCTTCATGAGCGAAACTCTTTCTCAGGCTGTGGCACGTGAGATTCGTGCACCACACGGTACTACGCTGCACTGCGCCAACTGGCTGATTGAAGCGGCTTACCGCATGATTCAGAACAACCTCGATCCCGATGTCGCCGAACGTCCGGAAGATCTGGTGGTGTACGGCGGCATCGGTAAGGCAGCACGCAACTGGGAATGCTTCGAGCAGATCCTGCGTTCGCTGCGGGCGCTGCAGCCGGATGAGACGCTGCTGATTCAGAGCGGCAAGCCGGTCGGCATCTTCCGCACGCACGCGGATGCGCCGCGCGTGCTGCTGGCAAACTCCAACCTGGTGCCGCACTGGGCGACCTGGGATCACTTCCATGAGCTGGATAAAGCGGGCCTGATGATGTACGGCCAGATGACCGCCGGTTCCTGGATCTACATTGGCGCGCAGGGCATCGTGCAGGGCACCTATGAAACTTTCGTGGAAGCGGGCCGTCAGCATTATAACAATGATCTGAGTGGCCGCTGGATCCTCACCGCCGGGCTGGGCGGCATGGGCGGCGCACAACCATTAGCAGGTGTACTGGCCGGGGCCTGTGTGCTGGCGATTGAGTGCCAGGAGTCGCGCATCGATTTCCGTCTGCGTACCCGTTACGTGGACTACAAAGCCACCACGCTGGATGAAGCGCTGGCGTTAATCAGCGAAGCCACCGCCGCCAAAAAAGCGATTTCGGTCGGCCTGCTGGGCAATGCCGCTGAGATCCTGCCGGAGCTGGTGAAACGCGCCCAGGCGGGCGGGCCGAAGCCGGACATCGTGACCGACCAGACATCGGCGCACGACCCGATTAATGGCTATCTGCCGATTGGCTGGGATCTGGCGCGCTGGCAGCAGGAGCGCGTCTCACAGCCGAAAGCCGTTGAGAAAGCAGCCCGTGCTTCTATGGCGGTTCATGTCCAGGCGATGCTCGACTTCTGCCATATGGGCATCCCGACCGTAGATTACGGCAACAACATTCGTCAGGTCGCGCTGGACGAGGGTGTCAGCAACGCGTTCGATTTCCCTGGCTTTGTGCCAGCCTATATCCGTCCGCTGTTCTGCGAAGGCAAAGGCCCGTTCCGCTGGGTCGCGCTTTCCGGCGATCCGGAAGATATCTACAAGACCGACGCCAAACTCAAAGAGCTGTTCCCGCACCACAAAACGCTGCACCGCTGGCTGGATATGGCGCAGGAGCGCATCGCCTTCCAGGGCCTGCCTGCCCGTATCTGCTGGCTGGGACTGGGTGAACGGCATCTTGCCGGTCTGGCGTTCAACGAAATGGTCCGCAACGGCGAGCTGAAAGCGCCGGTCGTGATTGGCCGCGACCATCTCGACTGCGGCTCGGTCGCCTCTCCTAACCGTGAGACCGAAGCGATGAAAGACGGCTCCGATGCGGTCTCTGACTGGCCGCTGCTCAACGCCCTGCTGAATACCGCAGGCGGCGCAACCTGGGTCAGCCTGCATCATGGCGGCGGTGTCGGCATGGGCTTCTCACAGCACTCCGGTGTGGTGATTGTCTGTGACGGCAGCAAAGAAGCTGATGCGCGTCTGGGTCGCGTATTGTGGAACGACCCGGCCACCGGTGTGATGCGTCATGCCGACGCAGGCTATGAGCTGGCGCAGCAGTGCGCGGCTGAACATGGCCTGAACCTGCCGATGCAGAAGTAATCCTTTGACCGGGGCGAGCAGCAGCTTGCCCCGTTTTCCCCCGCTATTCCATTCTTACCCTCTGGCATAAACATCACTTCCTTATTACTTATTCCATTTTGATTTAGCCTATAGCCAGATTTAGTCCTGACGGCGATAGACGCCGCATCACCCGACCACTAAAGTGAAATCTTCTCATTCTGTATGGAGCGCGACTCTGCATGACCCTTTCCCCTGCCCTGCTTGAAGATGCCCTGCGCTGGCGTCGTGAGTTTCATCGCCATCCCGAATTAGGTTACCAGGAACAGCAAACCAGCCAGTTTATTGCGGAAGAGTTAGCGCAGGCGGGATTGCAGGTGTTCCGTGGCCTGGCGGGCACCGGCGTCATCGGCACACTGGAAAATGGTCCCGGCCCGGTTATCGGGCTGCGTGCAGATATGGATGCGCTGCCGATTACGGAAAAAGGTGATGCCGAGTGGCGTTCTGCGACGCCAGGCGTGATGCATGCCTGTGGACACGACGGCCACAGCGCTATTCTGCTGGCTGCCGCCCGCCAGCTGGCCGCCACACGTCAGTTCAGCGGCACGGTGCATTTCATCTTTCAGCCTGCCGAAGAGAATCTGGGCGGGGCACGTAAAATGGTGGAAGAGGGGCTGTTCCAGCGTTTTCCGATGGATGCGATCTACGCCATGCACAACTGGCCGGGACTGCCGCTTGGCTCACTGGCGGTCAACCCTGGCGCGATGATGGCGTCGCTGGATTCGTTTGAAATTACGCTGCACGGCAAAAGCTGCCACGCGGCGATGCCGGAAAGCGGTGCCGACCCGATGGTGGTGGCGGCCGAGCTGATTCTGGCGCTGCAGACCATTCCGTCCCGCCGGCTCTCGCCGCTGGCGTCAGCCGTGGTCAGCGTGACGCAGATTCACGGTGGTGAAGCGATTAACGTCATCCCGGAGCAGATTGTCTTACGCGGCACGGTGCGCTGCCTGCAGACCAGCGTGCGCGAAAAAGTGCGCGGGCTGATTGATGAGTTTGTCGGAACCCTGCCGCGTCCGTTTGGCGTGAGCGGTGAGATTGAGTGGCTGCCGGGCTATCCGGTCACCGCCAACCATGTGACACCGGCTGAGCAGGTGCGCGAGGTGGCGCTCTCAACACTGGGTGCTGAACAGGTTCACTGGCAGGTTAATCCGTCAATGGCGTCAGAAGATTTTGCCTGCATGATGGAAGCCTGTCCCGGCGCTTACTTCTGGCTGGGCGCAGACGGCGAAGCGCCCTCTGCGCCGCTGCACAACGCCCGCTATGACTTCAACGACGCGCTGCTGCCGATTGGCATCCGTTTCTGGCAGAAGCTGGTTGAAAAGGCGCTGCCGGTAGCCTGAGTCAGTACCCGGCGGCGAAGATCTGCTGCTCTGCCGCTGCCAGCGAGTCGCACTGGCCGCTGGCGCGCAGGCAGCAGGCGAGCTGCAGTCGCAGTGACGCAGGCACCGGGCGCTGCTGATTCAGTACCTCTTCAATCCAGCGCGCAGTCACTTCTGCCGTCTTGTCTGCCGGCAGTTCTACCGCCACTTCCGGCTGACGCTCAACCCACACTTCCGCTTCCGCGCCTGCGCCCTGAATCATACTGATCGCCGGGCAGCGCTGGGGATTCGCATAGACTTCCCCTTCGGTGCCATTGAGCAGTATCGCAGGCGCATCGATGTCGCTGAAGAATTTCGCCACACGCGGTATATATTCAGGATGCGAGACGCTCGACAGCCGCAGCGCGGCCCGCTCCGCAAACGGCGTAGCCAGTTTTGCCAGCGTGTGCGCGCTGTTACGCACCCCCATCCGCCAGCGCAGCGATAGCTGTTTCGCCATTGGCGGGCAGAGATGATCGATGGTGATAAATGCCAGGCCCTGATTGAGTTTTGCCTGCGCCGCCTCTGCGGTGGTGACGGGGGCGATACCCAGCGCGGCAAACACCGCTTCGCTGGTGATGCGTGTCGCGTCGTCGCTGACGCCGTGTACCAGCACCGGGAAGCCAAGTTTCACCAGCAGCAACGCCAGCAACGGCGTCAGATTGCCCTGCCGACGCGCACCGTTGTAGCTGGGGATCACCACCGGCATCGGGCGGTTTTCCGGCGCACGCAGCTGCATCATCTGCGCCTGCATCGCCTGATAAAAGCCGCGCATTTCGGCTTCACCTTCGCCTTTAATACGCAGCGCAATCAGAATAGCGCCCAGCTCCAGATCCGGCACTTCGCCCGCCAGCATCGCGCCATAGAGCGCCACGGCAGTATCAAAGTCGATATCGCGGGCATGATTTTTACCGCGACCCACCTCTTTAATGATTTTATTCAGTTCCATCACTCGCTTCCGGTTAAGTGCGCGGCTCAGCGCCGCGTGGGACGGCGTTTACGCACGGTGTGCTTTGGCACCACGGTGGCCGGTATCGCTGCCGGCTCTGGCGTTTCCGGCTGCTCAATCGGGAAAATCGGCAGTGCGGCTAACAACCGGCTGCCGTAGGATTTGCTCAGCAGACGGCGGTCGTAAATCACAATTTCGCCATAACACTGATGGCTGCGAATCAGGCGTCCGACCTGTTGAATCAGGGTAAATGAGGCGCTGGGTAAACTCTGCACCTCAAACGGATAGCGCTTCAGGCTTTTCAGCCATTCGCCTTCGGTCAAAATTACCGGACTGTCCACCGGGGGAAAAGCGATTTTGTGGATATGCACCTGACTCAGCAAATCGCCTTTGAGATCCAGCCCCTCAGCAAAGGACTGCAGGCCAATCAGAATGCTGGTGTCACCTTGGGTAACGCGCTGACGGTGCAGATCCACCAGGCGGCTGCGCGGCTGATCGCCCTGCACCAGCATTGAGAGCCGCAGATCGGGCAGACAGGCCACAAACTGCTGCATCGCCCGGTTGCTGGCAAACAGCACCAGTACACCCTTATGCTTCTTCTCCGTCATCTGCTGACGGAAGAACCCGGCCATCTCGGCAATGTGCTCCGCTTCGTGCGTCATCAGCGGCTCCAGGCGCATCTGCGGGATCACCAGCTTGCCCTGCTCCACATGGTTAAACGGTGAGTCGAGCGCCACAAAGCGGTCGCCCGCTTTTTCGCTAAGCCCCGACATCTCCTGCAGGCGATTGAAGCTGTTGAGCGATCGCAGCGTGGCGGAGGTGACTACGACATGCGGAATTTTGCGCCACAGCATCTTCTCCAGCTGGTCGCTGACGCGGATGCCGGCGCAGTGAAACAGCAGATGCGCCTGGCCTTCGCGCAGCTCGCGGGTAATCCACTTCGATACCGGCGCGCCAGAGGCTTTTTCCATCGCCGCCAGCCGCCAGAGCTTGCTTACCGATTCGAACCAGCCAAACTGCCGGTTGAGCTGCAGCAGGTTGCGATGCAGCCGCACCATATCGACCTTGCCGGTCTGCTCGCTGAGCGCATTAATCAGGCCTTCGCTCAGTCCCCGCAGGGCATCGCTGAGTTTAAACAGCCGGGCGCAGAGATCCAGCAGCTCCTGCGGCAGCGCGCCCAGCACAAAGCGAAATTCGCCCGGCTGGTTATTGGGCGGCAGCAACGGATTCAGCGCCTGCGCGGTAATAGTCAGCAGTTCGCGCAGCTCATCGCAGTGCGCCTTCAGCCGTTCCGGATTCGCCAGCGGCGGCGGCGATTTTGGCCGCGTCTGGGTCATAATGCTCTCGACCAGCTTGATAAACAGGTCGAGCTGCAGGCTGCTCCAGCCCGGCGTGATGTCGGCGCTCATCTCCAGCGCATCGCGGGCCACTTCCGGCAGATGATGTCCTTCATCCAGTACCAGCATCAGGTTTTTAGCGGGTGGCAGCACCGACTCATTCTCCATCGCCGCCATCACCAGCGCATGGTTCGCCACCACCACATCCACCTGCTCGATTTCGCGCCGCGCCACAAAGAACGGACATTCACGATACCAGTGGCAGTGCGAACCCAGACAACTCGCTTTATCAGTAGAGAGTCGCTGCCACAGGCTGTCGCTGACGTTCTCCTCGCTGTGATCGCGCAGACCATCCCACTGGTAGCGATCCAGCGATTTCTGTAAGCGGCCACACTGCGTCTGTTCTTCTTTGGTGCTGCTGACGGCGTCATCGTCCAGATAAAGCAGCAGATCGCCCTGCTGATCGTCATCGGCCGCCATCGCCGCCAGATTGCGCGGACAGACATAGCGCCCGCGACCAAAGGCGGCGGTAAAAGTGAGATCGGGGATGATTTTCTTCAGCAGCGGCAGATCTTTGGTGAAGATTTGATCCTGCAGCGCCACGTTGGCGGTGCTGATCACCAGCTGCTTTTCCTGAGCGCGGCTGGCTGCGATGCCCGGAATCAGATAAGAGAGGGTTTTTCCCACGCCGGTCGGCGCTTCGACCGCCAGATGACGCGCGTCGTCACCCGCCAGGCATTTCGCTACTTCGGCGATCATCTGGCGCTGCGGCGCACGCGGAATAAAATCAGGCACCTGCTGCTGAAGCGCTTTATACCACTGCGCTATCTGGCTTTTTACTGCGGCTGTCAGGGCCATGATTTGCGTTACCACACCGAAAAAATGGCCTGTATTTTTACACAGTATCCTGGCGACGTCAGCTTTCGCGCCGAATTTTTCGTGCCGTGTCGTAAATTTCAGCGATTGTCCGACGGCGGTGTTTTACGCCAGAACTTTGTACATATAGGTGGTGGCATCCAGCACGCCTGCGATGGATTCGGCATAACAGGGAATCGACCCCGCTACCTGCCAGCCCAGCGAGCGATAGAGGTCGCTCGCGACATCGCCGCTGCGTGTATCCAGCACCAGCAGGGTTTTGCCCTGCGCGCGTGCTCGCCGCTCCGCACGCTGCATCAGTTCACGGGCGATACCCTGACGGCGCGCCTGCGGATGCACCAGCAGTTTACTGATCTCTGCGCGGTGGCGGCCATTAGGCATGCCGCTACGGCTGAGGATGACCGTGGCCACGATGCGACCGTGCTTACGCGCGACGATAAGTTCGCTGTCGCCACTGGTGATGCTGGCGATCCGCTGCTGCCAGAATCGCACCATCACCTCACTATCTTCGGGATCAATAAAGCCGACGCTGGCACCGTCTGCCACGCAGCCCTGCAAAACGTCGGTCAGTTCGCCCAGCAGCTGTTGTGCCTGGGTCGCGCTGAGCGTTGCGTAATCCGTCATGGTTTCGCCACCACCAGTAAGTAACGCGCGCCGTCAGTCAGGTGCGCCTCAAAAGCCGATTTTCCGATCAGATGAAACCGCAGGCAGTCGCCGGGCTGTAGCGTCCACGCCTGAGACCCCATCGTGACGGTGAGACCACCCTCGCGCAGCCAGATATGCTGCTCCAGCCCCTGAATGGGTGGCGCATCATAATCGATACGCGCACCAGGCCGTAACTTGCCCTCTACGAGTTCGCATCTAAAATGAACGGCAGGTGGTGAAATATTCCGGCGGACAAAGCCGCTGGCGTCATCCTGCCACACCGGCTGTTGCTCATTTCTGACCAGCAGCCTGGACTCTTCTTCCACTTCACTGAGCAGGCGCGACATCGTTAAGCCGTAGGCGACACACAGACGATTAAGCAATGCAGCCGTGGGACTGGTCTCGCTTCGCTCAATGCGCGATAATGTCGCGCGGCTGATGCCGGTAGCGACAGACAATTCATCAAGAGACCAGCCGCGTTGCAGGCGTAATTCCGCCAGCCGCACCGCCAGTCGTTGCTCCGTATTCAGCTCCGTCATGGTTTTTTCTCATTTTTGGGAATAATTCTCTTTATTGAGATATAGCCTGGAAAAGCCGTATCAGTCAAGTTGTACATTGAGAAATGTATTGTACAACTTAGTTTGCTTCGTTATGGTAATCGCACTCAGACCAATCGAAAGAGGAATTTATGACCTTATACAGTATCGGTGACGTCGCCGAGCGCTGTGGCATAAACCCAGTCACCCTGCGCGCCTGGCAGCGTCGTTATGGCTTACTGAAGCCGCAACGTACCGAAGGCGGACATCGTCAGTTTGACGAAGAGGATGTGCAGCGCATCGAAGAGATTATGCGCTGGATTGAAAGTGGCGTGCCGGTCGGTAAAGTGAAGGCACTGCTGGAAGGTGGCGATGTTGATGCACACGATGGCTGGACTACCCTACAGGATGAGCTGATTAGCGTACTGCGCCACGTCAGACCTGCTAAACTTCGTAATAAAATTGCCGCGATTGGTCGCGAACATCCTATTGATGCGCTGATTGATCACGTTTTCATGCCGGTGCGCCAGAAGCTGAGTCTGGATCAGAACACGGCCCGCACCATGTGCAGTCTGCTTGATGGTCTGCTGATCGACTATGTTGCATTCTGTCTGACCGCCAGTCGCAAAAAATCGGGTAAAGATGCGCTGATTATTGGCTGGGGCATCGACGATCGCACCCGTATCTGGCTGGAAGGCTGGCGTCTGTCTCAGCATGGCTGGCGGATTGATGTACTGGCAGAACCGCTGGATGTTCCCCGTCCTGAACTCTTTCCCGGCATGAATATGTTTGTCTTTACCGGTAAAAAACTGACCCGTCGTCAGCAGGAGCAACTGTCACACTGGCAGGAACAGGGCTATGGCGTGCGGTTACACGAACCGGCCTGATAACAAAAACGCACGCCGGGCACTTTGCCTCCTGCCTTGCGCGCGCTATTATCCCCGCCTCACTGTTAACAAGCTCAGGTTTCATCCATGAATGTCAAAAAAGCCTTTTTCGCCACGCTGTTTTTCATTATGGCTCTCGGCGGCACCAGCGGTCTGATGCTGGTGGGATACTCTCTTATTGTTCACTCACGCTAAGCCAGCGCTGCAGGCGTTCAAACAGGCGATCGCTCACTATTGCCAGCAGCGCCACCAGTAGTGCTCCCTGAATTACATAAGCTGTATTAAACCCGCTCAGGCCGATAATCACCGGCGACCCCAGACTTTTCGCGCCCACCGTCGAAGCGATAGCCGCGGTGCCGATGTTAATGATTACCGACGTGCGTATCCCGGCGATGATCACCGGTGCAGCCAGCGCCAGTTCAATCTGCCACAACCGCTGCCAGCTACTCATGCCGACCCCGATGGCAATCTCCCGGCTGCTGGCGGGTACGCTATCAATGCCCGCCAGCGTACCCTGTAAAATCGGCAGTAATCCGTACAGCAGCAGCGCCACCACCGCCGGCCACGCGCCAAAGCCCATTACCGGCACCGCAATCGCCAATACCGCCACCGGCGGAATAGTCTGCCCCGCCGCCACGATAGTTTCCATCAGCGGCCGGAAAGCGCGCCCCGCTCGCCGGGTCACCAGCACACCGCTGCCAATGCCGATAACAATGGCCAGCAGGCTGGCGGTGACCACCAGAAACAGATGCGCCAGCGTCAGCTGCCAGAAGCTCTCCTGCTGATAGAGTGGCCGTGCCAGTTCGGGAAACCAGCGGTGAAACAGCGGCCCGCTGTAAGGCATCAGGGTCAGCAGCGCGCCATAGAACAGCACCAGCCACAGCAGCGGATCCCTTAGCCTGCGCATGTTAAGCCCTCGCGCAATTGCAGCAGGTCGCCAAAGTGGAGCACGCCCAGCGGCTGCTGCCGATCGTCAACGACCGGCAGTTTATCAGTGCGCCGGGCGATAAACTGCGATAGCGCATCCCGCAGCGTCAGTGCGGCAGCGATCGGTTCGCCTGCAAACCATTCTCCACGCCGTACCGCATTTCCGACCTGTTCCAGCGACAGCAGCCGGACGCCCATCTCGCTGCGGCCAAAGAAGTCGCGCACAAAGTCATTTTTTGGCTGGGTCAGCAGCTCTGCCGGCCTGCCCTGCTGGACAATTTCACCGTTATCCATCAGCACGATGCGATCTGCCAGCGTCAGCGCTTCGTCGATGTCATGCGTCACCAGCACGATGGTGCGGCCCGACAGCCGATGAATACGCAGCATCTCCTGCTGCAGCACGCCGCGCGTCACCGGATCGAGTGCGCCGAACGGCTCATCCATCAGCAGCACTTCCGGGTCAGCCGCCAGTGCCCGCGCCACGCCCACCCGTTGCTGCTGCCCGCCGGAGAGCTGATGCGGATAGCGATTCAGTAGCTGCGCGTCAAGGTTCAGCAGCGCCAGCAGCGCCGCGATGCGCTCATCGATCTGCGCTCTGGACCAGCCCAGCAGGACCGGCACCGTGGCGATATTCTTCCGCACCGTCCAGTGCGGAAACAGGCCAATCGACTGAATGGCATAGCCCATGCGTCGGCGTAATATACGGGCATCGAGCTGGCGAATCGACTCACCGGCAAAGCGGATCTCACCACTATCAAACTCCACCAGCCGGTTGATCATTTTCAGCGTGGTCGATTTGCCGGAGCCGGAGGTACCGAGCAGTACGCAGAATTCCCCTTTTGCTACCTGCAGCGACAGATTTTTTACCGCCGCTTTACCGTTAAAGGCGCGGGAAACGCCATCAAACTCAATCATCTTTTCTCTCCAGCAGTGAGATCAGCAGGCGGAACAGCGCATCAATGACGACCGCCAGCGCAATCACCGGGATAACGCCCAGCAACACCAAATCCAGCGCACTGCTTAACAGCCCCTGGAAAATAATCGCCCCAAAGCCACCCGCGCCAATCAGCGCCGCCACTACCGCCATGCCCAGCGTCTGCACGACGACGACACGCAGGCCCGCCAGCCAGACCGGTAGCGCCAGCGGCACATCCACCGCGATAAACTGCTGCCAGCCGCTCATGCCCGTACCGCGCGCGCTTTCGCGCACCTCCTGCGGCACCTGTTGTAAACCTACGACCACGCTGCGCACCAGCGGCAACAGTGCATAAAGCACCAGGGCGATCAGCGCCGGGGCCATACCAATGCCGCTGATACCCCAGTCACCGAGCCACGGAAAATGCTGAGCCAGACCGGCCAGCGGCGCAATCAGCAGACCAAACAGCGCCACTGACGGCACCGTCTGAATCACATTCAGTACACCGAAGACGCTTCCCTGCCAGCCGGGCCGCCGGAACAGCATGACGCCCAGCGGCAGCGCAATCATTAACGCAGGCAAGACCGTACCGGCCAGTAGCGTAAGATGACGGCTCAGCGCCGCATCAAAAACCGCATGACGGTTGGCATACTCTTTCAGCAGGGAGAGATCGGCGAGCTGGCCACTGAACAGCAGCAGCAGCGGCAGGAGCCAGACCTGCAGATTAAGCAGCAGCTGTGCCAGCCGATGCGGGGTCAGCTGCCGCACCTGATCGGTGATCAGCAGCAGGATCAGCGCACCGCTGCACCACAGGCCGCTGGCAAAGCTGGTGCGCGCCAGACGGCTGCCCTGCTGACTCAGCAACGTCGCCTGATGCCCGCTGAGCCAGATGAGCGCCGCCAGCATCAGCTCCGCCGCCAGCAGCGCCACCATCAGCGTGACGCGCCCGGGCTGACGCCACAGCAGCAGCCACAGCGTCACCAGCGGCAGCAGCAACAGCCCGAAGCGGTTTATCTGCCAGCCCATCAGGGGTTCACCCGCCACCAGACGATTCGGGGCGAAGTTAAGGAACGGCAAGGTCACCAGCGCCAGGCTCAGCAGCGTCAGCAGCAGCAAAGCCACCGGCTGCTGAGCCGGACGGCGTATCGCGTCCCGCGATATCTGCATCGGTTACAGCAGCTTTTTCTGCTGCAGCCACTCGGTCGCTACGCTGCTGGCGTCCTGGCCGTCGACCGCAATTTTGGCGTTGAGCTGTTGCAGCGTTTTCTCATCAAGCGCGCTGAAGACTGGCTTCAGCCAGTCGGCAATCTGCGGATAGGCTTTAAGTACTGATTCGCGGATCACCGGCGTCGGCGCGTAAATCGGCTGAACACCTTTGGGATCGCTGAGCGTCTGCAGACCCAGTGCCGCCACCGGACCGTCGGTGCCGTAGGCCATCGCCGCGTTGACGCCAGAGGTCTGCTGCGCCGCCGCGCTGATGGTCACAGCAGTATCGCCGCCCGCCAGCGACAGCAGCTGATCCTGCTTGAGGTCAAAGCCGTAGGCTTTTTCAAAGGCCGGTAAAGCATCGCTGCGTTCGATAAATTCGGCTGAAGCGGCCAGCTTGAAGGTGCCGCCCTTTTTCAGAAAGACGCTGAGATCGGCCAGCGAGGTGAGCTGGTTTTTCTCCGCCAGGTCTTTACGCACGGCAATGGTCCAGGTGTTGTTGGCCGGAGCCGGTGTCAGCCACACCAGATGGTTTTTCTCCGCATCCAGCTTCTTCACCTTTTCGTAGCCTGCGGCGGCATTCTTCCAGGCGCTGTCTTTTTCATCATTGAAGAAAAACGCGCCGTTGCCGGTATATTCGGGGTAGATGTCAAGCTCGCCCGCCGTGATGGCACCGCGTACCACCTGCGTTGTGCCGAGCTGGATTTTATTGACGGTTTTTACGCCGTGCTTTTCCAGCACCTGAAGGATTACGTTGCCCAGCAGTGATCCTTCAGTATCAATTTTGGAGCCGACCCGCACGGGATCCGCTGCCTGTGCCATCCCCATACTGAGCAGCAACGCGCTGACTCCCACCCAACCCCGAATTCTGACCATGGTCTTTTCCTTATCGCAGTTTGTTGTTTTTGCATGATGTTTTCGCGTGATGACTCGCAAGGCATGAGACGCCTTAGCGTTGAGGCTGCTCGCCTGCCGCTGAGAGGGAGACTGACAAGGCGTGCAGCGGAAATAATCTGCCTTAAAAGCGTAGCCTGGCGCGGCGGCGATGCAGCTGACTTTATCGCAAATTGATAACGATTTGGGATTAAAAAATTATTATCTATAACTGAAATGAATTTACGTCTGGGCGTCTAAACGGCTATTCTCGAAAATCTGTTTTTATAATAAAAGACGTACAACATCATGTCCGACCTGACCTCTTCCGCCCATGTGGCAACAGCAGGGAGTTCGCCCGGTGGCGAAACACAGTGGATTCGCAGCGCAGCTGACGTCTCCCGTTTAGTGAACAGCGGCGACAGCGCCCGTAACAATGCCCGTATTGTGGTGGCGATTGCACTGGGCGGCGTGTTCCTTGACGCCTACGACCTGGGCGCGCTGGCGTTTGGCATTAAAGACATCACGCGCGAGTTTAGTCTCACTCCGACCGGCACCGGCATGGTCGCCTCGGCCATCACCTTCGGCGCGATCATCGGCGCGCTGATTGGCGGCTATCTCACCGACAAAATTGGCCGTTATCGGGTCTTTATGGCCGATATGTTCTTTTTCGTGGTGGCCGCTATCGCCTGTGCGTTTGCCCCGAATGAGTCTGTGCTGGCTGGCGCGCGCTTTGTGATGGGGCTGGGCGTCGGGATCGATCTGCCGGTGGCGATGGCATTTCTGGCGGAGTTTTCAAAGCTACGCGGCAAGGGGAATAAAGCCGCCAGCGTGGCGATGTGGTGTCCGACCTGGTACGCGGCGATCAGCATCTCTTATCTGCTGGTGCTGCTGCTTTATGCGGTGTTGCCTGAAAGCCACACCGACTGGCTCTGGCGGCTGATCCTCGGTTTTGGGGCCGTTCCGGCGATTGTTATCATCGCCATCCGCAGCCGTTACATGAGTGAATCGCCGGTATGGGCGGCTAATCAGGGCGATCTGAAAGGGGCCGCCGCGATTTTGCGCAGTGCCTGGAACATCAACGCGCAGGTGGCACCCGACGCCGGGCTGACCGCTGCCACCCCCGTGCGCAAGGCGAGCTGGCGCAACTATGGCGCGCTGCTGCAGGGCGTTTATCGCCGCCGCACGCTGCTGGCGACCATCACCTCTATCGCCTCGTCGTTTGCCTATAATGCGGTGGCGTTTGGTCTGCCGGTGATTATCTCCAGCTTCTTTGCTCAGTCGATGCTCACCACCATTCTGGTGTCACTGGCGCTGAATCTGCTGTTCGCCTTTGTCGGCGGGATTCTGGCGGTGCGACTGGTGCCGCGTCTGGGTGCGTGGAAGATGTCGGTGGCGGGTTATGGCTGTCAGTGCGTGGCGCTGCTGGGTCTGGCGCTGATTGGTCGTCCGGAAGGCGGCCAGGAAGCCGCACTGGCGATCGGCATGCTGGCGCTGTTCCTGTTTGGTCAGGGCTTCGGGCCGGGTTCGCACACTATGACCTTTGCGTCGCTAAGCTACCCGACGTCGCTGCGCGGCGTGGGCGTCGGCTTCAACCAGACGCTGATGCGCGGCAGTTCGACTGTGTCGCTGTTTCTGTTCCCGGTGCTGGTTGCCGCGCTGGGCACTGGCGTGTTCTGGGTGATCTTCCTGGCCCCGCTGGCCGGACTGCTGGCGCTGCTGGCGATCCGCTGGGAACCATCAGGCTATGATGTGGATGCAGAGGATTTTGAGCTGCCGCGTTAAACAGCGGTCAGGGCGTAAATAGAGCGCAGGAAAACCGCACCTCGGTGCGGTTTTTTTATGCCGTTACGGCCGGGAAAGGAAACTGCTCCAGATAGTCCGGGATACGCGGGAAGGTATGCAAAAACCACGGCGTGAACTGCTGTGGCTGCTGCTGCATCTGCTCCTCGATCAGCGCCATCGGACGATAATCAAAGGCGTCAGCTTCCTGCGGATTCAGCTGCGGCAGGCTGTCGCAGACGGCAAAGAAGACGTGACCATATTCATGCTCGGTCAGGCCGTTGCTCAGCTTCAGGTTATAGCTCAGCTCAAATACCGGCGTCAGCGTCACGATCATCCCCATCTCTTCACGCAGACGGCGCTCGGCGGCGTCGCGGGTCGATTCATGCGGATAAGGATGACCACAGCAGGTATTACTCCACAAGCCACCACAGTGATATTTATCGCTGGCACGCCGCTGCAGTAACAGCTCCTGCCGGGAATTGAAGACGTAGACCGTCACCGCGCGGTGCAGTAATCCTTTTTCATGCACTTCCAGCTTTTCCATTTTGCCGGTGGGACGATCGAGGTGGTCAACGAGGATAACTTCAATAGCAGACATGGCTTTTCCTTGAGATTATTCCCAACTATTCTGGCACAGAATAAGCAGTCTGGGGGGAACATCGCGGAATTTTTGCGCGTCTCAGGCGGAGATAAGCAGATGAAGCAGAAAGAAAATCAGGCCAGCAAGGCTGGCCTGAAAGAGGATTACAGTCGGAAGCTCTGAACCACCTGCTCAAGCTGGGTGCTCTGCGACTCCATCGCCTGCGCGGCAGCAGAAACCTGCTCTACCAGCACGGCGTTCTGCTGTGTGGTGCCATCAAGCTGAGTAATCGCCACGTTAACCTGTTCGATACCCAGGCTCTGCTCGCGGCTGGCGGACATGATTTCGCTCATCAGGGTCGTTACGCTGCTTACCCCCTTCATCAGCTCATCCATGGTCTGACCTGCCTGCTCAACCAGCGCGCTGCCGGTATCGATGTTTGCCACTGACTCTTCGATTAGCTTTTTAATCTCACGCGCCGAGTTAGCTGAACGCTGTGCCAGGTTACGTACTTCCGATGCAACTACCGCAAAACCACGGCCCTGTTCACCGGCCCGGGCAGCTTCTACCGCAGCGTTGAGTGCCAGGATATTGGTCTGGAAGGCGATGCTGTCGATCACGCTGATGATGTCGACCACTTTACGGGACGAGTGATGAATCTCACCCATCGTGGTGACCACCTGACGGACTACTTCGGTGCCACGCGCGGCCACCTGCGAGGCATCGCCCGCCAGCTGGTTAGCGTGAGTGGCGTTGTCGGCGTTCTGACGCACGGTGCCGGTCAGCTGCTCCATCGACGCGGCCGTTTCAACAATCGAGCTGGCCTGATCTTCGGTACGGGAGGAGAGATTGGCGTTGCCGCTGGCAATTTCGCGCGATGCAGCGGTAATCGCCAGTGCGCTGTCGCCCACCTGCTGCAACAGTCCCTGCAGATAGCTGATGAACTGGTTAAAGCTCTGCGCGACAGCGTTGAACTCCGGGCTGTTGCTGGCTGGCAGACGCTGCGTCAGATCGGCACCACCGGTCGACAGCGCTTCGATGTTGCTGTTCAGCACGTTGAGGCGTTTCATCATGGCGCGGACAAAGCCCAGCGACACCAGCAGCAGAATGACCGCCAGTGGGATCTGCACCAGACCCAGGCGAGTCAGCATGTTGTGCGACTGCGCTTTCAGCAGGCTGGTTGGCAGGCTGCTGGCGAGATACCACGGGCTGCCAGGAATGGCCTGCACGAACAGGGTCTGCTCGCCTTCGCTGCTGTCATAGGTGGTTTCCAGCGGCTGATTGCCCACGCCGTTCAGCAGCGTTTTCAGCGGTGCGGCCATCGACATCTGCACGTCAGCCAGGTTCTCCAGCTTCGGCGCGGCATTCACCAGCGCGCCATTGCCCACGACTTTGCCGTCGGCTTCGACGATCAGCACATTGCCGTGAATAGTTTCACCCATCTGCTTCGCCAGCTGGTTAAAGAACCCCAGGGTCACGTCGATGGTGGCAACACCCCAGGCCGAGCCATTGCGGTAGATAGCCATGGCGCAGTTGGTACGCGGCTGCGGGCTGGCGGCATCCTGATAGGCTTTTGCCCAGGCGCACTGCCCTTTCGCGGCAGCCAGACCATCTTTGTACCAGGGTTGCTCCCAGTATTTATCGGCGGCGTCGGAGTTCCAGTAGGTGTTGACCTGTAATTCATTGCTGGCATTACGGGCAAAGAAGCTGCTGTCTTTCTCTTTGGCCGGATCGCGACGGTTTGGCAGTGGCCAGATACCGCCACCAAACACATTGCTGTCCTGATACTGGTTCACCAGCGTCGGTAACAGGGTGTCGATAGTGGCGCTGTCCATGACAGAGGCAGCTTCGGTAATCGCACGCTGCTGTGCCTGCACGCGGTTCATCTGTTCAACGATGCCGGAGGCGAGTGAATCGACCTGATAGCGGACCAGACGACTTTCGCTGTCGACCAGCTGTGGCGCGACGAACTGATTGATGACCCAAACTGTAACGAGTAAAAGCGCAACAAAGAACGCGATCATTGTTGCGGTGAAGCGGGATTGTGTTGTTTTAAACATCTTTGTTCCCCTGAACCTGGTGCGGCGCGATTGCCTGATCCGGGTTAACGGCTCACTAAACAGGAACTTGAGATGAGCGGGATCACATATTTGAGAAATGTTTGATTTTTGTAAAAATTTAATTTCAAGACGGGACTATCACGTCCCCGACTGTTGCCGGGGATCGCGTGAACAAGCGCGTTATTGCTGGCCTATTCCTCAGGATTGATCACCTGCTGGCGCGGACGGAAGACATGATCGTTGCCCTCCGCTGTTAACAATTCCCGTAACTTCTGGCCGCCATGTTCATCGGCCTGCGCGAACAGACGCTCCGCTTCGGTGACAGGCGTGGTCCAGAGCAAAGCAGGTCGATCGCCATCGCGCTTGGGCAGCTTGAACTGCGCCTGTTCGGTTGCCAGTTCATTCGCCAGCAGGAAGCTTTCAAAGCCGACGGGAGCCACTTCCGACGCCAGCGTGTGGCCCTCACCCAGCCAGGTGAGCCGCGCCCACGGCAGATGCACGAACTCCGCCAGTGCACTCGCCATCTGCACCGCGTTGCCTTCGGTCATGATTTCACCGTCGACCGCCATGCCCAGTTCGATACGGCGATACTGCGGTGCCAGCTCATCAAACAGGTAATCGACCTGCGGCATGGGCCGGATGCTCATGCCGAGCGTCAGGAAATACCATACGCCCTGATGCCAGTGCTGCGAGATCGCCATCGGCGGCCAGCTGCCCTGATCGATCGCGTAATATTTCACTGACTCGCCAAAGCGCGCCTGATAGCAGGCCATAAGATCCTGCTGGACCCTGTCCCACTCGCTGCCGTCGTGCCATTCGCGCCAGAACTGACGCTGATGCTCCGCACGGGCGTAGTAGTCGTTGGTCGATGCTGAACCCAGCGGGGCCGTCAGCCGGTTCTTTTTGATACAGCCCGCAGAGAAGCTCACCTGCTTCTCCTGATAGAGGCTCCAGCCGGGGATCACCGCCAGCAGCTGGCCGTAATACCACAGCGCCGCGCCATCATCAGAAGGCTCCCACAGCACCTGCAGACCCGCCGGGTCCAGCGCGGGCTCCGCTTCCAGATTACGGCAATACTCGGCGCTGAGCAGCGGCGCGATGCCCTGCTCCATCGCCTCGCGATCTTCCTGTGCCGGTGCAGGCAGCAGGTTACGTAGCCAGCAGCCGCGCACCGCATACTGACTGCGGAACAGGTCGGTTGGCCAGATGTAAAAATAGGCGGTGCGCTCATCCTGTTCGACAATGGCGGTCAGGGTGCGCTGCTGATTGTGGACTTCGGCAATCAGGGATTTGTACGTCATAGTGCCTCGACAAAGCCTGGAGGAATCCATTTTCCCCGAGAATAGAGCAGGATCCTGGCTGCCGCCATTTGAGACAAGGGTAATAGTCTCAAAGTGTGGGGATTTGGGGGTTGGATAAAGCAGGGTAAAGGCTGTAAGAAGAAGCGAGGCCTGATTTCAACGTTATGCGAGATAGCGGCTTTGGGGCTATTGGAGCAAACAAAAACAGAGCCTGCAGGTTTCTGCCCACTCCTCACTAAGAATAAAAAGGCTAATCCGCACGCACATGAGTCCCTTGCGCAAGGTCTCCCGCCAATAAAAGTTTGTCCATTCTCCGGTGCTATTGAGTCGGATACGGAAGACGCGCCTGATTTCATAACTTACTGATAATCATCCTGACTGGCATCCTCTTAACTTTTATCCTTACTTTCAGGTCATAAGAAAAGCTCATGTTGAACAGGATCGGTACTATTCCCGATACATGACTCTTTTTTATGATATCCGGCAGTATTTACCTTGCTTAATCAACACAACCAATCTGAATGAAAGATAAATCACTTTCCTGTGAATAAATTAAAACTTGACAACTATGACCTCAACTGTAAATTAGGGCAACCGCTCTAATTTAGAGTTTTTACTATCATTCTCTTTTTCACTGTCTGTTTATTTTTGCTGTCGAACACTAAGGGATATGTAATGAAGTCCGATAAATTCCGTTGCAGACGCTACCTGGGCGCTTTTGTCTTTACCTCAGCATTGATGGCAGCCTCGGCAGGCTATGCGCCAGCAGCCTATGCTGCTGGCACAAAACCCGTTAACATCGCTGTTTACCGGGGGAAAGCTGGCTGTGAAGGTTGCTCAGAAATGGTGGTGAAATCGCTTGTAAAAACAGGATTGAATCTCTCTGTCAGCTATATTGGAGAAAATGAGAATTTAAAACTAAACAGCAGTAATCTCAAAAAATTTGACCTCTATATTCAGCCAGGGGGCGGACAGGATATTCCCGCAGCTTATAATGCTATAGGCGATGAGGGTGCAGAAGCCATCCGGAATTTTGTTCGCTCTGGTAAGGGATTTCTTGGCCTTTGCATGGGCGCTTATCTTGCTGATAAAGACTGGATAGGTCTGATCGACGCACCTCTGGATACCGAAGCAGGAAGACCGGGCGCAGAAGCTACGGATGAGGACGATTACACGCTAACAATACTGTGGGGAGGAAAGAAAGAGTCAGCTTATTATCAGGATGGTCCTTATCTGAATAACAGTTCCACCAGCAGAGGGTTTACTCCAATCGCCTGGTACAGTAATGGCGATGTTGCCATGGCGGCCTATACCTATGGAAAAGGGAAAGTGGTACTGACCGGACCTCACCCTGAAGCTGACGAAAGCTGGATCGATGCCAGCCAGCCAGGATACATCCCCGCTGAACGCAAAATGATAAAACTACTGAAATATCTGGACGTCAGTCATCAATGAATACGGGTAAAGCCAGAACGCCTGCGCTCATCTTTATCTCACCATCTGAAGAGAAAACTTAAAAATTTCCTCAAGAAAGAGAGCGCGTTTTTCAGCAGAATAATCAAGTATGATCATGCTTGAATAACCATCAAGCACAGCCGCAATTTGTCGGGCTGAAACCTGACTATTTGCAGAGGTAAATTCCCCCACTTCGATACCACGCGTAATGATATCTTCGACGATGTCATTCCACTGCATTAAATTGGCGTGAATAAGGTCAGCATAACGCTGATCTCTTGCTGAAAGAGGCCATATTTCAAGATAGAGAATCCAGTGCGAAGAGGGAGCATCTGGCAGCAGATAATCTAAAAAAAACAATAGTTCCTCTGATATTGTGCCAGTTTTTCGCTCTTTTAATTTCAGGAGATAGTCATTAACATCATCATCCAGCATCTTTTTTATAGCGTCGAGCTTAAGCTCATCCCAGTTACTATAGTAATGATACATATGGCTTCTGGAAATATTAAGCCGGGCATTCAGGTCTCGCGTTGAGACATTATTCAGCCCCTTCTCTTTAAAAAGGTTCAAAGCGGCTTTCTTTATAAGATCTTTGAATGAATCGACTTTCATTTTCAATAACGTCTTTTTAAATTCTCATTTTCGCATAATACCAGTTTCAGGAACTCAACGCTAACAGCTATAAAAGGTAAGCTGCGGCATATATCAGCCTTAACTTATAACGCGACGCCTGCTTCGTCATTATGATCGTCAGGCGCTTCTGGCTGATGCTGCTGCTTATACTGGCTGGTACGGTGGCAGCATCTTCGCTTCTGATTAGCATTAATCCCGCCTGGTCAGCGTTCGGCCTGGGTGTGGCTTTAATCGTATATGCTGTTTTAGCGATAGTTTCTCCATCGCTTACCGTTACTCAGGCTCGGGAGAAAGGGTTGTCACCCGTTACTGGCTTCATAACAGGCCTGCTAACCGGTGCGACAGGTCTATTCGTTATGCCAGCCGTTCTCTATCTTCAGTCGCTTCGCTTCAGTAACGATGAACACGTCCAGGCCCCTGGCCTGTCATTTACCGTGTCTACGATTGCGCTGGCGGCAGGAATTTAGCTTCATGACGCGTTCCGGATAGAGCAATTTTCACTTTCATTTATATCCATACTCCCTGCTCTGGCCGGAATGTGGCTCGGCCAGAAGGTGCGGGCACGTATTAGTCCCATGCGCTTCAGGCAGTGTTTTCTTCTGTTTTTAATTATGCTGGGCATAGAGTCGATTTCACGCCCTTTTATCTGATTTATCAGGCGTAAAGTAGCGGCGCACAGCCGAGAGGTTGCCTGATACTAAGGGTCACTAAGCAGTGATGATGAAATGAGCCGACACCCCTGTTGAACATTGCTGAAACGATCAGGTGAAGTGTTCTTAGTGGGCAAACGGACCAGATTGGATTTTTGCTTGTGTTACATAGCGGACATTTCAGCCCGAAAAGAAATCGTAAAACTCCGTCACGAAAACGTTTGAGCCAGATGGCCCTTTCATGCGCACGCCATCGAACTGCATTTGTCGTGGTTTAAACGCCGGTTAGCCTTAACGAGAAACAAAAGGCGCTGCTACGTAAGCTGGAAGAGGGCTTTGGTGGTGTGGTGGGAAAGAAGAACAGTCGGCGTTCAAAAAGCTTTCCCGATGGCGTCAAAAAGTTTTTCGACAATTTGACTCGCTAAGCGGAAACGCAACGGTAAACATAAAAAGCCCCTGCAGTGCAGGGGCTTTTTTAATTGCTGTACTATTCAGCACAACGTATCCGTTAAGGCGTACTCAGAAATTTTTCTCAAGTTTCCGCTTTCGTTGTCGATAACCTGATTGCTGGCTGAGTGATGATTACACTCAGCTTTTTTTTCATTTCTGGCGATAAGGATATTTATGAACAAGCTTTGTGTTGCGGCGTTTTTGGCTCTGAGTTTAACCGGCTGTGCGCAGCAGACTTTCGTGATGAAACAGAACCAGGTTGGCGCGGCGACGAAAACGACCAGCCAGCCGTTCTTTGTTTCAGGTATCGGTCAGCGTAAGAGCATTGATGCGGCACAGGTGTGCGGCAGCCCGGAAAAAGTTAGCCGGGTTGAAGTGCAGCAGACGTTTGTTAATGGCTTACTGAGCGTGGTGACGTTTGGTATCTACACGCCACGTGAAGCGCGCGTTTATTGCGCCATCTGATAATGCCTCAGGCCGGTTCGCCGGCCTAATCCTGCCTGCTATTTTCCATGTTCAGTGATTAAAATACATTAATATGTTGTAACTATTAAATTGTGCTGTCGCACCGTTGCGCGGCTTGCCTGCTGACGACGTTACCCGGAACGAGTTCAGGTAACATCGTCCAGCCTGGTAAAAGCAGTGGTTAAGCTGTTAGACATTAAAGTCCGCTAAGAGCGAAGAGTAGACGTTATTTTCCGGCGTAATAGTCTTTCGGGATGAAATGTCTGATTTGCTGGATTGCCATAACCGCACTGATCTACGGCATGAAGAAGGGTTCAGGAAGAGTAAACCCGGGCTGGTCAGCATTCTGAGCAGCCCGCTAAAACTATTTCAGATGCTCACGAAGCAGACTACCCGCCTGAGTCAGTGAGGCCTGAACTTCAGGAACTTCGGCGAGAGCATTCAGCAGTCCGTAATCATGTATCATGCCGTTATAACGCACCTGAACCACGTCCACGCCGGCTGCGTTAAGCTTACGGGCGTAAGCTTCCCCTTCATCCCGCAGCACATCGTTCTCTGCCGTCTGTACAAGCGCTGGCGGGAGACCTTTCAGCTGGGTTTCTGAAGCACGGAGCGGTGAAGCGTATATTTCATTGCGCTGCGCATCGCTGGTTGTGTAATTATCCCAGAACCATTTCATCATATTCCGGGTCAGGAAGCGCTTTGTCGCATATTTTTCGTAGGAGGCTGTGTCAAATTTTGCATCGGTTACCGGCCAGAACAACACCTGGTAACGCAGGTCAGGTCCGTGTTTTTCTTTTGCCATCAGGCTTACCACTGCCGCCATGTTTCCGCCAACGCTGTTTCCCGCGACTGCGAGGCGCTTACCGTCGACACTGATTTCATCGCCATGTTCAGCGACCCACTTTGTGGCACCGTAGGCCTGGTTTATGGCAACCGGATAGTGTGCTTCCGGACTGGGGGTATAGTTTACAAAGACGGCCACCGCACCGGACGCAAGGACCAGGTCCCGGACCATGCGCTGATGCGTCGGGAAATCTCCCAGAACCCATCCTCCTCCGTGGAAAAACATAAAGGCCGGCAGCTTTTCTGAGGCATTTTCAGGCCTGACGATGGTCAGTTCTACGGGCTTACCATCGACCTGAATGGTTTTGTTTGAGGTTGTCACGCCGGAGAGGTCAACTTTCACTGAAGACTGTGCACCGGACAAAACCTTGCGGGCTTCCTCCGGCGAAAGTTTCTCAATGGGTTTTCCATTACCGCTGTTCAGCTGGTCAACGAAAGACTGCGTGTGATGCTCCAGATGAACATCGTTTGAGGCCGCGCCGGCCGCACTCATAGCCAGAAAAATACTGCTGCTAATCAGGGCAGAGGTCACTTTATTCATGATATATCCTTAACAATTAACTGTATCAGGTCAGTGAAAAACCATCCGTACGAATCCAGATGATGAAACCTGATTATAGTTTAAATGCCAAATAGAGCCTGATTTTAAGGTGTTTTTTTGTTGAGGGCATGAAAATATGGAGAGGATGAATGTCACAAATTAAATGAAAATATTTTATATATTTTGGATTGCGGAGCCAAATTTAGTCAGGCCTGAAACTGAAGAATCGCTTGCGTCCAGCTTCAGGGCAGCCACTGCAGTGCCGGGCTGTCAACGTCCGCTTCTGGCACAAAGCGGACGCTATCTAGCCCAATGTCCGCTATGAGCGAGGAGCGGACGTAAGTAACGTCCGCATTGCACCAATTGGAGGGGTGCAGGTCAACTGGTATGATAGAGCTGTCTTTAGTTAGTAAGGCTCACCTATTAAAAACCCCTTTAGGCTCATCACCTTTTTGGAAGTGAGGACTCTGCTCATCAAGTTTATAAGAAATAAGATGACCATCCTCGGTAAAGGATAAAGTAAGAATTTGTTCCTGACCCACTATTTTCGGTGAAATCGGAATTATTACGAGTCTGCTTTGTTGACTCCAGATATAGCGCCACCTCAGCGCCTCGCTAAAATTTTCAGGAGAATTGGGGGGGCCAAAACGGCTCAGGACTTCCCGTTTAGTTGTTTTTCCAGCGACTAACCAACTACTAAGGGATTTATCTTCAAAAGACGTTTCCGATACATTGTGCGAGCGTACGCCTCCAGATATACAGCCCTGCACGGAAGGTAAAACCAGCATTACTGAACAAACGATGCCTTTAATTAAATTCGTTTGCAAAGTAATCACCTTTTTTAAACGGCTCAGCTTTAAGGATTTTCACGCCTGTAGCTGGATCGGTTACAATTTCACTAAAGTGAAAAACACATTTAGTAAACTGTTCATGTGCATCAAAATTCACGTCGTAATCTTTTCCAGCCTCAAGATTTACTAACGCTGACATTGAGCAGTGTCCCTGGTCGGTTTCATCGGTAATGATGTGGAAAATGGTTGGACCTGGCTTTGCAAGTACTTCAAAATAGTAACTTTTATAATCCTGCTGACGATAGCTTATTTTAGGCATGCCAATATCGCGGGAGTCATTATAATAACCAAATGATGTATGCGGGACTAATTCCTGAAACGTGCTGTTTCCTTTTGTAGATATCGATGTACCGGTGACATTCCCAATAAAACGAACGCGAGCCAGATGACTTTTCTCACCAACAGGGTCGTGATAAAGCGGCGCGGAATAATTGAAAGCTGAACAGCCACTTAATAAAGCAACGCTCAAGAAAGTAAAAGGCAAACATTTTTTCATAATAATAAAAACCCAAGTTTAATTTATCCGGAGTTATCGGCAAAAAATAGCCCTTACTTTAATTTTTTCTGCCTGTTGCTTTTTATATTATCTGAACTTCAGACTTTCAATCTTATGCCAGAGAAAACCGTAACCACCCTTCCCCCTACTCACATAAGAGAACCGATCCGGAAGCAAAGAGAAATCCTGCGCTGCGGGCGCTTTGACGCGCAACCATTCCGTTAGAATGCACCGGAAACCCCTGGGGCGTTTCCGACCCGACTGCAGGCTTTCGCACAAAGCGAACTGATAATAGTCTAATGTTCGCTAAGAGCGAAAAGCGGACAGAACGTTTTTAATAACTGAGATTCTACAGTACTACCATGATATTCCGGCCATGAACCCAAGTTTCGCCTGCAGCTAGCGCCCCCTGATTAAACCGATCTTCCTCCGAATATAATCAGAATGAGAAAGGCTATTCAGGGTAACAGGATTTATTAAATTAATTCGATATGAATTCCGCTATTAAATAAAATGGAAAAATGTTGAATTTAATAGTAAGTATGTGTTATTTCAAACTAAAAATTCTTAACATTTTGCAGCCCAATGATAAGTGAAAGTTATCATATCACCAAGCGAGATTTACTTAAAATGGATTTAATACTAAAAGATAAGTTAGATTTTATTTTGCACGACATTAAAGAAAATGAGCCTGGCGTAGTCCTTCTTGCTGAATTTGATGATGGAAGTCGCTATTTTTCTTCACGTGGCTTGGCGGATGTAGAAAGATCCAGATATTGTGATGAAAATACTATTTTTAATCTTGCGTCTCTATCAAAGCAGTTTACTGCTTTTTGTATTCACTTATTAGAACGTGAAGGTAAAGTTTCGCTATCAAAGTCGGTAAAAGAATATATTCCTGAGTTGCCAAGTTATGCAGAGGATATAAAAATAAAAAATCTTATCCATCATACGAGTGGATTTAAAGATTATATTGACATAGCAGAAGAAAAAGGAATTTCATTCTTTGGTGATTTGACTCCAGAGGAAAGCCTGGAAGATGTTTGCAATTGTATTAAGCCTGACTTTGAAGCGGGAAAGAAATTTGCACACTCTAACACAAATTATTTTCTACTCTCCATTGCAATTGAAAGAGTTACAGGGGTAAAAATATCTAAATATGCCAATGATATGATTTTTTCCCCTCTTGGTATGAAGGATACTTTCTTCAATGAATCATATCCAATTAAACTGGAGACTGCTAAAGGTTATTTTTTTTCTGAATCCGGAGATAATTATGAACACAAAGAAAGCTTATGGACTCAAACCGGAGATGGGGCAGTTTACTCAACGGCAAATGATTTAATTAAATGGGGCAGAAATTTCTCTGAGGCAAAAGCAGGTGGCTCGGAATTAATAAATATTATTTCAGTACCAAATAAAGAGGAGTTAACTGAGATTCTCAAAGTTGAAGATTATCAACCCTATGCTTCCGGGCTAGTCGTTCAGCATGATTTCGGGGAGGAAAGCCTAATGCATTCAGGTAGTTGGATAGGTTATGTTTCATTTTTTGTAAGGCATATGGATTCAAAGTTAACTGTTGTTGTGCTTTCAAACAGAGATGACTTTAACGCTGGAGAAGTTGCTTACAAAGCATCTGAAATATTACTCAATATTAACTTGAATGACTATGATTCACAAAGTGACTTTGGGTATTAATATAATCAAGCATGTGAATATATTAGCGTCCGCTTCTGGCACTAAGCTGCCCATCAAGACGTTATGCAGGGGCAGCTATGAGCGAGGAACAGACATTACACTCTCGAAATAGTTTGGAAACAGTATTGCACCATCACCCGCTTTGGTCTGATGCTTTCCTTAGCAGGATGCTTTATGTTGGTCACACTCATCCTGCAGGGTACAACCATGATAACAGTAGAGAAATCAGATCCATTTTCTTCAGAATCCCATCACCTAATCGAATTGCTGTCAGCAGAACTTGCCGCTATTACTGGTGATAACGGCAAAAGCCATTTCACCGCTGAAGCAATGAGTGATGACAAAGCCTTATGGGCATTAGCAAAGAACCCTCAAGGTAAAGCGATAGGATGCGGAGCTATACGGCCATTAACGTACAATATAGCCGAGCTTAAAAGAATGTTTTCAGACCGAAGTGTGCCAGGGGTTGGTGGTGCTTTACTTATTTTTCTTGAAGAATCTGCAAAAGAGATGGGATATATCGAGCTTAGGCTGGAAACACGACACATCAACTATCGGGCCGTAAATTTCTACAAAAAAATTGGCTATGTCCGTATTGAAAATTATGGCCCATATATAGGTAGGACAGAAGCTGTCTGCTTTTCAAAAACATTGCGCTGATTGTATGAATCGACTCTGACGTCCGCTTCTGGCACAGAGCGGACTGAATTGGCGCAATGTTCGCTATGAGCGAAAGGCAGACGTAGTTTTCAATTACTGATTCTGTTATTTAATATCCTAACGCACGATGGCCTTGCTCATATTGATACCCGTTACTCCAAAACCGCTGCTCTCGTATACATGGAGAGCGCGGGCATTATCTCCAGCTACACGTAGTCTAATCTCTTTAAAACCCTTATCCTGAAGATCCTCTTCAAAAGCGCGAAGAGCCTGTTTACCCAATCCCTCTCCCTGAAATGAATTAAAAATATGAAAATCATAGATAAATACTGTGCACATTGCCGCATCTGGTTTGTACCAGAGATAGCCTACGTGCCTCTCAGATACATCTAATTTCGAGAAAATGGACAGCAAAATTTGCCCGTGCGTATTCACTCCTTCCGCAAGCAATTTTGATATTTCCTGCCTGGCCATTGTTAGAGAATCACTTTTAGACATTCTATAATTTGACGCTATCTCATTTGCATAATCAGGAATAAAATATTCAAGATGAGCAGAGTACTCTTCTTCTGTCATTGAGCGAAACGAGACCATCTTGTAATCCTTATTGAGGAAGTCCTAGAGACAGAAAGGACCATACTAAAAGCGCTAATAGCAATACAATGTCAAATTATTCGTTTATGGAATAACAACACTTCCGATCGATTACATGAAAGGGATACTCAATGTCCGCTTCTGGCACAAAGCGGACATTCATAGCCCCTCACCCCAGCCTGCCCATCCTCAGCATCGCCCGATACCAGGCCCCGCGCTGAATTGACCACCTCAACCCCACCGCAATCGCATTAATCTTCTTGTCAATCATCGCCTGCTCAAAGCGGCCGATTTCACGGCCGGACATCGCCTGCGCCCACGCGGGCATCAGCCCGAATCCCGACTTCAGCATGATTTTCATCACCGGTTTCGCCTGCCAGCTCGGAGCAGGGGCATTCATCAGCAATCGCGTCACTTCGGCGGTGCGTTCATCAAAGCGCAGCTCCGGACGCATCTGTTGCAGATAATCTGCCACATCGACGACGCTTTTCGGCACCTTCTCTGCACCCAGCGCTTCGGCAATCAGTGCCGCTTCCTGATAGTACTGATCCTGTTCCGCCCGGGTAAGCTGCGGATTTTTGTAGCGCAGATGAGCGGCCAGAAAACGGCTGGTCTCTGCCACATGCACCCAGGTGAGCAGATGCGGATCGCTGGCGGCATAAGGTTTGCCCGCGCTGTCGACGCCGCTGACTTTCAGGTGAATACGTTTCACCCGCTCGATCAGCGTCTGTGCATCCTGCGAATTACCGTAGGTGGTCACGGCAATAAACTGACTGGTACGGCGCAGGCGGCCCATCATATCTTCGCGGAAATTGGAGTGATCCCAGACGCCCGCCAGCGCCGCCGGATGCAGCATCTGCAATAGCAGCGCGCTGATTCCGCCGCACATCATGGAGGTGAAGTCACCATGGACGCGCCAGATTACGCTGTCCGGGCCAAAAAGGCCGGGATCGCCAGGCGGTTGAGAGAGGTCAAATTCATTCATCGACAGGCCGTTAAGGCGGAAGACCTGCTGCTGAATGCGGTCACGCAGATTAATCATGGCGGCTCTGATAGTGGATATGATGCGGCGCGCGGTAACAGGACGCTCCCGACGCGCCGCATCACCTTCCCCTGAGTTCAGGGAAAAGGCTGACGGTTATTGATAGCTGAACTGCGCATTCTCGGTACGAACGGAATCGAGTCCAATCATCACGTTGAATTTGCCGGGCTCTGCAACGTGCTGCATCTGCTGGTTCCAGAACTTCAGCGCATCCACGTCAATTTTAAAGGTCACGGTTTGCGACTCACCTGCTTTCAGCATGATGCGCTTAAAGCCACGCAGCTCCTGCACCGGACGGCTGATGGACGCGACCGGGTCGTTCAGATACATCTGCACTACCGTCGCACCATCGCGCTTACCGCTGTTGGTCACTGTCACGCTGGCCTCAACGCTGCCGTCGCGCGGCATGGTCGGTGAGGACATTTTTACCGGCGACACGGTGAAGCTGGTGTAGCTCAGACCGTAACCAAACGGATAGAGCGGGCCGTTAACCGCATCATAGTAATGCGAGGTGTACTTGTTCGGCCTCGCAAAGTTGTAAGGACGGCCTGTTGGCAGATGGTTGTAGTAGATCGGAATCTGACCCACTGAACGCGGGAAGGAGACTGGCAGTTTGCCCGACGGGTTGTAGTCACCAAACAGCACATCGGCGATAGCGTTGCCGCCCTCGGTGCCGCTGAACCAGGTTTCCAGTACCGCATCAGCCATGCGATCTTCATTCACTATCGACAGCGGACGTCCGTTCATCAGGACAATCACCAGCGGCTTACCGGTGGCTTTCAGTGCCGCTAACAGCTTCTGCTGACTTGGTGGGATCACCAGGTCGCTGCGGCTGGAGGCTTCATGCGCCATCCCCTGCGCTTCGCCCACGGCGGCAACCACCACATCGGCCTGCTTCGCTTTGGCAACCGCGTCATCGATCATCTGCTGCGGTGAACGCGTATCCACGGAAACCGCCTGCTCATAGAGGTTCAGGAAGTCCTGAATCCCTTTGTTGTCGCTGACGTTAGCGCCCTTCTCATAAAGCAGCGTCGCTTTGCCTTCGGTGGCATTGCGCATGCCCTGTAGCAGCGAAACGGATTGCTTCGCTACACCCGCCGCGGACCAGCTGCCCATGATGTCGCGCTGACTGTCTGCCAGCGGACCAATCAGCGCAATGGTGCCCGATTTTTTCAGCGGCAGGGTTTCCAGCCGGTTTTTCAGCAGTACGATGCTTTTACGCGCCACATCGCGTGCTTCAGCGCGATGCAGACGGCTTTCCGCATTGGTGTCCTGCGGGTCGCTCTCTTTCGGACCTAAATGGCTGTAGGGATCGTTAAACAGGCCCATGTCATATTTGACGTTAAGCACATGACGCGCCGCATCATCAATTTCGGCCATCGTGACATCGCCGCTCTTCACCAGGTCCGGCAGATACTTGCTGTAATATTCGTCGCTCATGCTCATATCAACGCCCGACTTCAGGGCGATGCGTACCGCTTCCTGCGGATCGCTGGCGACGCCATGTTTGATCAGCTCTTTAATCGCACCGTGATCGCTGATGGTGATGCCTTTGAATTTCCACTTATCGCGCAGCAGATCTTTCAGCAGCCAGCTGTCCGCCGTGGCGGGGACGCCATTGATGGAGTTCAGCGCCACCATCACGCCGCCGCTCCCCGCATCCAGTGAGGCTTTATACGGTGGCAGATAGTCCTGGAACATGCGCTGCGGGCTCATGTCCACGGTGTTGTAATCGCGTCCACCCTCAACGGCTCCATAGAGCGCGAAGTGTTTCACGCTGGTCATCACGCTGTAGCGATCGGCGGCACTTTTGCCCTGCATCGCCTGCACCATGCTGCGACCCATTTCGCTGGTGAGATAGGTATCTTCACCGAAGCCTTCGGAACCACGACCCCAGCGCGGTTCACGGCTGACATCCACCATTGGCGCCCAGGTCATATTCAGGCCATCGTCAGCCGCTTCATAGGCAGAGACGCGCCCTACTTCTTTAACGGCATCCAGATCCCAGCTGGCCGCAAGAGCCAGAGGGATCGGGAAAATAGTGCGCTGACCGTGAATCACATCGAAGGCGAAAAACAGGGGGATCTTAAGGCGGCTGAGCTGCATCGCCTGATCCTGCATCGCGCGGATATCCTGACGCGTGACAGTGTTAAAAATCGCGCCAACCTGACTCTTCTGAATCATGTCGCGAATGGCTTCTTTCGGATTATCAGGTCCGACACTAATTAAACGCAGCTGACCGATCTTCTCATCCAGCGTCATTTTTTTAAGCAGCTGGTTAACGAAGGCATCACGCGCCTGTTCGGTCATCGGGTGGTTACCTGGCACTGTCTCAGCCAGTGCGGGTTGCATCGCGAGGGAGACAGCGAGACTAACAGAGTAAATCCATTTCATCAGGTTGGGTTCTCTTAAGTAACTGCGCAATATCGAATAAACAGGCGGCAGTGTGCCACAAGATGAGAATAGCAGGTAGCTGCCGCTGTCACACTGCGTTGAGGTCAGTTGACGTGCTACAGTTAGGACGCACTGATAAGACAAGGGAATTGCTCATGATACAAACCTCTGCCCTGCTTTCTGACCTTCGCCGCCTGGTCGGCCCTGCCCATCTGCTGACAGAACCTGAACAGACTGCCCGCTATCGCAAAGGCTTTCGCTCCGGCGAAGGTGAGGCGCTGGCCGTGGCGTTTCCCGGTACGCTGCTGGAGCTCTGGCGGGTATTGCAGACGCTGGTGAAAGCGGATGTCATCATCCTGATGCAGGCGGCGAATACCGGCCTGACCGAAGGTTCAACACCACATGGCAATGATTACGACCGTCCGCTGGTGATTGTCAGTACCCTGCGACTGGATAAGCTTCAGCTGATCGACGAAGGCCAGCAGGTGCTGGCGTTCCCCGGCAGCACACTCTATCAGCTGGAAAAAGCGCTGAAGCCGCTGGGACGTGAACCCCACTCGGTGATTGGCTCCTCATGCATTGGGGCCTCGGTGCTGGGTGGCATCTGTAATAACTCCGGCGGATCGCTGATTAAGCGCGGCCCGGCCTACAGTGAGATGGCCCTGTATGCGCAGATTGATGCACAGGGAAGACTGAAGCTGGTGAACCATCTGGGTATCGATCTGGGGACCTCGCCGGAAGAGATTCTGGGACGACTGGATGACGACCGCTGGCAGCCCGGCGACGTGCAACACGATGGCCGTCACGCCTCCGATCATGAATATGCCGACCGGGTCCGTGAAGTCGATGCGGATACGCCCGCCCGTTACAACGCCGATGCGCGTCGCCTGTTTGAAGCGTCCGGCTGTGCCGGGAAGCTGGCGGTCTTCGCGGTGCGACTCGATACGTTCGCCAGCGAACCGCAGCAGCAGGTGTTTTACATCGGCACCAACGAACCCGGTGTGCTTAACGATATCCGCCGTCACATCCTGGCGCATTTCACCCATCTGCCGGTGGCGGGCGAATATATGCACCGCGACATTTATGACATTGCGGAAGTCTACGGCAAAGACACCTTCCTGATGATCGACAAGCTGGGCACCGACAAGATGCCGCTGTTTTTCACGCTGAAAGGACGGGTTGACGCCTGGCTGAGCAAGCTCTCCTTCGTTAAACCGCACTTCAGCGACCGGCTGTTGCAGCGCCTGAGCAAACTGTTCCCGGCGCATCTGCCCAAACGCATGAAGCAGTATCGCGACAAATATGAACATCATCTGATGCTGAAGATGTCGGGCGACGGCGTGGCAGAAGCGCGTAACTATCTGCGCGACTACTTTCGTGAAGGCGGTGGCGAGTTCTTCGAGTGTGAAGGCAAAGAAGGTGCGCACGCGTTTCTGCATCGCTTTGCGGCAGCGGGTGCGGCTGTGCGCTACCACGCAGTCCATGCAGATGAGGTCGAGGATATTCTGGCGCTGGACATCGCGCTGCGTCGCAACGATGCGGACTGGTTCGAAACCCTGCCCGATGCGATCCGCGCATCCTTAAGCCATCGCCTCTACTATGGTCACTTCTTCTGTCATGTTTTCCATCAGGATTACATCGTCAGAAAAGGGGTGGATGTGCATGCACTGAAAGCGCAGATGCTGGAGATCCTGCAGGCGCGCGGGGCGGAATATCCCGCTGAGCATAATGTCGGCCATCTCTATCAGGCAAAACCGCAGCTGGCGGCGTTCTATCGCCAGCTCGATCCGACCAATAGCTTCAATCCTGGCATTGGCAAAACCAGCAAGCAAAAAGGCTGGGCGGTGAAGCAGGTTTAATCGCGTTATCGGTCAGCCTGCCGGTCCGGGCAGGCTGATCGTCACACTTCTTTTTGACCCGCTCACTCCCCTTTACGGCCCATATTTATTACTAACAACTTCATCAAAAAATTAATTCCTCTTCCCAGATTGCACCTTCTTTATTTTCTCTCATTGGGTTCTGCGCAACATCTCACAAATCATCATCCTGCTAATTGATAATTCGCGTCGCGAAAAATAGATTGTCGCCACTAAAACAAAAAGCCGTGTAATTGCCTTTATTTCATTCAGGGAGGAATGACCATGCGGAAAAATAATTTCGCGTTAGCGTTAACAGTAATAGCCACTGTGGTAATAGCCCTGTCAGCAATAAATTCATCACCCACTCATGCGGCCGGATTTATTGACGACGCATCGCTAAAAGGCAATGTTTTTTACTGGCAGCGGCAGCGGGATCGCAGAGACACCGATCCCGCCAGTGACTATCAGGGACAGTATCGGGCTAATTTACATCACGCCTCGCTCAACAGTAATCTCGACTTCCAGTCAGGCTACGCCGGAGAGTGGATAGGTCTGGACCTCGCCGTTTTTGGCGCTGCCGAACTTGCCAACAGTGGCCCCGCCGCGCCCAACGAAATTGGCTTCAGTAAGGCACGTACCCGCTGGGATGAAAAATGGAATGGCGACAGCGGCGGTGCTTCGGTTTATAAAGCCGCGCTAAAGCTTAAATATAACGATTACTGGTTACGCGCCGGATATATTCAGCCAACCGGCCAGACGTTGATTGCACCGCACTGGAGTTTCTTACCCGGCACCTATCGCGGTGTCGAAGTGGGTGCGCTATATGATTTTCAGGAAGCCGGAGCATTATCATGCTCGTGGATGTGGAGTGATAAATATAAGGCACCCTGGTATCGTGATTTATATGATTTCCGGCAGGCTGATGGCAAAACGCATATCAGCTATCTGCACTCATTCGGCATGAAATATGACTTCAAAAATAAACTGGTGCTGGAAGGTGCATTTGGTCAGGCGGCAGATTATATGGATCAATATTTTGCCAAAGCCTCCTGGTCGGCCACGCCTTACGGCAATGCACTCTCCACCAGCTATCAGTTTTACGGTGCACACGACAACGTGCAGGGCGGTGCGGCTAATTCCCGGGATGTTTATGACGGCCTCGCCTGGCTACAGGCAATCACGATCGGTTACAACGTCGGCCCGGTGGATCTGCGCCTCGAAGGCAGCTGGGTCAAAGCAGAGGGCAATCAGGGCTTCTTCCTGCAGCGCATGACGCCGGGCTATGCCAGCTCCAATGGCCGACTGGATATCTGGTGGGATGCCCGTTCCGACTGGAACGCCAATGGCGAAAAAGCGATCTTTGCCGGTGCGATGCTCGACTTAACACCGTGGCAGCTGGCGGGATGGAAAGTGGGCGCATCGTACGTCTGGGGCTGGGATGCCAGACCCGCCACCCTGCCCACCGTTGACCAGAGTCAGCGGTTGAAAGAGTCCGCCTGGAACCTCGATCTGATCTATCAAATCCAGCAGGGCCGCGCCAAAGATACCCTGTTTAAACTGCACTACACCCGCTACGACAATCACAGCGATCTGCCCAGTTACAGCGGCGGTTACGGTAACATTTTCCAGGACGAGAAGGACATCAAATTTATGGTTATCGTGCCGTTTACGCTGTTCTGATGCCCTGCGGACTTACGGATATCTCTTCACCAGCAAGGATAAAAATCAACATGTTAAAATTAAGTCTTATCGCGCTCACTCTGTTGGGCGTTGCAGTCACAGGCCGCGCCAGCCCGTCAGAGCAGCAGGTGGTGAATCAAATCAGCCAGTTTGGCATTACTTATGAAGTAAATGACAACCAGGCCGCTCTGAATGGCACCGACTGCGCCGCGCTGGGAGCCGATTATGCCGCCTGCAATCGCGCCACCATTACCCTGACCAATAACGGCCCGGCTCTGACCGACAAACACTGGGCCATCTACATGAGCAACGTTCACCAGACGCTGCGGGTCGAAAACGATCAGTTTAAAATGACGCATCTGGTAGGCGACTTAACCCGGCTGGAGCCGACGGAGAAGTTTACCGGCATTGGTGCAGGTGAGTCGGTGCAGATTCCCATCGTTAACGAATACTGGCAGCTGTTTGTCACTGATGTGATGCCGCGCTGGTATGTTACGTCCGGGCAGGCAGCGCCCAAAATTATTGCCAGCACCGATCATGAAGACTCCAGCCAGTTTGTATCGCCGCTGGGTGACCACTGGCGACGCAGTGCCGATGACCACAATGTCCTGATGCAGCCCGCCAGCCGGTTTGATAAAAACAGCGATGTTGCTGCCCTGCCCGTCTCTGCGCTGCGCGGTCAAATCACCCCCACGCCGCTTGAGGTGAAGCTCCGCCCGCAGGATGCCGATCTCAGCCGCGGCGTCAGGCTGATGCTTACCGGGCTGACACCTGAAACCGGTGAGGCGGTAAAACAGCGCCTCACCCTGCTCGGCCTGAAAGAAGCACCCGATGGATTCGCCATCACGACACAGATCAAGCCAGGCCACTTCAGCGGCAAAACGGCGAAATCGGGTGCATACAATCTAAATATCACGCCTCGCCGCGCCGTTGTGGTGGCCTACGATGCTGCCGGGGCTTTCTATGGTCTGATGTCGATTCTCTCACTGGTCCCTGGCGAGGGTGCGGCGCGTATCGCCGCGCTGGAAGCCCATGATGCGCCGCGCTTTGCTTATCGCGGCGCGTTTCTTGACGTTGCCCGTAACTTTCACAGTAAGCAGGCGGTGATGCGGCTGCTTGATCAAATGGCGGCGTGGAAGATGAACCGCTTTCACTTTCACCTGAGTGACGATGAGGGCTGGCGGCTTGAAATTCCTGGCTTACCGGAGCTGACTGACGTGGGCGCTAAACGCTGTCATGACCTGACTGAACAGCGTTGTCTGCTGCCGCAGCTCGGTTCCGGCCCGTTCAGCGATAACAACGGCAGTGGCTTCTTCAGTCGTGCTGATTACATCGACATTGTGAAATATGCGCAGGCGCGCCACATTCAGGTGATCCCGGAAATCGATATGCCCGCCCATGCCCGCGCGGCGGTTATCGCCATGGAAGCACGCTATCAGCAGCTGATGAAGGAGGGAGAATCTGAACAGGCCAGCGCGTATCGCCTGATTGATCCCACTGACGACTCCAATACCACCTCCGTGCAGCTCTATGACCGCACCAGCTATCTTAATCCCTGCATTGACGGCTCACAGCGCTTTGTTGACAAGGTGATCGGTGAAGTTCAGGCGATGCATCAGGAGGCGGGAGAGCCGCTCGATGTCTGGCATTTTGGCGGCGACGAGGCGAAAAACATCCGGCTGGGTGCAGGTTACTCTGACGAAAATAATCCTAAACCGGGCACCGGACTGCGCGACTGGCGTAACGAAGATCTGCCGTGGGCAAAATCGCAGGTCTGTCAGGCGCTGGTGAAGAGCGGCAAAGTAGAAGATTTCGCACACCTGCCGAGCTATTTTGCCCTGACCGTCAGTGAGATTGTTAACCGGCACGGCATTGGCAAAATGCAGGCGTGGCAGGATGGTTTAAAAGATGCCAGAAATGCCGCAGCCTTCGCCACCCCGCGGGTTGCGGTCAACTTCTGGGACACGCTCTACTGGGGCGGTTTTGACAGTGCCGCTGACTGGTCACAGAAAGGTTACGACGTGGTGATCTCCAGTCCCGACTACCTCTACCTGGACTTCCCGTATGAGGTGAACCCGCTGGAGCGCGGCTACTACTGGGGCACGCGTTTCAACGACGAGCGTAAAATCTTCGGCTTCGCACCGGACAACCTGCCGCAGAATGCGGAAACCTCGGTGGATCGCGACGGCAACGTTTTCAGCGCTAAATCAGAGAAGCCGTGGCGCGGTGCTTAGGGCATGTCGGCCCAGCTGTGGAGCGAAACCGTGCGAACAGATGCCCAGATGGATCACATGATCTATCCGCGCCTGTTTGTGGTCGCGGAACGAAGCTGGCACCGCGCCAGCTGGGAGCGGGATTACCAGCCAGGTCAGGAATACACGGGAGGCAAAACCTATCTCGTCGATCAGCAGGCACGCCTGCATGACTGGCAGCGATTTGCCAACCTGCTGGGACAGCGGGAACTGGCGAAGCTGGATAAAGCGGGTATCGATTATCGCCTGCCAGTGCCGGGAGCAAAAATCGTTGATGGCATCCTGTCGATGAACGTGGCCTTGCCTGGGGTAACGCTGGAGTACAGTCTGGACAAGGGGGTTAACTGGCAGCGCTATGATGCCAACAGACCGCCGCAGGTCAGCGGTGCCGTGGCAATCCGCTCGGTGAGCCGCGACGGGCAGCGCACCAGCCGCGTGGAAATTTTGTAGAAGGCGCGGTTAAGCACGGGCGAAGAAGCCAGCGTTGTGAACATAAAAAAGGCCGACAGAAGTCGGCCCCTTTCACACCTAAACCAGCTTCTCTTCGGGTACCGGCTCCACACCCGGCATCTGACGGCGCTCGATAATCATGGTTTGCGGTGTGGAGAGCAGAATGCCCTCTTTACGCAGACGCGTCAGAATATCGAACAGCAGGTCGCTCTTCGCCCCTGAGATCTGGCGCTGACCCGCTACGTTACCCGTGACGCTCAGAATAATGCCCTGCTGAGTCAGATCTTTAAACGAAACAGACGGCTCCGGCGTTTCCAGAATACGTTCGTTCTCGTTGTAAACTTCCAGCAGAATATCGCGCACCTTCACCGGATCGATATCCAGCGGGAAAGTCAGCGTAATCGTGACCACCCCCTGCGCATTGCCCATGGTCGCATTGCGCACGTTCTGCGAGATAAACTGCGAGTTCGGCACAATCACCGTGGACTTGTCGCCCAGCTGAATCTCGGTGGCGCGCACGTTAATGCGGCGGATGTCCCCTTCAATGCCGCTGATGCTCACCAGATCGCCGACTTTCACCGGACGCTCGGTTAACAGAATCAGCCCCGAGATAAAGTTCTTCACGATCTCCTGTAAGCCAAAACCGATACCAACCGACAGCGCACTGACAATCCACGCCAGTTTGTTCCATTGCAGACCCATGATCGACAGGGTCAGCAGGATAATCAGCACGTAACCGATGTTGCTGAACAGCGTCACCAGCGACACGCGCATCCCCGCATCCATGGTGGTTTTTGGCAGGAAATCGGTTTCGAGCCAGCGGCGTACTGAGCGCAGCACATAGATTCCGACAATCAGGCAGATTATCGCATTCACCATGTGTGCCGGTACGATGTTCAGGGATTCAAGGCCTTTACCGCCCCAAAATTCAATCGCTTTCTGCAGCAGCTCAAGCGGCGTTGAGGAGGCAAAGGTGCCGTTGACCAGCGCCAGTGCCACAACCAGCACCAGGAAGGTTTTACCGATGGCCGTCAGCAGCGTGGCCGTCTGCTGCAGGTGACGCTCATTAATGTTAAGTGAACTCTGGATGCGGCGACCGGTCGGGTTACTGGTCGAAAACAGGCTCTCACAGCCATCTTTCAGCAGGTGACTGAGGAAGTAGAACGAGCCAAACAGCAAGCCGCACCAGATCAACTCATAACTCAGGAAGCGCGCCAGCGTAACGTAGCCAATCAGCAGCGAGACCAGGATCGCAATTGCGGTCAGCGTCAGGCCCATCTGTATCAGTCCGACCAGCGTTGAGCGCGCTTCAGGCGGGGTGCCCGCCAGCGTCATGCGACGACGCACACGGTTGGTGCGCATGCTGATCGCCAGCGCAGTACAGCCAATCAGCAGAGCTGTCAGCCCGTTGGCAAAAATGGTGGTATTCAGGCTGGTGCCGACGCTGTAATTGAACGCCTCGACCGTCTGGAAGATAAAGACCAGCACCGCAGTAATCGGTGGAAACGGTTTTAACGCCATCGCCACTTCATTAGAGATGGTTGGTAATCGCCAACTGGGCCGACGGGTAGAAAGGAACGCGCGTCCCAGTCCGGCAATCAGGCCACAAAAGACGCTGAGCCGAACCAGTTGATCCACAAAGTCCTGAACGTTTTCAGAGACCTCATCACGGCGGGTGAAAGCCAGGGAGATAAAGTTAAAGGTGAGGACAACCGCCACCAGCGTGGTGAGCGCTATCGCTGCCGCCAGGAAACTGCGACGCAGCTTCCCTTCCGGCAGTTTATTAATGCTGACCCAGGCCAGAAACTCTTCACTGTAACGACGGCCCACCGTCATTACCAGCAGCGCTGCCAGCAGCCAGAAGACACTGCCCACGCGCCAGCCCGGCTCCCAGGAGAGCGCAGCGGTATCCTGCAACTCCTGCAGGAACTCACCAATTTTCTCGCCATCCAGATCCTGTGTACTCAGCAACGGTGACCAGAAGCGCGCCCCGAGGATGCTGCCGGAGTTCAGCGCCAGCTGGCTTTTTAGCTGATCGCGACGCAGGTTAACAATCTGCGAGGAGAGCATCAGTGCGCCATTTTTAATGCCTTCCGCCTGCTTAATCTGGTCGTCGAGTTTGCTTTTCTGACTCTCCAGCGTGTTACGCTTGCGCGTCACTTCCGGCGTCTCTTTGACGCCGCTGTCCGCTTTCGGGGCCGGACCCAGCACCTGCAACTGGGCTTCCAGTTGCTGGCGATCGGGAACCAGCACCTGACCCAGCGTATCGGCATTACCGGAGAGCTCCAGCGCCATTTCATTCAGCTGCGTCAGCTTGTTTTCGCCAGCATCGACAGAAACCTGACTTTTAATTTTGTCGAGGATCTTCTGCATTTTCGGCAGTTCAACCGCGGCCTTCAGCTTCGGCGGAGCATCCTGTTCCTGAGCAGCACCGGCCGTATCATCCGCGGCCAGCGCCAGCGCCGGGGCAAACCCTGCCAGCGCCAGCATTAACAATGCAAAAAGGGATCGTATAAACATATGTGTAAGATTCCGGCAGCTTAAATCAGGCGATCTTCCCTCGCCAGTCGCGCGTAAGTTTAGGGCTTTGCAAGGGATGGCAATATAGGAATAACGGGCATTTTTCGGGCTGATTCGGGACAGGCAGCGGCATGAACATCGCTGTATGCCTCTGCCTGTTTCTTCCCGGCTACCTGCTCAGCCTGCAGGCAATGCCGGTGCGCGCCGTGCGCAACACCGGCTATTTTCTACTCAACGTCGGCACTGCCGGCACCATTGCTGGCAACCTGGCCCGACTTCTGCTTTTTATACGCCAGCGCAGCGGCAGGCACTGGCGCGGCTTTGCCGGTCTCAATCCAGCTGCGCAGACGGTTAGCGTCGGCGAAGTGGGTATATTTGCCAAAGGCATCCAGCACCACCAGCGCCACCGGACGATTGTTAATCATCGTGCGCATCACCAGGCAGTGGCCGGCCTCGTCGGTATAACCGGTTTTGGTCAGCTGAATATGCCAGTCATTTTTATAGACCAGATGGTTGGTATTGCGGAACGGCAGCGCGTAGCTCGGATGGGCAAACACGGCCGTCTCTTCTTTTGTGGTGCTGAGCGCCCCAAGCATCGGATATTCCCGCGTCGCTTTGAGTAACTTCACCAGGTCCTGCGCGCTGGAGACGTTCTGCGTTGAGAGGCCGGTTGGCTCCACATAGCGGGTCTGTTTCATGCCGAGTGACCGCGCTTTAGCATTCATTGCCTGGATAAAGGCGCGATAACCGCCCGGATAGGCGTGGGCCAGGCTGGCGGCGGCACGGTTTTCTGAAGACATCAGCGCCAGTAACATCATATTGCGGCGGCTGATCTGGCTGTTGAGCTTAACGCGCGAGAATACGCCACGCATTTCCGGCGTCTGGCTGATATCGACGTTAATCATCTCATTCATCGGCAGATGCGCATCCAGCACCACCATCGCGGTCATCAGCTTGGTGATAGACGCAATGGGCCTGACCCGATCCGGGTGACTGGAGAAAAGCACTTTATTGGTGGTGAGGTCGACAATCATCGCACTGCCAGAAGCGATCTGCGGCTGAGCAATAGGCGTAAGTTGCGACAATGAAGTCGTCGCCTGCGCCGGAAGTGAAACAATCTGCCCGGAAACGAGCAGCGCCAGCGAAAGCAGGGTGGAGCGAATTTTTGCAGGCATCGTAGAAAAAAACCCGGTTATGATTGTGTACTGTGTCAGACCGACACAGGCCGCCCGCTTCAGTCACGTCGGCGCGCGGGCTGGCAGCAGCATCATACGCTTTAGGTTAAGAAATTTCCTGGTGAGATTGTTTCCGGGCGTAAAAAGAGAACTGCCGCCAGAGCGGCGGCAGCGGTCAGTCAGAACAGATGCGGTCCATATCCCCACAGCACCACGGTTAATGCCAGTAACACTTCAAAAACCAGCACGCCGATGGCAAGCGTTGAGCCGGAAAAACGCAGGCTCTCTTCGCGATCGATATTCAGAAACAGGGGAATGCCAATATAGAGCAGATAGCCGGTGTAGAGCAGCGCCAGCGCCCCTGCCAGTACACAGAGCCAGACCAGCGGATAGAGTGCCACCAGCCCGCTGAGAAACAGTGGCGTTGCCACGTATCCCGCAAACACGGTGCAGCGCTGGACGCCGGGACGCTGCGGATAATCACGCGCCATCCAGTGGATCACGCGCCCCATAACCGCGACGCCACCCAGAATAATCAGGTAGAACAGAATGCCCAGCGCGATGCCGGTTGCCAGGTTAAGTTGCACATATTGCCCCTCGCCCAGATTCCAGCCCAGCTGAGTTGTACCGACAAAGGCGCAGATCACCGGGATCGCCGCCATCAGCAGAACATGGTGGGTGTAGTGGTGCGAGACGCTCTCATTCTCTTGCTTGATATGACGCATTTCCTGGTTCGGATGCGCCAGAAGTCCCCAGACATGGTTCATACAGTCACTCCTCTGATGCGATGGGCCGCCCGGTGATGCATGCGTCTTTGGGGGCAGCGTCTCCTCAAGTATAAACGGCAGTGAAATTTTCGTGGTGACCGGACAAAAAAACAGCATAAATAAACAGACCCGTGGTGGCCGGGCGGAAGCGAAGCCAAATCGCGTATAGACTGAAAGAAATCATCACCGAACAGGGAGAGTCATTTTGCATCTGGATATCAACGCATTAATTACGCAATACGGTTATCTGGCACTTTTTATTGGCTGTATTGCCGAGGGGGAGACATTTACGCTGCTGGGCGGCGTGGCCGCGCATGAGGGGCTGCTGCATTATGTGGGGGTCGTGCTGGCGGCAATGGGTGGCGGCATTGTTGGCGATCAGCTGCTCTACTGGGTCGGTCGCCGCTGGGGCACGCGGATCCTTCGCCGCTTTAAAAAGCATCAGGACAAAGTGGTGAAGGCAAACCGCCTGATCAAACGCCGCCCCAGCCTGTTCGTGATTGGCGTGCGATTTATGTATGGCTTCCGGCTGATTGGCCCCATCATCATCGGTGCCAGCCGCCTTAACCCGATGAAGTTTTTTATTCTTAACGTCATCGGGGCGGCTATCTGGTCGCTGATCTTTGTGACGCTGGGCTATTTCGCAGGCGGCATCATCGCGCCGTGGCTGCATAAACTCGACCAGCATCTGAAACATCTGCTGTGGCTGGTCGGGGCGGTCGTCTTTGCCTTTGTGCTGCGCTGGGTGATCCGTCGCTGGCACAACCGCCGGGCCGATCAGCAATAAACGAATGGCGTATTCTCCTGATTACACAGAGGTGGGGCGGCGCGGGGGGGGGGGGGGGGGGCGGGGGGGGGGGGAGGGGGGGGGGGGGGGGGGGGGGGGGGCGCCGCGGGGGGGGGGGGGGGGGGGGAAAAAAAAAAAAAGGGGGGGGGTGGTGGCCCCCCCCGGGGGGGGGTGGTTCTCAAAACCCCCCCGCCCCCCCCCCGCTGAAAAGCGTCTGGCGACCTGTTGACGATGACGTGAGTCTCACCCGCCCACTTTCCCCTCTCCTTCCTTATTCAATCGCGCGTTAACCATCTGTGCCCAAACGAAGCCGCATCGGATGGCTCAGCTATAGTTAGGATGGACACTGACAGGGAGATAAGAATGAGTAAGGTAAAACGTAAGATTGAAGACCACGGCGTCATCGGCGATTTGCGCACCTGTGCGCTGGTCGCTAACGACGGCACTATTGATTATCTCTGCTGGCCTGAACTCGACAGCCCGTCGGTGTTTGCCGCCCTGCTCGACAGCGATGATGCCGGCCTTTTCTCCCTCGCACCTGACTGGCCCAATGCGCGGCGTCAGCAGCTTTACCTGCCCGACACGAATATCCTGCAGACGCGCTGGCTGGATGATGAAGGCGTGGCGGAAATCACCGACTACATGCCGATTTGTGATGATAAGAACAAACTGCCGCGCCTGATCCGCCGGGTCAAGATGGTTCGCGGCAGCGCAACCTTTCAGCTGCGCTGTTCACCGCGTCATGACTACGCCCGGGCGCAGACCCGGGCCGAAGCGCACAACGGCTGCATCGACTTTCATGCTGAAGGTCAGCCGTCGCTGCGCCTGGCAGCCTCCGTGGTGATGACGCTTGAAGACGACAGCGCCACTGCCCACTTCACGTTACAGCCTGGCGAACATGCGCAGTTCGAATTTGGCAGCGTGGATGATGCACATATCGAAGCGCTGGCCACCGAGCACTGCTTCGAAGAGACGCTGAACTACTGGCGACGCTGGAGCGCCCGGAGCACCTATCAGGGACGCTGGCGCGAGATGGTGCAGCGCTCGGCACTGGTCCTGAAGCTGCTGACTTCACATCAGCACGGCTCGATTGCGGCGGCGGCAACCTTTGGCCTGCCTGAAGAGCTGGGCGGCGAACGCAACTGGGACTATCGCGCCTCCTGGATCCGCGACGCCTCGTTCAGCATGTATGCACTGATGCGGCTGGGCTACGTGGATGAAGCCAAACACTTTACCCACTGGGTCGGCCGCTGTGTTGAAAACAGCCATCATGATGAGATGCGCCTGCAGGTAATGTACCGGCTGGACAGCGGCACCGAGCTGCATGAGATGGAATTACTCAATCTCTCCGGCTATGCCGACTCCCGTCCGGTTCGCATCGGCAATGACGCCTGGCAGCAAACCCAGCTCGATATCTATGGCGAGCTTATGGATGCGGTCTATCTGGCCAATAAGTATGGTGAGGCGATCTCGCAGCGCGGCTGGGAGCATGTGGTCAAGATGATCGACTGGCTGTGTGAACACTGGAATCAGCCCGATGCCGGTATCTGGGAGATGCGCGGTGAACCCGAGCATTTCCTGCATTCGCGTCTGATGTGCTGGGTGGCAATGGATCGTGCGCTGCGTCTCGGCATGAAGCGATCTCTGCCGATGCCTTATGAACGCTGGGATCGGGCGCGTCGCGAGATCCGCGAAGATATCTGGGCAAACTTCTGGAACAGTGAACGCGGCCATTTCTCTGCCACCCGTCATGGTGAACATCTTGACGCCTCCATGCTGCTGATGCCGCTGGTGCGCTTCGTCGGTGCCACCGACCCGGACTGGATTGCCACGCTGGACGCGATCAAAACCAATCTGGTCAGCGACGGTATGGTGCGGCGTTACAATACGCATGAAACACCAGCCGATGGCCTCAAGGGATCGGAAGGCTCCTTTGGTGCCTGCTCATTCTGGTATGTCGAGTGTCTGGCGCGCGCGGGCCGGATTCAGGAAGCGCATTTTGAATTTGAGAAGCTGCTGAGCTACGCCAATCCGCTGGGCCTGTACGCCGAGGAGTTTGACAGCCACGGTCATGCGCTGGGCAATACGCCGCAGGCGCTGACGCATCTGGCGTTAATCAGTGCCGCCTTTTTCCTGAATCGCAAACTCAGCGGTGAACAGACGCAGTGGCAACCTTAATCAGGACTGCCCCCGGAAAGCCGCATTTTACACGCCCTGCTTTCCGGAAATGCGCTAACATCCGCGGTGAATTTACGTAAAGTATTGCAGGCAGGTTAAATTCCCGATTCACAACGTCAGATTAATGAACATATAATGCGCAGCAGGTCACATTGGCCAGCATGAATTCGACACATAGACCAGCCTGAAATATGGCGATAAAGACTTGTAAAATATGAAAATTATTCGCGCTTTCGCTTCAATCGCTCTGGCTCTGGCGGCATTCAGCCAGTCAGCCTTTGCTGTGGTTTACCCGTTACCGCCGGCCAACAGCCGTCTGATCGGGGAAAATATTGAAATTACGGTTCCTGAAGACAGCAAGCTGCCGCTGGAAGCTTTTGCGGCGCAGTACCAGATGGGCCTCAGCAATATGCTGGAAGCCAATCCGGGTGTTGACGTTTATCTGCCTAAAGCTGGCAGCAAAATGATCATCCCACAGCAGCTGATTCTGCCTGACGCACCGCGTGAAGGTATTGTGATTAACAGCGCAGAGATGCGTCTTTACTACTACCCGAAAGGCAGCAAAACCGTCGTGGTGCTGCCAATTGGTATCGGTGAATTGGGTAAAGATACCCCGATTAACTGGACCACAGCGGTAGAACGTAAGAAAGATGGCCCGACCTGGACGCCAACCAAAGGTATGCATGCGGACTATGCGGCACGCGGTGAAACGCTGCCAGCCGTGTTCCCGGCAGGCCCGGATAACCCGATGGGTCTTTACGCGCTCTATATCGGTCGTCTCTATGCGATTCACGGCACCAACGCCAACTTCGGTATCGGCCTGCGCGTGAGCCACGGCTGTGTGCGTCTGCGCGCTGACGATATTAAATGGCTGTATCAGAACGTGCCGGTCGGAACCCGCGTCCAGTTCGTCGATCAGCCGGTAAAAGCGACCGTAGAGCCAGACGGTTCACGTTATGTTGAAGTGCATAACCCGCTGTCTACTACCGAAGAGCAGTTCAACTCGCGCGAGCTGGTGCCGATTACGCTGACGCAGGCAGTAAGCAAAGTGCTGGTTGATGCCAGCGTCAATCAGGATCAGGTTAACGGTGCCATTCAGGGCCGTACCGGTATGCCGGTAAAAGTGAACGGTGTGGAAAACAACATCCAGACTGCACCTGTACCAATGCCGGAAAACCCGCAGGCTGCACCACAGGAACAGCCGATGACGCCAGTGACCCCACAGGGTGCAAACAGTGATGCTGCACAGCCACAGCAGCCCGCCACTGAGCAGGCCGCACCGGTCACACCAGCAGCACCTGCAGCAGCGGCCAATACCAACTCGTAATCGCCGTCCTGCTCTAAGAAGCCAGCGCCTGTCGCTGGCTTTTTTATTGCCTGGATTAAGGCAAATTACCGAACATTTCCGCCCTCCTTCCACGCGTGACCATCATTAATCTGTCATATAAAGCGCGTATCACACTCCGTTAACCCGATGCAAATCAGCATCCGGCATCAGCCACGTGAGGTACACCATGAGCGAAAACAGTCTCTCCTCCTCATCAGCCCGGGGACGCCCCGATTTCAACGGTAAGGGCAGCCGCTTCAGCAAACCGCTGTTTTTCATTCTGCTGATCGCCGGGCTGGCCTTCGCCGGGCTCAACCTGGTTAATGATGTTGAAGAAACCAACACCCCGGTCACCAGCTATCTGCCGTTCTTTCTGCTGGGACTGGCGCTGCTGATTGCGCTCGGTTTTGAATTCGTCAATGGCTTTCACGATACCGCCAATGCGGTCGCCACGGTGATCTACACCCATTCGCTGACGCCTGGCGTGGCAGTAGTCTGGTCCGGTTTCTGTAACTTTATGGGCGTACTGCTCTCCAGCGGCGTGGTGGCCTTTGGCATTATCTCGCTGCTGCCGGTCGAGCTGATCCTGCAGGCCAGCAGCGGCAACGGCTTCGCCATGGTCTATGCGTTGCTCTTCTCCGCCATTATCTGGAATCTCGGCACCTGGTATTTTGGCCTGCCCTCGTCGTCATCGCATACGCTGATTGGTTCGATTATCGGCGTCGGGGTGGCTAACGCCATGCTGCATGGGCGCAGCGGACTGAGCGGCGTGGACTGGGATCAGGCACTCAAGGTCGGCTATGCCCTGCTGCTGTCGCCGGTGGTGGGTTTTGTCTGCGCCGGGCTGCTGCTCTGGGTGATGAAGATGTTTATCCGTAATCGCCAGCTTTATCAGGCCCCGAAAAGTGACCAGCCACCGCCGGTCTGGATCCGTGGTCTGCTGATCCTGACCTGTACCGGCGTCTCCTTTGCGCACGGCTCCAACGACGGCCAGAAAGGAATGGGGCTGATTATGCTGATCCTGGTGGGCACCATGCCGATCGCCTACGCCCTGAACCGATCGCTGCCGGCCGATCAGATCCCACGTGTGGCCGCACTGACTGAAGTGACCGCCCATCAGCTACTGCAACTGCAACCGGCGACGGCGCATCCCCCGGCGGCCCGCGACGTGCTGACCGGCTTTGTCGGCAGCAACCAGATGAACGCCGAGGTGTTACCGGCGCTGGCGCGGACGCTTAACGAAGTGGGCGATCAGATTCGCCGTTACGGCTCGATGGATAATATCCCTGCCCAGGCGGTGACCAATACCCGCAACCAGATGTATCTGGCTTCGGAGTCGATCAAGCATCTGCAGACCGCGAAGGTGACGCTGCCGCAGGAGACCGAACGCAATCTTAAGGCTGTGAAAACCGAACTCGACAGCGCCACCCGCTTTATTCCGATGTGGGTGAAAGTGGTGGTGGCGATAGCGCTGGGGCTTGGCACCATGGTCGGCTGGCGCAGAATTGTGGTAACGGTGGGAGAACGAATCGGCAAAACCCATCTGAGCTATGCCCAGGGTGCCAGCGCCGAGCTGGTGGCGATGATGACTATTGGCGCAGCCGATGGCTTTGGCCTGCCGGTGTCGACCACCCATGTGCTATCGTCCGGCGTGGCGGGCACCATGGCGGCCAACCGCTCTGGTCTGCAGTTTTCGACTCTGCGAAATCTGGCTGTCGCCTGGGTATTGACGCTGCCAGTCTCCATTCTGCTTTCTGCCCTGCTCTACTGGGTGTTTACCCATTTCTGATAGTCAGTGCTCACCACCGGTCAGGTGGTGAGCCGTTGCTGCGTATAGAGCCGCAGCGTAATCAGCAGCGCGCCCAGCACCATCACGGCGGCAGCCAGATAGACCGACTGCATCCCCCAGTGTCCGATAAATAAGCCCGCCACCGGCCCGGTTAAACCGAGTCCCAGATCGAGAAAGGCGGAATAGGTGCCCAGCGCCGAGCCCTGATCCTGACGCTCAACCCGTTTAACTGCCTCAACGCCCAGCGCCGGGAAGACCAGCGAGAAACCGCTACCGGTGAGGAACGCGCCCGCGCCCACCAGCCAGGCGCTGTCCGCCTGCCAGATAATCAGCAGTCCCAGACACTCCAGCAGGAAAGAGAACAGCGACACGCGCAGTCCGCCAAAGCGGGTAATAAAGCGACCAAAACCCAGCCGCACCAGCACAAACCCCAGGCTGAACAGCGTCAGCGCATAGGCCGCGCCCTGCCAGTCGCGGCTGGCAAAATAGAGGGTGATAAAGGTGGCGATGACGCCAAAGCCGATGGTGCCGAAGCCCAGCGCCAGGCCATAAAGCCAGACGCGGGAGAAGACGCGATGAAACGGAATGCGCTCGCCCACACTGACGGTGACCGCCGGTTTGCGGCTGGCCATCAGATACCCAACGACGCCCATCAGCGCAATCAGTCCGGCAAATCCGCTCATACCAAATTGACTGTTCAGCAGCACACCCAGCGGCGCACCAACAGCCATCGCCAGATAGGTGGCGACACCGTTCCAGGAGATGACGCGCGCGGTCTGCAACGGCCCGACGATATTCATGCCCCACAGCGTGGAACCGGTGCTGCTGAAGCTTTCGCCCACGCCAAGAAACAGTCGCCCGATAGCCAGCAGCGCCAGACTCAGCCACGGCCAGCTGCTCAGCAGCGCCGCCACGATAGTCAGCACCCCGCTCATGCCGCAGCAGAGCAGCCCCAGCATTACCACCCTTTTTGGCCCCAGGCGATCGGCGAGACGGCCCGACTGCGGACGGCTGAGCAGCGTTGCAAAATACTGGATGCTGATAATCAGACCGGCGATAAAGGAGCTGAAGCCAAGCTGATTTTTGACGAAGCCCGGCAGCACGGCCAGCGGCAGTCCGACGGAGAGATAGCAGAAGAAAGTGAAAATGATAACTGAGAGGATTCGTTTGTTGAGCTGACTGTTGCTCAACACAGCGGTGTCAGACATAGCAGGCTTGTGGTGTGGGAAATTTTGCCCACTATACCGTCAGGCGGTTAAGGGGTCGCCTGATTTTTTATCACAAACCATGAACATGTGCATGACGGTCAATTGCCTGCGCGATGTCGCCCGAGTTTTTTAACGCACGGATTTCACTGAATAAGCCATCGGCTTCGCCATACGCTTTGCGCAGATAACCGAGCCACTGTTTGATCCGCGCCACATGATAGAGGCCGGTATCGCCCTGCTTCTCCAGCCGGCTGTATTTCTGCAATAACCGCACCACATCGGGCCAGGCCATCGGCGGTTCGTTGTATTTCACCACCCGGCTCAGGTTAGGGATGTTCAGTGCACCACGGCCAATCATTACCGCATCGCAGCCGGTGACCGCCATACAGTTTTGCGCGCTTTGCCAGTCCCATATCTCGCCATTAGCAATCACCGGAATGCGCAGCCGCTGACGAATGTCGCCAATCGCCTGCCAGTTGATCGCTTCTGCGCGATAGCCCTCTTCTTTGGTCCGTCCATGCACTGTTAGTTCGCTGGCACCGGCCTGCTGGACCGCGTCGGCAATCTCCAGGCTGCGGGCACTGGAATCCCAGCCGAGCCGCACTTTTACCGTTACCGGCAAATCGGCAGGCACCGCTTCACGCATCGCTTTCGCGCCGCGATAAATCAGATCGGGATCTTTCAGAAGGGTTGCGCCGCCTCCGCTGCCGTTGACCAGTTTAGAGGGACAACCACAGTTGAGATCAACACCCCAGGAACCCAGCTCCACCGCGCGTGCGGCGTTCTCGGCTAACCATTCGGGATGCTGCCCCAGCAGCTGCATCCGCACCCGCGTGCCGGATGGCGTACGGCTGGCGTGATGCAGTTCGGGGCAGAGACGGGTGAAGGATTTTACCGGCAGCAGTTGATCGACTACGCGCAAAAACTCAGTGATGCAGAGATCGTAGTCGTTCACTTCCGATAGCAGCTGGCGCACCAGTGAGTCCAGCACGCCCTCCATCGGAGCCAGTAAAACCCTCATACTCAGACGTTTCCAGTGCGCTTCGGAGCCGGACGACGTGGACGGGCTGCGGGCTTATCGCCCTGAGGTGCCGCCTGGCTCTGACGACGCGCCTGAGGACGTTTGTCGCCGGATGAAGATGAACGCGATGCGCCTGCACCCTGTCCGCCCTGACCACGCCCACGACCGCCACCACCTGCACCGCCACGAGACTGCTGCTGACGACCGTTGATGATCGGCTCGGCCTTGATGCTCGGATCCGGTTCATAACCCTCAATCGCCAGACGCGGGATTTCACGCTTCAGCAGACGCTCGATATCACGCAGCAGTTTGTGCTCATCGACGCAGACCAGCGACAGCGCGACACCGGTCGCCGCCGCACGGCCGGTACGGCCAATACGGTGAACGTAATCTTCGGCGACGTTAGGCAGCTCGTAGTTCACGACGTGTGGCAGCTCTTCGATATCCAGGCCACGGGCCGCGATATCGGTCGCAACCAGCACGCGAATGCCGCCTGACTTAAAGTCGGCCAGCGCACGGGTACGGGCACCCTGGCTTTTGTTACCGTGGATTGCGGCAGCGGTGATGCCATCTTTGCCCAGCTGCTCGGCAAGGTGGTTAGCGCCGTGTTTGGTACGGGTAAAGACCAGTACCTGCTGCCAGTTACCTTCGCCGATCAGCTGCGACAGCAGTTCCCGCTTACGCTTCTTATCAACGAAATGCACCTGCTGCGCCACCTGCTCAGAAGCGGTGTTGCGGCGAGCCACTTCAATCATTTCCGGGTTGGTCAGCAGTTTTTCCGCCAGGCCTTTGATCTCATCCGAGAAAGTGGCTGAGAACAGCAGGTTCTGACGTTTGGCCGGCAGACGTGCCAGTACGCGACGAATGTCGTGGATAAAGCCCATATCCAGCATACGGTCCGCTTCATCCAGCACCAGAATTTCGACCTGTGACAGGTCAACGGCATTCTGCTGAGCCAGATCCAGCAGGCGACCTGGCGTGGCCACCAGCACATCGACGCCGCCACGCAGCTTAACCATCTGTGGATTGATGCTGACGCCACCAAACACGACCAGCGAACGCAGCGAGAGATATTTGCTGTAGTCGCTGACGTTTTCGCCGACCTGCGCCGCGAGTTCACGGGTTGGGGTCAGGATCAGGGCGCGCACCGGGCGACGACCGCGGATGGGCGTCGCGGTGGCAGAGAGTTTCTGTAACAACGGTAAGGTAAAGCCGGCCGTTTTGCCGGTGCCGGTCTGGGCACTCGCCAGCAGATCGCGGCCTGCCAGCACCACAGGAATCGCCTGGCGCTGGATAGGTGTAGGTTCGCTGTAGCCTTGTTCGGCAACCGCGCGCAAAATATCGGCACTCAGGCCGAGAGAGTCAAATGACATTACGTGGTTTACTCCGGTCCGCTCTGGCCGTGATTCACGGTGTAGTTTTCAGAGGGATAGTGACGGCAGCTGGGGCTGACGCGTGAAAAGGGCACAAACTACGATGCGTAAGCGGGCGAGTGTAGCAGCTTTAAATGAAGTGTGCGAGATAGCTCACATTTACTGACATAACTTAACTGCGCAGAAACAGGAAGGCCACCTCGCGGTGGCCTTCAACTTAACTACGTTTATTTTCGATGCGCCGCGGTGGCTCTTTCGCCAGCAGCGAAACCAGCGCCGGACCCAGCAACATCACTACGCCGAGACAGGCCAGCAGCAGGTTGTTGTGGTAAATCCGCGACACCAGGAACAGTGTCATCATGGCGGCGCCAAAGTAGTAAGTGGTGGTCGCTTCTTCAAGATAATCGCCGAGCGTACGTAAACGGGCGATGCGCTGTGTCACCAGCATGGCAACAAAAACCAGTGCGTACATCGCCACCAGCGTGCTGCAGACATCAACCAGCGCCTTGTGTTTCCAGCCCCAGATCAGCGCAGCGATCACCAGTAGATGCATAGCGATATGCAACAACGTCTGACCCGTGATGATTTGAATACGATTAGACCATTTCATTCAATTCTCCTGGCAGACCCAACAGGTCGCCCAAGTGCTACCGGCACAAGCCGGAAACGGTTTCCTCAATGTAAAACAATTTTCGGATAACGCCCTAAATATCGCGCTCTCTCACCACCCATTTGTGACAAAGACTACACTTTGATTCTATTGATGATGAAAAGGAGTGCGTCGCGAGTATGCCACAAAATGCGCAAGGATTTTCAATAAAAGTCCTGACGATCAATACACACAAGGGGTTTGCCCCGTTTAATCGCCGCTTCATCCTGCCGGAATTGCGCGAAGCCGTTCGCGCAACCTCGGCGGATGTGGTCTTTCTCCAGGAGGTAATGGGCACCCATGCCATCCACTCCCTTAACCATGAAGAGTGGCCTGAATCGCCTCATTATGAGTTTCTGGCTGACACCATGTGGAACGATTTCGCCTACGGCCGCAATGCGGTCTATCCGGAGGGACATCACGGCAATGCCGTGTTGTCACGCTTTCCGATAACTGACTATGAGAACCGGGATATCTCGGTGGCAGGCAGTGAAAATCGCGGCATGCTGCACTGTCAGATCGCCCTGCCCGAGCCGCACGGCACGCTGCATGTCATCTGTGTTCACCTGGGTCTGAAAGAGTCGCATCGTCACGCGCAGATGAAGAAGATCTGTGAAATGGTCAACTCGCTGCCGCCCGACGCGCCGGTCGTCGTAGCAGGCGATTTCAACGACTGGCAGCGACGCGCTAACGCCATATTAAAACAGGGCGCAGGCCTGAAAGAGGTATTCAGTATGAAGACCGGACGCCCGGCGCGCACCTTCCCGGCGCGCTTCCCGCTATTGCGGCTTGACCGCATCTATGTGCGCAACGCCACCGTCAGTCATCCGTGGGCGCTGCCGCGTAAGCCCTGGTCCCATCTTTCCGATCACGCGCCGCTGGCGGTGGAGATTCATCTATGAATTTTAACTGGCAGGAAGGCAACCGGCTGCTGTTGCTGGAAAATGGTGAAGCGTTTTTCCCGCGCGTCTTTGGCGCGATTCAGCGGGCAGAACGCTCAGTTCTGATCGAAACCTTTATTCTGTTTGAGGATGACGTCGGCAACGCCCTGCACCGCGAATTGCTGGCAGCGGCCCAGCGCGGCGTGCGGGTCGAAGTGATGGTCGATGGCTACGGCTCAGCTGAACTCTCCGACAAGTTTGTGAACAGCCTGACCAGCGCGGGTGTGCGTTTCATCTATTACGATCCGCGCCCGCTGGTGATGGGGATGCGCACCAACGTCTTCCGCCGCCTGCACCGTAAAACGGTGGTGGTGGATGACGTGGTCGCCTTTGTCGGCGGCATCAACTTCTCGGCTGAACATAACACCGATTATGGCCCGGAGGCGAAACAGGATTACGCGGTACAGGTCAAAGGCCCGGTCGTGGCTGACATCGCCCGCTATCTGCAACAGGCGATTGGCAGCGAACAGCATACCCGCCGCTGGTGGGGATCGCGCTCTCATCGTCCGGCGGTGAATGCTAAACCCGGCGATGCCCAGGTGCTCTATGTCTATCGTGATAATGACGAGCACCGCGACGACATCGAAGTGCACTATCTGGAGATGCTGCGCGAGGCGAAGCGGGATGTAATTATTGCCAACGCCTACTTCTTCCCAGGCTACCGGCTGCTGCGTGAGATGCGCAATGCCGCGCAGCGTGGCGTCCGGGTGCGGCTAATTGTGCAGGGCGAGCCGGATATGCCGATTGTGAAAGTGGGCGCAGAGCTGCTCTACAACTATCTGGTCGATGGTGGCGTTGAAGTCTACGAATATATCCGTCGTCCGCTGCACGGCAAGATCGCCGTAAAAGATGATTACTGGGCGACCGTCGGCTCCAGCAACCTCGATCCGCTGAGCCTCTCTCTGAACCTGGAAGCTAACCTGATCATCCATGACCGGCCGTTCAACCAGACGCTGCGTGACAACCTCGAAGCGCTGCTGGCCAACGACTGCCAGCGCGTGCAGGAGGATCGCCTGCCGCCGCGCAACTGGTGGCAACTGAGCAAAAGCGTGGTGGTATTCCATTTCCTGCGTCATTTCCCGGCCATCGCGGGCTGGCTTCCGGCACACACGCCGCAACTGGCTCAGGTCAGTGCGCCAGTACAGCCTGAAATGGAAACGCAGGATCGTGTAGAAGCAGACAACCCGGGAGCAAAATCCTGATGGCAAAAAAACATCCACGCTGGCAGCTGGCAAAAAAAATCCTCACCGTGCTGTTTTTCGTCGCGGTGGTGGTTCTGCTGGTGGTTTATGCCCGCAAAGTGAACTGGGAAGATGTTTATGAGGTCATCGTTAACTACAATCGCTTTGTCGTCCTGACCGCCGCCGGACTGGTGGTGCTGAGTTACCTGGTGTATGGCTGCTATGACCTGATTGGCCGCGCCTACTGCGGCCATAAGCTGGCGAAGCGGCAGGTCATGCTGGTGTCGTTTATCTGTTACGCCTTTAACCTGACGCTGAGTACGTGGGTGGGCGGTGTCGCCATGCGCTACCGGCTCTATTCCCGGCTGGGCCTCGACAGCGGCACCATCACCCGCATCTTCTCCCTGAGCATCGCGACTAACTGGCTGGGCTATATTCTGCTGGCGGGCGTGGTATTCAGTGCGGGCATGGTCTCGATCCCCGGCGGCTGGTTTATCGGTGAGACTACGCTGCGGCTGATTGGCGTGGTTCTGCTGGTGCTGGTGGCGATTTACCTCTGGGCCTGCGCCTTCTCAAAACAGCGTCGCTGGACGATTAAAGGCCAGACGCTGCAGCTGCCTTCACTGCGCATGGCGCTGCTGCAGTTTGCGGTTTCCTGTGCCAACTGGATGGTGATGGGCGCGATTATCTGGCTGCTGCTGGGACGCGACGTGGGCTATCCGATGGTGCTAGGCGTCCTGCTGATCAGCAGTATTGCCGGGGTAATCATTCACATTCCGGCGGGCATTGGCGTTCTGGAAGCGGTGTTCCTGGCGCTGCTCAGCGGTCAGCACGCTTCGCATGGCACCATCATTGCGGCGCTGCTGGCCTATCGTGTGCTCTACTTTATCCTGCCGCTGCTGTTAGCGCTGGTGCTCTATCTGGGCCTGGAGAGTCGGGCGAAGCATCTGCGTCAGAAGAACGAGCAGAAGTTACAGAAATCGTAATAAAAAAAGGGAGGCGCAACCTTCGCGCCTCCCCCTTTTACACTGAAAATCAGCGGCGGTTACCGAGGATCCGCAGCAGCATCAGGAACAGGTTAATGAAGTCGAGATAGAGCGTCAGCGCGCCCATGATCGAATAGCGACGCAGGTTTTCCGTGTCGCGGGCATCAATCTGCTCACCGATGTTTTTCAGCTTCTGCGTGTCATAAGCGGTTAATCCCACAAAGAGCACCACGCCGATATAGGTAATCGCCCACATCAGCGCCGGGCTTTTGAGCCAGAAGTTCACCAGCGACGCCAGCACAATGCCAATCAGCCCCATAAACAGCAGGCTGCCAAAACGGCTCAGATCGCGTTTGGTGGTATAGCCGTAGAAGCTCATCGCACCAAACATCCCTGCCGTGACAAAGAAGGTACTGGCGATGGAGGAGTAGGTGTAGACCAGGAAGATACTCGCCATGGTAATGCCGGTCAGCGCCGAATAGAGCATAAACAGCCCGTTGGCTACGGCTCCGCTCAGACGATGCACCATGCCTGACAGGAAGAACACCAACGCCAGCTGCGCAATAATCAGCCCGAAGAAGGTAATGCGATTGGCAAACACCAGCTCCATCACTGCGGGCGTACGCGCCGCGAACCAGGAGACAAATGCGGTCAGTAACAGACCGCAGGTCATCCAGCCATAGACCTGCGCCATATAGGCTTGTAAACCGCGAGATGCGGGTTGAACGATGGAATCATTGCGTGGATATCGGTCCATGATGCACCTCTTGTTGAACGGATGAACAGCTCCCTGCCGGGAGCCATGCCAGAGTTAAGTGTGGCACAGCTCAGCTCAACTGTGCCACAACATGCCGGTTAACGCCGCGACAGACACTGCTGATAACGGCTGTCGACGCGCTGCGCAAACCACGCCGTCGTCAGATTACGGGTAATTTTCGGGCTTTCCAGCTTAATGCCCGGCAGCATTTCACGCGGCAGCTTACGGCCTGCCATTTTATCCGCCAGGGCAAAGACCTGTTTCCAGAGTTCGCTGTCGCTGAACGATTCTTTCTCCCCTTTCTCCAGATCGCGGCGAATGGCGCTGTTGCTCATGTCGATCTGCTTTGAGAGCGTCCGCACCGCCAGTTCGGTGCCGCCCGCCGCGTCTGAGCCATAGAGGATCAGATCGCCATCCAGCGCCAGCTTCATGCCGGTGGCTTTTGACACTGCCGCCTGGAACGCCGCATTGCGGCTGGCGTACCAGCCTGCATTGTAGTCGGCAAAGCGATAGAGCGGCTGGCTGTAGTCAGCCGGATAGCCGAGCAGGTGCATCGTCCCGAAGTAGATCCCGCCGTGACGGGTAAAGACTTCGCGTCGGATGGTGCCATCGATCGGCCACGGATAGCCTTTGGCGTGCGCTTCGGCAAACGCGATGCTGACCTGCATCGGCCCGCCGGTGTGAATTGGGTTGAGATTGCCGAACAGCGTCTGGCCCATCGGCACCATATCGATCAGATCATCGAAGATGGCGCTGAGGTCTTTTTCACTGCGCACCTTGTCCAGCCGGGCGGCGTAGCTTTCTCCGGTCGGCGATTTGATCAGCAGCGCGGTGCGCACCAGGAAGGCCGGGACGTGCACCTGCGCTGCACGGCGGTTGATCTCGCCCCAGGCGATTTTTGGCAGGCCTGGCACCGCGGCCTCGGCGCTGAAGTTACTCTCCTGATCCGCCACGGCGATTACCGCGCACAGGTTACTGGCGCTGGGGTCGATCTGCTGCGTGCGGAAGGTGGTGTAGATATCGTCGCTCCAGGCCGCTTTATTGCTGACATGCGACGGCAGCAGCCGCTGGATTTGCGCTTTGACATCTTCAGGCTGCCGTACCGGCGCCTCCGGCGTTTTCTTGCTGCTACAACCCGCCAGCACCAGGGCGGCAACCAGTGTCAGACGTTGCAGAATCGGGGTGGATGACATGCCTGTCCTCAGAATGAACCAAAACCCTACTCTATCATCGCCAGAGTTTCACAGGCAGGAGAGAACTGAACTAAGGTTACTTTTTTAACGTTAAAGGAACTTACGATGTTTAAACTCTGGCCTGTTGCGGCGTTCAGCCTGTTATTAACCGGCTGCGGCGCCAGTAATACCCCTGCCCAGGTGCAGTCACCGGGCGCGCCCACCTCCTCCTCACTGAAAGTGCTGGAGACCGGCGCCAGTGTGATGCAGTCACGTCCGCCTATCGACGCCATCAATACTTATCTCGATGGCTTCCATTTTTATAACGGCGATAAAAACGGTCAGATGGAGGCGCACCACTATGTCACCGTGCTGAACGACGATGTGATGCAGGCGGTGATTTACGATGGCAACACGCGCGACGCGCGGCTGATGGGCGTGGAGTACATCATCAGCGAACGGCTGTTTAAGACCCTGCCGCCCGAAGAGAAAAAGCTGTGGCACAGCCATCAGTATGAGGTGAAATCGGGCACGCTGATTGCGCCAGGCTTACCGAAAGTTGCCGACCACGCGCTGATGACCCGCATCGTGAATACCTATGGCAAAACCTGGCACACCTGGCATACCGATCGCGACAAAACGCTGCCGATCGGCATTCCGGCGCTGATGATGGGCTTTACCCAGGATGGTCAGATGGATTCACGGCTGCTGGCGGATCGCGATCGCCGTTTTGACGTGGACAGCAAGCAGATCCGGGCCGAGCGGGCGGATATCGTAGCCAATCCGGCGGCGCCGGGTGCTAACGCCTGGGAGAAGGGCCAGGTTATTCAGCTTAAGCGCACCAGCGGTGGTGGTGAGCACAGCCACGGTCAGACCGGGTTTGGTCCGGCGGAGCAGCTGAAGCAGCCGTAGGCGTTGTGTATGCGTGTTAGCGGGCTGTGACGCGGGAGGGATCAGCGGTAACGCAGCGAGCGGAGAAACCTCTGCCCGCTTGCGCCATTAATGCCTTAGTCCCAGCGCCGGGCCGCCTGGTGGTCGCTGTCGCGGGCATCCACCCAGCGATCGCCCTGCTCTGTCGCTTCGCGCTTCCAGAACGGCGCGCGGGTTTTCAGGTAATCCATGATGAACTCCGCGGCAGAAAAGGCGCTACCGCGATGGGCGCTGGTGACGCCCACCAGCACGATCTCATCGCCGGGAAACAGCTCGCCGACGCGGTGGATTACCGTGACGCGCTGCAGCGGCCAGCGTTCGCGCGCAGCATCAACAATCTCCTGCAGCGCTTTTTCGGTCATGCCGGGATAGTGCTCCAGCGTCAGCGCCGCCACGTTATCACCCAGATTGTGGTTACGCACTTTGCCGGTAAAAGTCACTACCGCTCCATCTTCATCACAGGCCGCCAGCCAGCGATACGCTTCCGCCATATCAAAGGGTTCGGGGCCGACGCGAATCTGCGTTTCCATCTTAGCCTCCGGTTACGGGCGGGAAAAAGGCCACTTCATCACCAGCATGCAGCGGGTGACTCATCGGCACCAGCGTCTGATTAACCGCCGCCAGCAGTTTGCCCGACTCCAGCGCCAGCGCCCAGCGATCGTCGCGTTCGGCCAGCGCAGCGCGCAGCGCCGCCACATCCGGATAGTCAGCGTTAACCTCAAGGGAAGCGGTGCCGATCAGCTCGCGCACCTGGGCGAAAAACAGCACCTTAATCATGCGTGACCGCCTGAAAATCGCCGCTTTTGCCGCCGCTCTTGCTGATTAAGCGCAGCTGATCGATGACGATATCTTTCTGCACGGCTTTGCACATGTCGTAGATGGTCAGCGCGGCAACTGAAGCGGCCGTCAGCGCTTCCATCTCGACGCCGGTTTTGCCGGTCAGTCGGCAGAGCGTGGTGATGCGCACCCGGTTATGATCCGGTTCCGCTTCCAGATTCACTTCCACTTTGCTCAGCATCAGCGGATGACAGAGCGGGATCAGCTCCCAGGTGCGTTTTGCTGCCTGGATCCCGGCGATGCGCGCCGTGGCGAAGACATCCCCTTTGTGATGGCTGCCTTCCATAATCATCTGCAGCGTTTCCGGCTGCATCAGCACCAGCACTTCGGCGCGCGCTTCGCGCACAGTTTCAGCCTTGGCGGAAACATCCACCATGTGCGCTTCGCCCGCGGCGTTAATGTGTGTGAGTTGAGACATACTTACCGTTTCTTCAGATGTGAGACAAAATTACAGGGCGCAGTGCGCGCATCAAGCTGGTCAGCGATAATCCGCTCCCAGGCGGTGCGGCAGGCGCTGGTCGAACCCGGCACGGCCAGGATCAGCGTCCCGTTAGCCAGACCGGCAATGGCGCGCGACTGCAGCGTCGAGCCGCCAATCTCTTCATAGGAGATCATCCGGAACAGTTCGCCAAACCCGTCGATCTCGCGGTCAAACAGCGGCAGCAGCGCTTCCGGTGTGCTGTTTTTCAGGTTAAAGCCGGTGCCGCCATTAATGATCACCACCTGGACATCTTCACTGGCGATCCAGCGCGATACTGTAGCGCGAATGCGATAAAGGTTATCCGGCACGATGGCGTGATCGACCACCTCATGACCCGCTTCCGCCGCTGCCTCGCGCAGATAGTCGCCGGAGGTATCGTTGCTGGCATCGCGACGGTCTGACACCGTCATCACCGCAATCTGCACGGCCTGAAATTCGCTGGCTGGTTTACCCATACTTCCTCCTGAAATTAGCCGCCAATGTAAGAGAGATTCTGTGTGATGCCGGTGTTGCCCTGATGCAGGAAGTGCGTCTGCTTCTTCTGCCCCAGGCTGCTGGCAATGCGCGCCTGCAGTTCGGCCTGCTGCTCATCGGACGCCAGCAGGTCACGCAGCGGTATGCCGCCGTCACCAAACAGGCACAGGTGAAGGTTTCCCTGCGCCGAGACGCGCAGACGGTTGCAGCTGGCACAGAAATCTTTGGCGTAAGGCATGATCAGGCCAATCTCGCCGACATAGTCGGGATGATAAAAGACCTGCGCCGGGCCGTCGCTGCGTCCGCTTTCGCGCCGCTGCCAGCCCTGGGCAATGAGCTGATCGCGGATCACCATGCCGGAAACGTGCTGGTCGCGGAACAGCGTGCCGCCGTCGCCGGTCTCCATCAGTTCGATAAAGCGCAGCTGAATCGGACGGGTGCGGATCCAGTCGAGGAACGTGGCCAGATTGCGGCTGTTGAGATCGCGCATCAGCACGCTGTTGACTTTGACCTGACGAAAACCGGCGTCCAGCGCCGCGTCGATGCCGCTCATCACCTGATGGAATTTATCCTGACCGGTAATAGCGTGAAACTGACGGGCATCCAGGCTGTCGACGCTGACGTTGAGTGCGGTCAGACCCGCGTCGCGCCACTGTTTCACGTCGCGCGCCAGCCGGTAGCCATTGGTGGTCACTGCGATCTGGCGGATAGAGGCGTTTTCACGCACTGCCGCAATGATGTCGGTGAAATCACGGCGCAACGACGGCTCACCACCGGTCAGCCGCACTTTTTCGGTTCCGGCTGCGGCGAAAGCCCGCGTGACGCGGCGGATTTCATCCAGAGAGAGAAAGCTTTTGTTACGAATTCCCTGCGGTTTGTAGCCGTCAGGAAGACAATAGGTACAGCGGAAATTACAGACATCCGTGACCGACAGGCGCAGGTAATAGAACTTACGCGCGTATGCATCAGTAAATTGTGACACCAGAACACCTTTCCAGATTGGGAGATGCAGTCATTTCTTCCTGCACCCTGGCAGCTCGATGGCTACGGCCTGAACCCCCTATCCGCAGACTTAGGCATTCAGGCTTGAGTGTACGCTGACCCGTTGATCAGCGCGGTAAACATGATGGTAGCGTGAATTTCCTCACTCTTCCATTTGCTCTTTTCGCTATATATTCTTATACATATCGAATTTTCACCGCATTTTCGCGACAGGATACGTTAAAATGCGATCCAGATTTTGACGCAAGTCATCCGCGCGGGATTAGCGTTTAGAGCCACGCTACGCGACGAGATGTTAAGGAGAAGTATGAATCGCACACTGGCCGATCTTGATCGCGTTGTGGCACTGGGCGGCGGACACGGTTTAGGCCGCGTGATGTCGGCCCTTTCCCCGCTGGGCTCCCGTCTCACCGGCATCGTCACCACCACCGATAATGGCGGATCGACCGGCCGCATTCGTCGATCCGAAGGCGGTATCGCCTGGGGCGACATGCGCAACTGTCTTAACCAGCTGATTGCAGAACCCAGCGTCGCCTCCGCGATGTTCGAGTACCGTTTTGCCGGTAACGGCGAACTGGCCGGTCACAACCTCGGCAATCTGATGCTACGGGCGCTGGATCATCTGAGCGTTCGCCCGCTGGAAGCGATCAACATCATCCGTAACCTGCTGAAGGTCGACGCCTTTTTAATCCCGATGTCGGAGCAGCCGGTGGACCTGGTGGCGATGGATGCCGAAGGCAATATGGTTTACGGCGAAACCGCCATCGATGAGATGAAGCAGCCGCCGCAGGAGCTGATGCTGCATCCCAACGTCCAGCCGACGCGGGAAGCGCTGCAGGCCATTGCAGAAGCGGATCTGATCCTGATTGGTCCAGGCAGTTTCTACACCAGCCTGATGCCGATTCTGCTGATGGAAGAGATGGCACAGGCCCTGCGTCGCACGCCTGCCACTATGGTGTTTATCGGCAATCTGGGCCGTGAGCTCAGCCCCGCCGCGGCCAGTCTTTCAGTGGCTGACAAGCTTCAGATGATGGAACGTTATATCGGCAAGCGGGTGATCGATGCCGTCGTGGTCGGACCGTCGGTCGCCACAGAGGGCATTGAAAACCGGCTGATTGTCCGTGAACCGCTGGAGGCCGCCGACATTAAATATCGTCACGACCGCCAGCTGTTACGGGTGGCGCTGGAACACGCCATTCAGAGCTTTAACGGCACTACGAGGCCGCGATAAACAGCGTTCGCAGCTCATGCAGCTGATCGCGCACGCTGGCCGCCTGTTCGAACTCCAGGTTCTGCGCGTGCTGCTGCATCTGCCCTTCCAGCTCGTGGATTTTCTTCTGCAGCGCCTGCGGCGTTAACAGCTGGAAATCGGCCAGTGCCTGAGCCTCGCCAGGACGAGCCGGTTTCGCTTTGCCGCGGGTTTTCACCACATTCTTGCCCAGCTCCAGAATATCCGTGATCTTCTTGTTCAGGCCCTGCGGCACAATGCCATTCTTTTCGTTGTGCAGCTGCTGTTTCTCGCGGCGGCGCTCTGTCTCTTCAATGGCACGCGCCATCGACGGCGTGATTTTATCGCCATAGAGAATCGCTTTACCGTTGATGTTACGCGCCGCACGACCAATGGTCTGAATCAGCGATCGTTCGGAACGCAGGAAGCCCTCTTTATCCGCATCCAGAATCGCCACCAGCGACACTTCCGGCATATCCAGCCCCTCACGCAGTAAGTTGATGCCCACCAGCACATCAAACTCACCCAGACGTAAGTCGCGGATAATCTCCATACGCTCTACGGTGTCGATGTCGGAGTGCAGATAGCGCACCTTCTCGCCATGCTCCGTCAGATATTCAGTGAGATCTTCCGCCATGCGCTTGGTCAGCACCGTCACCAGCACACGTTCGTTGATCGCCACGCGCTGATGGATTTCCGACAGCAGATCGTCAACCTGGGTGCCGACCGGACGCACTTCGATGATCGGATCCAGCAGACCGGTAGGACGCACCACCTGATCGACCACTTCGTCGCCCGATTTTTCCAGCTCATATTTGCCCGGCGTTGCCGAGACATAGATGGTCTGCGGTGCCAGCGCCTCAAACTCTTCAAACTTCATCGGACGGTTGTCCAGCGCCGACGGCAGGCGGAAGCCATACTCCACCAGCGTCTCTTTGCGCGCCCGGTCGCCTTTATACATGCCGCCAATCTGCGGGATGGTGACATGCGACTCATCCACCACCAGCAGGCCATCGGCAGGGAGATAGTCAAACAGCGTCGGTGGCGCTTCGCCCGGTCCGCGTGCGGAGAGATAGCGCGAGTAGTTCTCGATGCCGGAGCAGTAGCCCAGCTCACTCATCATCTCCAGATCAAACTGGGTACGCTGAGTAATACGCTGCTCTTCCAGCAGTTTATTGTTCTCCAGCAGCACCCGGCGGCGGTCCGCCAGCTCGACTTTGATGTCTTCCATCGCCTGCAGAATGCGCTCACGCGGCGTGACGTAGTGCGTCTTGGGATAGATGGTAAAGCGCGGCACCACTGAATCGATCTGCCCGGTCAGCGGGTCGAACAGCGACAGACGCTCGACCTCTTCGTCAAACAGTTCGACGCGCAGCGCAATATCGTCCGACTCCGCTGGGAAGATATCGATCACTTCGCCACGCACGCGGAAGGTGCCGCGCTGAAACGCCTGATCGTTGCGGGTGTACTGCAGCTCTGAGAGGCGGCGCAGGATGCTGCGCTGATCGATAATCATGCCGCGGGTCAGGTGCAGCATCATTTTCAGATAGAGATCGGGATCGCCCAGACCGTAGATCGCCGAAACCGACGCCACCACGATAACATCGCGCCGCTCCAGCAGCGCCTTGGTCGCTGACAGACGCATCTGTTCGATGTGTTCATTCACCGACGCATCCTTTTCAATAAAGGTGTCGGAGCTCGGCACATAGGCTTCAGGCTGATAGTAGTCGTAGTAAGAGACGAAAAACTCGACGGCGTTATCCGGGAAAAACTCTTTCATCTCGCCATAGAGCTGCGCCGCCAGCGTTTTGTTCGGTGCCAGCACCATCGTCGGGCGATTGAGGTCGGCAATGACGTTGGCGACGGTAAAGGTTTTACCGGAGCCGGTTACGCCTAATAAGGTCTGGTGGGCCAGTCCATCCTCCAGCCCCTCTTCCAGGCGACGGATCGCCTCAGGCTGGTCGCCCGAAGGTTTAAAGGCGGAATTGAGTTTAAAAGCTTTGGTCATGAATGCAGTTCCTGCTGGAGAAGTCGGCGGGCAGCCACTTATTTTACTCTGCTATGGTGATTTTGCCAGAAAATAATACTGGATATAAAAACAGTAATCGTGCAAGGTTAATGCAATCAGGGTAAGACTTAGCCCGCCTGCTTCAGATACGTGATATCGCAAAGCGTGTTGCGCAATGTTATCCCCAGACCGGGATCGGATTTAACATTTGTCAATAGAACGTCACAAAATTACAGTTCGGTTACCTGACAGAAAATTCGCAGGCTTGTTTTTTGATAACCAGCTGATTTTACTGGTTTAAGCTAATAAGGCCAGAATCTCGTCATTATGTTACCAGGCCGCGTATTTCCTCGCTTCTAACCGGTTTTCATTACCTAATGCACAAGGTTATCCACAGGAATAGTGGATAAGTGATGGCAGCCCCGCCGCCATCAGCTGTGTATAATTTTTCCCTGCCGTCCCGCCTCGTTGAAAATAATTTTTTTGCGTTAAATTTCGCGTCGGCTGCTGACGGATTATTCTGCATTTTTATTCTATCGCCTGGCGTGGCACGCAAATTTTCATCGTTCCACTAAGATTCTTAATCAGACATTCTGCGTTACCGCAGCACGTCTGCACCACAAACAGCGCCCACAGGCACTGTAAAAGTGCAGGCGCGTGATGACCATGGGTAATTGATAAGTTTTTCTCACCTTTCCTCCCTGATACAGCGCACTGCAGCAGGAAACAGGGCCGTTTTAAGATCTGGCCTGGGAATTGCAGGAGTCAGTAACGTCACCGCGCTTTACGCGCACTGTGCTGCAATGGTGAGGCTGCCGTTGCTGATGACTTGTTTGCCAGACGACAAAGAGCGGAAGCAATCAGGCTAATGATCGGGAAGGAGAGTGTCAGATGCTGAGTCTACGTTCGGTAAATCAATTTTACGGTCAGAACCATATCCTGTGGGATGTGGACCTGGATCTGTCGCCTGGCACCTGCACCGGCATTCTGGGCCGTCCTGGCATGGGCAAGACCACGCTGGTCAACTGCATCATGGGCAGACTGCCGATTAACAGCGGCACCATTTCCTGGAAAGAGGATGGCTCGCCGCCGGAAGATTTGCTGCTGCAACCGGCCGAACAGCGGGCGCAGATGGGCATCGGCTATGTGCCGCAGGGCCGCCATATTTTTACCCAGATGAGTGTGGAAGATAACCTGCTGATTGCCCTGCTGGCGGGTGCCAGCCAGCGCGATCGTCATCGCGCCATTCCCGAAATGGTCTTTGATTTGTTCCCGGCACTCTACTCCCTGCGCCAGCAGCGCAGCGGCGATCTGCCCATCGATCAGCAGCAACAGCTGGCCCTGGCGCGCGCGCTGGTGCTGCAGCCCAAACTGCTGATTCTGGATGAGCCGACTGATGGGATGTCACCGTGGCTGGAAGAGGAGATGGGCAACTTGATCCGCCGGCTTAACCTCGACTACGGGCTGACCATCCTGCTGCTGGAGCAGCGCCTGTCGCTGATTCGGCGGGTGGCGGACTATTTCCTGCTGCTGCACCGTGGCCGTAATGTGGCGCAGGGCAGCATGGAGCAGCTCGATGACCACACCGTGGATAAGTGGCTGACGGTGGCCTGACGCTGAGTCCCTGTCACGGCAGGCGTCAGGATTGCAGGCAGCGCGCAACAACCTGACGTTCAGGCTGGTGAGCACTGCACAGGCTCATACTGATTGAGCAAAAGCCGGTGGGGCCAGTTTTTTACTCTGGCAGCGTCAGATACTGTCCACAGGAGGCCTGCTGCTGCGCATCGGTGAGATACGGAATGGTGCCCAGACAGGGCGCAGGCAGTCGCTGCTTCAGGCTGGTGAGATATTCCTGATAGCGTTTGCCAGGCGGCTCGACGGTGTTGGCGATCCAGCCCACCAGTGGCAGGCCGCACGCACGCACCGCCTCGGCGGTGAGCATGGCGTGGTTGATGCAGCCGAGCTTAATTCCCACCACCAGAATCACGGGCAGCTGTTCGCTGACCACCCAGTCCGCATAGGTGTGCGTCTCTGACAGCGGGGTGTACCAGCCGCCTGCACCCTCGACCAGAATCCAGTCCGCCAGTGGCTCCAGCGCCGCCAGACCCGCTGACAGTGCCAGATGGGTGATCGGCCTGCCCTCTTCGGCGCTGACGATGTGTGGCGAGGTCGGCTCCATAAACGCCAGCGGATTGACCTGCTGATAGCTTAACGGCACGTTGCTGAAGCGCTGCAGCGCCAGCGCATCACTGTTACGAATGCCTTCTGGCGTCATCTCACAGCCTGACGCAACCGGCTTGTAGCCCGCACAGCGGTAGCCCGCTGCGGCGGCTGCCTGCAACAGTGCGCCGCTGGCGACCGTTTTACCGACTTCGGTGTCGGTGCCGGTGATAAAAAGCCGTTTCATGAAAGCGTAACTCCGTAAATTAAATGGTAACTCAGGCGATAGCCGTGCCGATCGCGCGGCCAGTGTGCCTCTAACTGGTTGAGCCGTTGTCGGGTGAGTATCTGCCTGTCGCGGCCCTGATGCAGATGGGTCGCGCCAATCCCTTTCAGCGAACGCATGGCACTGAGCGCATCGGGAAAATGCAGCGTCACCCTTTCTGCGCTGCAAACCAGTTGCTCTGCATGGCAGGCCGCCGCAATCTCCGCCTCGCTGAGAAAGCGGTTAGCATGGGGTAACGCATCCAGATGGGACCAGGCTTCATGCACCTCATGCAACGAACCGTCGCCCAGCGTGGAAAACAGCAGCGTGCCCTCGGGCCGCAGCACCCGCCGGAACTGGCGCAGCGCGCCGGGCAGATCCTCACTCCACTGCACCGCCAGGTTGCTCCACACCATGTCGATGCTGTTATCCGCCAGCGGCAGCGCGTCGATGTCGCCCGCCAGATAGTGCTGCGCCGCGTCGTTGTCCCGCGCCTGTTGCAGCATCTGTGGTGAGAGATCCAGCGCCGTGACCTGTTTGCCGCGTTCGCGCCACAGCCTGCTGTACCAGCCGGTGCCACACCCGGCATCCAGCAGCTGCAGCCCGCTGTGAGCCGGTGCGCGTGCCAGCAGCGCCTCGCCGCTGAGCCGTTGCAGTGCCGCATGGGCATCGTAATGGCTGGCCGCCCGACCAAAGGCACGTGCCACCGCCTGCTTATCAACCCGCAGCGTCATGCAGCGCCTCCAGTAACCGATCGATATCTTCCGGGCGATGTGCCGCCGTCAGGGTAATGCGCAGCCGGGCCGTTCCCGGCGGCACGGTAGGTGGCCGAATCGCACTGACCCAGCAGCCCGCCTCCGCCAGCCGCGCCGAGAGCGCCATCGCATCGCCATTTTCACCGATCAGCAGCGGCTGGATCGCGCTGGCTGAGTCCATCAGTTGCCACGGCAGCGCGGCCGCGCCACGCCGGAAATGCGCAATGTTCTGCTGCAACAGCTGGCGCAGCGCATCACCCTGCTGAATTTCGCGCAGTGCCGCCTGTAGCGCCACAGCCTGCGCAGCGGGCATGGCGGTGGAATAGATCAGATGCCGGCTGAACTGCAGGAAATAGTCGGCGGTATCCGCATCGCACAGCAGCGCGGCACCGCTGACGCCAAAGGCTTTGCCAAAAGTGACCACCAGCAGTTCCGGCTTAACGCCCTGCTGCCAGCAGCTGCCCCGCCCCTGCTCACCTGCCACGCCGATGCCGTGCGCATCATCCACCAGCAGCCAGCCCTGTGCCTGACGCGTCTGTTGCGCCAGCGAAGCCAGCGGTGCGCTGTCGCCATCCATGCTGAAAATCCCCTCGGTCACCACCAGCGTTTCCCCCTCGCAGGGTGACGCGAGCCGTGCCGTCAGGCTCTCCGGGTCGTTATGACTGAAACGCCGCAGCTGCGCCGGGCTGTGGCTGGCGGCGTCGAGCAGCGAGGCATGGCTGAGTTTATCGGCCAGGATGCGATCGTTTTTCTCGCCCAGCAGATGAATCACTGCCTGATTGGCCGCGAAGCCGGAGATAAACAGCAGCGCACGGTCATAGCCGAGCCAGTCGGCCAGCTGCGCCTCAAGTTCGGCGTGCTGACGGTGATAACCGGTGACGTGACCTGAGGCACCCGCCCCCGCGCCCGCCAGCGCCGCGCCCTGCTGCCAGCCCGCAATCACCGCCGGATGGCGGGTTAAACCGAGATAGTCATTGCTGGAGAAGTGCAGATAGCGGCGGCCACCGCTCTCTAACGTGCGGGTGGCTTGCTGATCGATGATTCGACGCTGTCGCCAGCCATCGGCCGCACGGCGCTGCGCCAGCCCCTGCTGAAGTCGTTGCTGCCAGCTCATTACAGCGCCGCGTTGTAGAACTGTTCTGTATCGGCATGGAACAGCTGCTCGCTGAGGTGTTCTTCCTGCTGCTGATCGCCGTGTTGGGTGTGGGTATGCTCCGGGTTCAGCCCCAGTTTGCGGAACAGCACGCGGTCTTTATCCTCTTCCGGATTCGGCGTGGTCAGCAGTTTGCAGCCGTAGAAAATCGAGTTCGCCCCGGCCATAAAGCACATCGCCTGAGTCTGCTCGCTCATCTGCTCGCGGCCCGCGGAGAGGCGCACATGCGAGGTCGGCATCATGATGCGCGCCACCGCGATGGTGCGGATAAAATCGAACGGTTCAACGTCATCGTTATCCGCCAGCGGCGTGCCTTTGACTTTAACCAGCATGTTGATCGGCACGCTCTCCGGCGGGGTCGGCAGATTGGCTAACTGCACCAGCAGACCGGCGCGATCGTTCACGGTTTCGCCCAGGCCGACGATGCCGCCCGAACAGACTTTGATTCCGGCGTCGCGCACTTTGCCGAGCGTATCCAGACGTTCCTGATAGCTGCGGGTGGTGATGATGGAGCCATAGAATTCCGGTGAGGTGTCGAGGTTATGGTTGTAGTAATCGAGGCCCGCGCCCGCCAGCCGCTGCGCCTGTTGATCGCTGAGCGTGCCGAGCGTCATGCAGGTTTCCATTCCCATCGCCTTCACGCCTTCGACCATCTTTTCCAGGTAGGGCATATCGCGCTCGTGCGGGTTTTTCCACGCGGCACCCATGCAGAAACGGGTCGAACCGGCGGCTTTGGCCTGACGCGCGGAGGTCAGTACCTCCTCCACTTCCATCAGACGTTCCGACTCCAGGCCGGTCTTGTAGCGCGCGCTCTGCGGGCAATATTTGCAATCTTCCGGGCAGGCGCCGGTTTTGATCGACAGCAGGGTACTGACCTGCACCTGGCGCGGGTCGAAGTGCTGACGATGCACCTGCTGCGCTTTAAACATCAGTTCAAGAAAAGGTTGATCAAACAGCGCTTGCGCCTGTGCAATTGTCCAGCGTTGAGCCATTACGTACTCCAGAAAAGGGTGTCATCCCGACAGAAAGCAGGGGTATACTTGTAAACTATATTTTTTTATTTTGGTTTACAACTCCGATGACTACCCCCGTTTTCTCCTCCGATGATGCCCGTTTTGACCGCCAGCACATCTGGCATCCCTACACCTCGATGAAGGATCCGCTGCCCTGCTACCCGGTCGTCGCTGCGCAGGGTTTTCAGCTGCAGCTGGCCGATGGCCGTGAGCTGGTGGATGGAATGTCATCGTGGTGGGCGGCGATTCATGGTTACAACCACCCGCGACTGAACCGGGCGCTAACGGAGCAGGTCACGCAGATGTCGCACGTGATGTTTGGCGGCATTACCCATCCGGCAGCAGTGGCGCTCTGCCGTCAGCTGGTGGCGATGACGCCCGAGGCGCTGGAGTGCGTCTTCCTGGCCGATTCCGGCTCGGTGGCGGTGGAAGTGTCGATGAAGATGGCACTACAGTACTGGCTGGGCCGGGGTGAGACGCGCCAGCAGTTCCTGACGCTGAAGCGCGGCTATCATGGCGATACCTTTGCCGCGATGTCGGTTTGCGATCCCGATAACTCGATGCACAGTCTGTGGCGCGGTTATCTGCCTGAGCACCACTTTGCGGCGGCACCGGCCTGCGGCTTTAATGATGAATGGGACGAACGCGATTTCGATGATTTCGCCCGACTGATCGAACAGCATCACCGGCAGCTGGCAGCGGTGATCCTTGAGCCGATTGTGCAGGGTGCGGGCGGCATGCGTTTCTATCATCCGCGCTATCTGCAGCAGGTGCGGGAAGCGTGCGACCGCTATGGCGTACTGCTGATAGCGGATGAGATCGCTACCGGCTTTGGCCGCACCGGCAAGCTCTTTGCCTGTGAACATGCAGGCATTACCCCGGATATTCTCTGCGTCGGCAAAGCGCTGACCGGCGGCATGATGACGCTGGCAGCGACCCTGACCACCCGCGACGTCGCCGACACCATCAGCCGCAGCGCGGCAGGCTGTTTTATGCATGGCCCGACCTTTATGGGCAATCCGCTGGCCTGTGCGGTGGCGGCGGAGAGCCTGAGCATGCTGGCGGACGGTCACTGGCAGCGTCAGGTGGCCGCAATCGAACAGCAGCTGCGGGCTGAGCTGCTGCCGCTGCGCCGTTCACCGCAGGTGGCCGATGTGCGCGTGCTGGGGGCGATTGGCGTGGTGGAAACCCATCAGGTGGTCAACATGGCGGCGCTGCAGCAGTTCTTTGTTGAACAGGGCGTCTGGATCCGGCCATTCGGTCGGCTGATTTACCTGATGCCGCCCTACATCATCACGCCCCAGGCACTGAGTCAGCTGGTGCAGGCAATTGGCGGCGCGCTGGAACATTCGCAACATTTTGCCGCCTGAAGCGGGCTGACCACTGGCACTGGTGGCGCTTTTGGTTATGATGAAAGGCTATTCATCGACAGTTAAGGAGATGTGATGCGCGTTTTTAGTCAGGATTTTAATGACGGCGAGAAGATGCCAGAAAAGCATGTTTTCAACGGCATGGGTTATCAGGGCGAGAATATCTCTCCCCATCTTGCCTGGGAAGCGGCACCGGAAGGCACCAAAAGTTTTGTGGTGACCTGCTACGATCCTGATGCGCCGACGGGTTCCGGCTGGTGGCACTGGGTCGTGGCGAATATTCCGGCCAGCACCACGTCACTGCCGCAGGGTGCCGGTTCCGGCAAAGCGTCACTGCCAGCAGGCGCAATCCAGACCCGCACCGATTTCGGTCAGGCGGGCTATGGTGGCGCGGCACCGCCACAGGGCGAAACCCATCGCTACATTTTCACCGTGCATGCGCTGGATGTGGAGACGATTGAGGTGGATGAAGGCGCCAGTGGCGCAATGGTCGGCTTTAATGTGCATTTCCACGCCCTGGCGAGCGCCTCGCTGACCGTGAATTATCAGTAAGACTGACAACTGACAAACCCAAAGCTAAATGATCTGGCAGCAACGCATTAGCTTAAATAGCAGGGAACAGGGTCAGAAGAGGAAAGCGTCCCGCGCCAGGGACAAAAACGCCGGGAGCGTTTTTGAACAACGCAACGCGTTGGCCCGGCAACGGGCGCACCTCAGGGATGAGGTGCGTAATTGCGCGGGCCGAGCGTGCCATGGATGGTGGCTTTTGCGTCTTTCTGATCTGACCCTATTCCCTGTGTCTGCACGATCTCATAGCTGGCAGTGGCAGACTTCGTTAACAATCTCACGCCCCTCCCGCTCAGGAGAGGCGTTTTTCAGGATGCGTTACGCCTGCAGCTGATGAATCACCACCCACATCGGGCCCTGCCCTACCGCATAACGTCCCAGCGGCTGTAACAGCCCCTTCGGTTCGCTAATCGCATACACTTCGATGTGATGCGATTTCTGTCCCGCCGCCACCAGAAAACGTCCGCTGTGATCGATATTGAACCCGCGCGGCTGCGTTTCCGTCGGCTGGAACCCTTCCAGCGTCAGTTCATCGCCCAGTTCGCTGACGCTGAAAATTGCCAGCGTGCTGCTGGTGCGATCGCAGGCGTAGAGGAAACGGCCATCCGGCGTCAGATGAATATCGGCTGCCCAGCGCGTACCGCTGAAGTCAGGCGGCATCATATCCAGCGTCTGCACGCTTTCTGCTTCGCCTTCACCGGTATTTAATGCCCAGACATCAACCGTGCTGTCGAGCTCGTTGACGCAGTAAGCAAACTGCCCGCCCGGATGAAACTGCATATGACGCGGACCTGCGCCTTCTACCGTCGTGACCTGCGCCTGTTTGCGCGGCGTCAGCTGACCGTCTGCGCCCAGCGCAAACAGACAGATACGGTCCTGCTTCAGTGCCGGTACATAGAGTGTCTTGTTATCGGTATCGATATTGGCCGAGTGGCAGCCATCCAAACCGTTGATCACCTGCAGCGGGGCCTGCGGAATGCCATCATCGCCAATCGGGCTGACGCTGACGCAGGCATCATTGTAGGAACCGCAGAACAGGAACCGGCCCTCGCGATCGGTGGAAATGTGGGTCGGACTGCCCGGCAGCGGTGCCTGACCGGCTTCGGTCAGCGTGCCATCGGCGGCAATCTGGAACGCCAGCACGCGAAAATTGGGACGCACACCGACATAGAGAAAATCGCGTTTCGGACTCACCACCATCGGCTGAACCTGGCCGGCGACATCAATCACCTGAAGCAACGTCAGCGCACCCTCATCATTCATCTGCCAGACGTGAATCTGCTGGCTCTCGGGACTGGCGGTGTAGACAACCTGTTTCATGCATTCTCCTTTTTTGCTGCCTGATCATGATCTGTGAATCACTGTAGCGTGTTTTATTGGCCTGCGCTGGAATCATTTGTGCCCTGTTTTTTGTCTCCGGACCGTGGACAGGTGTAGACTTCAGCCTCTGCAAACCTGAAAAAACGAGAGGATGAATGAGCTACCGGGTAATTGCCCTCGACCTCGACGGCACGCTGCTGACCCCAGCCAAAACGATTCTGCCGCAGTCAATTGACGCACTGAACCAGGCCCGCCAGGCGGGTGTTCATGTCGCTATTGTGACCGGACGCCATCACTGCGCTATCCACCCTTTTTATCAGGCACTACAACTGGATACACCCGCAATCTGCTGTAATGGCACCTATTTGTATGATTACCAGGCGAAACAGGTGCTGGCGTCCGATCCTCTCGACCCGCAGCTGGCGTTACAGGTCATTGAGAGGCTGGATCAGCAGCAGATTCACGGCTTGCTTTACGTGGATGATGCGATGCTCTATCAGACGCCGACCGGTCACGTGATGCGCACGCTGAAATGGGCCGAATCGCTGCCTGAGCATCAGCGTCCGCTGTTCCGTCAGGTGCCTGATTTAGCCCAGGCGGCACGTGACGCCGGTTCGATCTGGAAGTTTGCCCTGTCGCACGACAATCATCAGGAGCTGCAACAGTTCGCCACTGCGGTGGAAGCGGAGCTGGGGCTGGCCTGCGAATGGTCATGGCACGATCAGGTGGATATCGCTAAAGGCGGCAACAGCAAAGGCAAACGGCTGGCGCAGTGGGTTGAATCGCTGGGGCTGAGCATGTCCGATGTGATCGCATTTGGTGATAACTACAACGACCTCAGCATGCTGGAAACGGCCGGACTGGGCGTGGCGATGGGCAATGCCGACGAGGCGATCAAAGCACGGGCGAAAAAGGTGATCGGCACTAACCTTGAAACCGGTATTGCCGATACTCTCCGTCAGTTCGTCCTGTAATCAGGGCGTCACGGAGACGCTTTTAATCTGGGCATAGAGCCACTGTTCGGGCCGGATGCCCAGTTCATCGCGCGCCCACGGCGTGATGCGCGCCCAGAGTTCGCTGATGCCGATACGCAGCTTCACCTCTACCTGGTCTCCGACCTCCAGCAGCTCAACGACCTGTGCCGGTAAAATGTTGCGGATGGAGGTATGCTGCGGCGGTTGCAGCGCCAGCGAAACATCGGATGAGGCGATGCGAATACGCAGCGGCGTTTTCACCGGCTGATTTACCCGGCTGACCCAGATGTGCTGATCGCCCAGCGACAGTGCGGTCATCGGATAGTCGGGATGCTGCTCCAGCACCTGCACCCGCAGCACGCTGGTCAGTTCGCTCACCGGCAGCCAGGGCCGCATCGCGCTGCTGCTCCAGACCCGCTCCAGCGGACCAAAGGCTTTAACCTTGCCCGCATCCAGCACCAGCACGTTATCAGCCAGATGCAGGATTTCATCCAGACTGTGCGAGACGTAGAGCATCGGAATATCGACCTGCTTCGCCAGCTTTTGCAGATACGGCATCAGTTCACGTTTGCGCGGCAAATCCAGCGACGCCAGCGGCTCATCCAGCAGCAGCATATCCGGTGCGGTCAGCAGCGCCCGGCCAATCGCGACCCGCTGCTTTTCACCGCCCGACAGCGACAGCGGAAAGCGCGACAGCAGCGCCTCCAGCCCCAGCAGCGAGACCAGACTGTCGAACTGCGCTTTCATTGACGGCGCCATACCATATTGCAAGTTGCCCCGGACCCGGTAGTGCGGGAACAGCCGAGCATCCTGAAACACATAACCGATGCGGCGTTTTTCCGGCGGCAGCGCAATCTTCTGCTCTGCATCAAACAGCAGGCGATCGTTAAGCTCAATTCGCCCGCGCTGCGGCTGAGTCAGTCCGCTGATGGCGTTGATGAGTGAGGTTTTACCGGCACCGGAAACACCGAAAATGGCGGTGATCCCTTTGGCCGGGATCTGCAGATCGACCTCAAGCTGATGATCGCCCTGCTGCTGCATAAAGTTGAGTGATAGCATCAGCTTCCCATCCGCTTACGGCCTGCCCGTGCCAGCCATTCCGACGCCAGCAGTGAACCCAGTGCCAGCACGATAGCGATCACGCAGAGTCGCGCCGCCGCACCCTCTGCACCGGGCGTTTCGATCAGGGTAAACATCGCCAGCGGAAGCGTGCGCGTTTCACCGGGAATATTGGAAACGAACGTGATCGTGGCGCCAAATTCGCCCAGCGATCGGGCAAACGCCAGTACCGTTCCGGCGATCACACCCGGCAACGTCAGCGGCAGTGTAATGGTGAAAAAGACCCGCCAGCGTCCGGCACCCAGCGTACGCGCTGCCTGCTCCAGCCGGCTATCCACCGCTTCCAGCGCCAGCCGGATGGCGCGTACCATCAGTGGAAAGGCGATGACGGCAGACGCCAGTGCCGCACCGCGCCAGCTGAACGCAAAGCTGAAACCAAACCAGTCAAACAGCTTTTCACCAATGATCCCGCGTCGTCCCAGGCTAACCAGCAGCAGATACCCCACCACTACCGGCGGCAGCACCAGCGGCAGGTGAATCAGGCTGTCGAGCAGCGCTTTGCCGGGGAAACGGCAGCGCACCAGAATCCAGGCCATCAGGATGCCAAACGGCAGACTGCCCAGCACGGCTATGCCAGAGACTTTGAGGCTAAGTAGTACTGCCTGCCATTCGGGATCGCTGAGTATCATTTCGTTGGTGTGAATCCGTAATGTTTGAAAATCGCCGCAGCCTGCGGCCCTTTCAGGTAATCATAAAAGGCTTTAACGGTAGCCGTGTCGTGATCGTTTACGATCGCCATCGGATATTCCACCGGTTTATGGCTGTCTGCCGGAAAACGCCCCACCACCTGCACTTTGTCGCTGGCGACGGCGTCCGAACCGTAGACAATGCCATAAGGCGTTTCGTTACGCTCGACCAGCGCCAGCGCTGCCCGCACATTATTAGCGGGCGCTAACGCGGGCGCAACGCCGTCCCAGGCGCCCAGTTTTTGCAGCGCTTCTTTGGCGTAAATTCCCGCCGGAACGTGGTCCGGATCGCCAACCGCCAGACGTTCGCCGTGCAGCAATGTTTTCCAGTCGGTCTGAGGATCCAGCGTCACCGCTTTAGCTGCGGCACTGCGTGGCGCAATCAGTACCAGGTCGTTGCCCAGCAGGGTGTAGCGGGTGCGGGTGATCACGCTTTTCTTCGCTACGGCATCATCCATCCACTGCTGATCGGCAGAGATAAACAGGTCGGCAGGCGCGCCCTGTTCAAGCTGACGCGCCAGCGTGGAGGATGAGGCGAACGAAGAGACGACCGTTACGCCCTTTTCCTTCTGATACTGACTGGCAATATCCTGCATCGCATTGGTCAGCGAAGCCGCGGCAAACACGGTAATGTTATCGGCGGCCACGGCCTGTCCGGCCAGCGACACGGTAACCAGCGCCGCGACGCCCCAGCGGGTGTAATTAAATGACATGATTCTCTCCGGCTATTCGTTGTGTAGCGGATAATATAACGCAATATCAGGGAGGTTCAGTAAATTATCGGCAGGCGTCAGAGAAGGTTGAATCGGTGCGTTACAAAAATGACGACGCCCGCCAGGATGGCGGGCGTGGCAGAAATTAATTATGCGAACGGGCTGAAGATTTTTCGCGATGACCCACTTTAGAGAAGATATTAAACACTTCACCCAGGCCATAAATCATACCCAGCATCAGCGCCATTACCACAGGGACCATCAGTACGGCCACGGCGAGGCTTTTCAGTAATTCCAGCATGGAGAGTCTCACTCTGCTAACAAAAAAGTGATTGTAACGGGTCAGTAAAATTTTGCGCAGCCCTTTTCGTGCTTTTACTTTGGTCATAAAACGCCGCTATCATCGGCCTTCGCCTTAACCCTTTGCCGGAGCTGTCATGGAAGCTGAACTATCCCTTCATATCCGTTTACAACAGAAACTGTTTGCCGATCCGCGGCGTATTGAGCTGCTGAAACGCGTCCAGCAGACCGGATCGATCAGTCAGGGGGCGAAGCTGGCTGGCATCAGTTACAAAAGTGCCTGGGATGCGATTAATGAGATGAACCAGATGGCGGATGAGACGCTGGTGGCGCGGGCAACCGGCGGCAAAGGCGGCGGCGGAGCCACGCTGACCCGCTACGGTGAACGCCTGATTCAGCTGTTTCATCTGATGGAGCAGATCCAGCAGAAAGCCTTCGATGCGCTGCAGCAGGATACGCTGCCGCTCGACAGCCTGCTGGCGGCCATCGCTCGCTTCTCACTGCAGACCAGCGCCCGCAACCAGCTGTTCGGCACCGTGGTCAGCAACGATGCGCAGCAGGTGGTTCAGCATCTGCTGATTCAGCTGGCTGATGGCGTCACTCAGCTCAATGTGGCGCTGACCCAGCGCAGCGCCGATCGTCTGCAGCTGGCGGCGGGTAAAGAGGTGCTGGTGCTGATCAAAGCGCCGTGGATCCGCATCAGTCGTGACGCCGCAGAGGAAGACAATCAGCTGGCCGCCACCGTCACTGCCATCGAACCGGGTGAGCAGATGACTGAGGTGCTGATGCAGCTCGCCAGCGGCGAAACCCTGTGTGCCACTCTTACTAATGAACAGCTACAGCAGCTGAAGCTGCAGCCCGGCGACGCGGTGATCGCCAGTTTCAATGCGGAGAACGCCATCGTCGCCACCCTGCTCTAGCAGCTGATTTGACATCATTACAGCCAATGGTTACAACTCAATGACACGATGCAGAAAATGGAACAAATCATGGCTTCATTGCATATTTTGCAAGGCACGTTTCATCTTAGCGATACCCGGATACTGACGCTGAATCAGGTGGAACTTCAGCGCGGCGAAAGCTGGGCCTTTGTCGGTGCCAACGGCAGCGGTAAATCCTCACTGGCGCGCGCACTCTCCGGTGAACTGCCGCCGCTTGCGGGTTCAGTGAGCAGCGATTTCACAAGGCCGGTCCGTCTGTCGCTGGAGCAGTTACAGACGCTGGTGGCGCAGGAGTGGCAGCGCAACAACACCGATATGCTCAGCGAAGGCGAAGAGGATACCGGGCTGATCGTGGCAGAGGTGATTCAGGCGGAAGTGCAGCAGCCGGAACGTTGCAAACAACTGGCACAGCAGTTTGGCATCGAACCGCTGTTGTCACGCCGCTTCAAATATCTCTCAACCGGCGAAACCCGCAAAACCCTGCTTTGCCAGGCCCTGATGAACCAGCCAGATTTGCTGATCTTAGATGAGCCGTTTGACGGACTGGATGTGGCGTCGCGTGCCAGCCTGACCGACACGTTATGCAATCTGCAGCATCCGGCGTTTACGCTGGTGCTGGTGCTTAATCGCTTTGACGATATTCCCGATTTCGTTCAGCAGGTGGGTGTGCTGGCGGAGTGCACGCTCACGCACAGTGGCCCGCGCCAGACGATCTTAACGGAAGCGCTGGTGGCACAGCTGGCACACAGTGAGCAGCTGATGGGTATGGCGCTGCCCGAAGCGGATGTGCCGGATCAGCTGCCTTCACTGGCGGATGATGCCCCGCGCGTTATCCTGCGCAACGGCACCGTCTCCTACAATGATAAGCCGGTGATTCAGGGGCTGAACTGGCAAGTTAACGTGGGCGAGCACTGGCAGATTGTCGGTCCGAACGGCGCCGGAAAATCGACGCTGCTGAGTCTGGTAACCGGCGATCATCCGCAGGGCTACAGCAATGATCTCACCCTGTTTGGCCGTCGTCGCGGCAGTGGCGAAACCATCTGGGATATCAAACAGCATATTGGCTATGTCAGCAGCAGCCTGCACCTCGATTATCGCGTCAGCACCAATGTGCGGACGGTGATCCTGTCGGGTTTCTTCGACTCCATCGGTCTGTATCAGGCGGCGTCCGATCGGCAGAAAGCGCTGGCACAACAGTGGCTGACACTGCTGGGAATGGATAACCGGCTGGGCGATGCGCCGTTCCACTCGCTCTCATGGGGACAACAGCGGCTGGTGCTGATTGCCCGCGCGCTGGTTAAGCATCCGACGCTGCTGATTCTGGACGAGCCACTCCAAGGCCTCGACCCGATTAACCGTCAGCTGGTACGGCGCTTCGTCGATGTGCTGATTGGCGAAGGTCGCACGCAGCTGCTGTTTGTTTCCCATCATGCCGAAGATGCGCCCGCCTGCATCACGCATCGTCTGAGCTTTATTCCCCATGATGGCGGCTACGCTTTTCAGCAGGAAACGCTGCGCTAACGCGTTAACAATGTCCCTCAACGAGATTGCTGACAAAGTCTGCCATACCCAGCGGTGAGACCGAGTCTGCGAAGGCAACACGGTCAGATCGGAAAGTCGCTTAAACCATCCATGGCCGCTCGGCCCGCGCGATTACGCACCTCATCCCTGAGGTGCGCCCGTTGCCG